>CAZGVX010000077.1:0-9260 GCA_964529225.1 uncultured Sphingobium sp.
GCGATCGACTTCTTGGCCTTGGTGATCACAGGCTTCTGGCCGGCGATCAGCTCCATTTCCTCAGCGGCGGTGGTGACCTTCTTCTTGTCCTGAGTCGCCTCGCCAACGCCCATGTTGAGCGTGATCTTCTCGATCCTGGGCACTTCCATGACGTTCTTGTAACCGAATTTCTCGGTCATCGCCTTGGCGATACTGTTGTCATAGAGCTGCTTGGAGCGGGGGACGTATTTTTCCTCAGCCATTGATGACCTCCCCGGTCTTGACGGCGACGCGGACCTTGGCACCGTCGCGCGTCTCGAAGCGGACGCGCGTAGGCTTGTTGTCGGCGCCAGCGATCGCAACGTTGGAGATGTGCAGCGGCGCCGGCTTGCGGTCGATGCCGCCCTGCGGATTTGCCTGATCGGCCTTGCGGTGGCGCGCATGGACGTTGATGCCGTCGACCAGGACGCGATCTTCCTTGGGGAAGACCTGCAGCACGTTGCCGGTGCGGCCCTTGTCCTTGCCCGCGAGCACGACGACCCTGTCGCCCTTCTTGATCTTGGCGGCCATGGTTACAGCACCTCCGGCGCGAGGCTGATGATCTTCATGAAGTTCTTCGCGCGCAGCTCACGAACCACGGGACCGAAGATACGGGTGCCGATCGGTTCGGAGTTCTTGTTGACGAGCACAGCCGCGTTGCTGTCGAACCGGATGACGCTGCCATCCGGACGGCGCACATCCTTGGCGGTGCGCACGATCACGGCGCGATGCACGTCGCCCTTCTTGACCTTGCCCTTGGGCTGCGCGTCCTTGATCGAGACGACGATGACGTCGCCCACGCCCGCAAAGCGGCGCTTGGACCCGCCCAGCACCTTGATGCACTGGACACGCTTGGCGCCGCTGTTGTCAGCGACCTCCAAATTTGACTGCATCTGGATCATTGATCCGTTTCCTTCTCATCCGGCTTGCCGAAACCCGTCCGGCAGTTCCAAAAAACAACTTAGGCCGCGTGCTCCGCCGCAACCTGCTCAGGCGACTTGTGCGTATCGACACGTCCGATCGCCTTCCAGGTCTTGAGCTTCGAAATCGGCGCGCATTCCTCGATGCGGACGGTCTCGCCCTCGCGATACTCGTTCACTTCGTCATGGGCATGATACTTCTTCGAGCGGCGGATGATCTTGCCGTAAAGCGGGTGCTTCACCTTGCGCTCAACGCGGACAACGATCGTCTTCTCACCCTTGTCGGACACCACAGTGCCGGTCAGCACGCGCTTGGGCATGGGCTCGTCCTTCCTTACTTCGCTTCGGCCGAAGCGGCGGCGCGCTCGGTCTGAAGGGTTTTGATCTTGGCGATGGTGCGGCGCACCTCGCGCACGCGGCTCGGCTTTTCAAGCTGGCTGGTCGCCGCCTGAAAACGCAGGTTGAACTGCTCGCGCTTCAGGTTGCCGAGCTCGGTCGACAGCTCGTCATCGGTCTTGGTGCGCAGATTTGCGATGTCGCTGGCCACGGCCTTATGCTCCCAGATGCGAGGTGTCGCCGAGGCGGGCAACGACCTTGGTCTTGATCGGCAGCTTCATCGCCGCGCGGCTGAACGCCTCCGCCGCAAGCGGACCGGGCACGCCGTCCAGCTCGAACAGCACCTTGCCAGGCTTGACGCGAGCCGCCCAGTATTCGACGGAACCCTTGCCCTTGCCCTGACGGACTTCGGCGGGCTTCTTGGACACCGGCAGATCCGGGAACACGCGGATCCACAACCGTCCCTGGCGGCGAATGTGGCGCGTGATCGCGCGGCGGGCCGCTTCGATCTGGCGCGCGGTGATGCGCTCCGGCTCGAGCGCCTTCAACCCATAAGCGCCGAAGTTGAGATCGGTGCCGCCCTTGGCGTCACCCTTGAGGCGACCCTTGAAGGACTTGCGGAATTTTGTCTTTTTCGGTTGCAGCATTTTATCTACTCACCCTCAGCGCGCCGGACGGACGCCGGAGGTCTGCGCCTCCATCATGAGACGATCGGTCGCCATCGGATCATGGCCAAGGATCTCGCCCTTGAAGATCCAGACCTTGATGCCGCACACGCCATAGGCGGTGTGCGCCTCAGCCTCGGCATAATCGACGTTGCCGCGCAGCGTGTGCAGCGGAACGCGACCCTCGCGATACCATTCGGTCCGCGCGATTTCCGCGCCGCCCAGACGGCCACCGCAGGTGATCTTGATGCCCTCGGCGCCGAGACGCAGCGCCGACTGCACCGCACGCTTCATGGCGCGGCGGAACGCGATGCGGCGCTCGAGCTGGTCAGCGACGCCCTGCGCAACGAGCTTTGCGTCGATCTCGGGCTTGCGGATTTCGACGATGTTGAGCGAAACATCGCTCTGGGTCATCGCGCCGAGGGTCTTCCTCAGCTTTTCAATGTCCGCACCCTTCTTGCCGATGATGACGCCAGGGCGCGCCGCATAGATGGACACGCGGCACAGCTTGGCCGGGCGCTCGATGACGACCTTGGAGATTGCGGCCTGCGGCAGATTCTTCATGATATACTGGCGGAGCTTCAGATCCTCCAGCAGCAGCCGGCCATAGTCCTGCCCCTCGGCATACCAGCGGCTGTCCCAGGTGCGGTTGATCTGGAGGCGAAGCCCGATCGGATTGCTCTTGTGACCCATGGATCAGGCCTCCATCTCGTCGGCAGCCTCACGCACGACGATGCGCACGCGGCTGAAGGGTTTCAGGATGCGGGTCGACTTGCCGCGGCCGCGCGTGTGGAAACGCTTCAGCGTGAACGCCTTGCCGACGCTTGCCTCCGCGACGACAAGCTGGTCGACGTCGAGATTATGGTTGTTTTCCGCATTGGCGACCGCCGATGCGAGCACCTTGCGGACGTCCACCGCCATCGCCTTCTTGGAGAAGGTGAGGACATTGAGCGCATCCTCGACCTTGCGGCCGCGAATGAGCGCCGCAACAAGGTTCAGCTTCTGCGCCGAGCCGCGGATCTGCGTGCCGACGGCCAGCGCCTCGTTATCCGCAACGCGGCGGGGTGCCTTTTCCTTGCCCATCAGCGTTTGCCCTTCTTGTCGGCGGCGTGACCAGGAAAGAACCGGGTCGGCGCGAATTCGCCCAGCTTGTGACCCACCATGTCCTCGTTGACGGACACAGGGATGTGCTTCTTGCCGTTATAGACGTTGAAGGTGAGGCCAACGAACTGCGGCAGGATCGTGGAACGACGCGACCAGGTCTTGATCGGGCCACTCTTGCCGCCCTTGTCCTGCGCGGCTTCTGCCTTCTTCAGCAGGCTGAGGTCCACAAACGGACCTTTCCAAATGGAGCGAGCCATCGCTTACCTCTTCTTCTTCGCGTGGCGGGACCGGATGATCATGCGGTCGGTCACCTTGTTGTTGCGGGTACGGCCGCCCTTGGTGGGCTTGCCCCACGGCGTGACCGGATGACGGCCACCGGCGGTCTTGCCTTCACCACCACCATGCGGGTGGTCGACCGGGTTCTTCGCCGCGCCGCGAGTCAGCGGACGCACGCCCATCCAACGCTTGCGGCCGGCCTTGGCGAGATACTGGTTGCCATGGTCCGGGTTCGACACGGCACCAACGGTGCCCATGCACTCCGAGCGGATGTACCGCTGCTCGCCCGAGGACAGGCGGATCATCACCATGCCGCGATCGCGGCCGACAAGCTGCGCATAGGTGCCTGCCGAGCGGCAGAGCTGCGCGCCCTTGCCGGGCTTCATCTCGATATTGTGCAGGATCGTGCCGACCGGCATCTGACCCAGCTCCATCGCGTTGCCCGGCTTCACGTCGGTCTTCTTGCCTGCGACGACCTTGTCGCCTGCGGCGAGCCGCTGCGGCGCGAGGATATAGGCCTGCTCGCCGTCCGGATAGGTGACGAGCGCGATGAAGGCAGTGCGGTTGGGATCATATTCCAGCCGCTCGACCGTCCCCTCGACGTCCCACTTGCGACGCTTGAAGTCGATGATGCGATAACGCTGCTTGTGACCGCCTGCGATGCCGCGCGAGGTCACATGCCCCTTGTTGTTTCGGCCGCCGGTCTTGCGCTTGCCCTCGGTCAGCGCCTTGACGGGCTTGCCCTTGTGCAGACCGGACCGGTCGACGAGGACGAGGCCGCGGCGTGCCGGGCTGGTCGGATTATAATGCTTGAGTGCCATGGTTCGATCCGCCTCAGATACCGGTGGTCACGTCGATGGACTGGCCGTCGGCCAGGCGGACGACCGCCTTCTTGACGTCGTTGCGGCTGTAGGGCTTGCCCTTCCAACGCTTCACCTTGCCCTTCTGGACAAGCGTGTTGACGGCCTCGACCTTGACATCGAAGAGCGCCTCGACGGCGGCCTTGATCTCCGGCTTGGAGGCGTCCTTGGCGACCTTGAACACGACCGCGTTGTTCTCGGACAGCAGCGTCGCCTTCTCGGTGATGTGCGGCGCGACAATCACGTCATAATGACGGTTCGCGACGGCCTTTTCGGTCTTAGCCATTGCAGCGCGCCTCCAGCTTCTCAAGGCCAGCGCGCGTGAGAACAAGCGTCTCGGCGCGCAGGATGTCGTAGACATTGGCGCCGACTGCCGGGAGCAGGTCGATGCCGACAAGGTTGGTCGAGGCGCGCGCAAAGCTCATGTTCACCGCATCGCCGTCGATGAAGAGCGCGGTGCCGATGTTGAGTTTGGCGAGATTGGCGGCGAGCGCCTTGGTCTTGCCCTCGGCCACATCGAGATTGTCGAGCACGGTGATCTGGCCAGCCTGCGCCTTGGCCGAAAGAGCCATGCGAAGTCCGAGCGCGCGGATCTTCTTGTTGAGCGAATGGCCGAACGTGCGGGCACGCTGACCGTGCGCCTTGCCGCCGCCGATGAAGATGGGCGCGCGGCGATCGCCGTGGCGGGCGGTGCCGCCGCCCTTCTGGCGGCCGAACTTCTTGCCGGTGCGCGCGACCTCGGACCGCTCGCGGGTCGCGGAGGCGGGCGCGCGGCGCTTTTCGAGCTGCCAGGTAACGACGCGGTGGAGAATGTCGGCACGCGGCTCAAGGCCAAATACGGACTCGCTCAATTCCACATCGCCGACGCTGGTCGCATCGAGGGTCTGAACCGAAACTTTCATCGCTTAGCCCTCCTGGCCTTCGGGGGCCTCAGCCGCGTCGTTGACGACCGCGTCCTCGGCAGGGGTGTCAGCCGGCAGATCGGCGGGCGTCTCGTCGGCGACGGGCGCATTATTGTTTGCCGCTTCGCGCAGGGACGCCGGATAGGGCGCGTCCTTCGGCATCGGCACCTTGACCGCGTCGCAGATCAGCAGCCAGGTTCCCTTCGAGCCCGGCACAGAGCCCTTGACGAAAATAAGGCCGCGTTCGACATCGGTCCGCACGACTTCCAGATTCTGCTGCGTGCGCTCGCGGTCGCCCATGTGACCGGCCATCTTCTTGTTCTTGAAGACCTTGCCGGGGTCCTGACGGTTACCGGTCGAACCATGCGAACGGTGACTGATCGACACGCCGTGGGTCGCGCGCAGACCGCCGAAACCCCAACGCTTCATGGCGCCGGCAAAGCCCTTGCCCTGCGTGTGGCCGGACACATCGACCAGCTGGCCAGCAATGAAGTGATCCGCGGCGATCTCTGCGCCGACATCGAGGAGCGCATCCTCGGCGACGCGGAATTCGGCGAGCTTGGCCTTGGGCTCAACCTCGGCCTTGGCGAAATGCCCGCGCTGCGGCTTGGCGACATTCTTCGCCTTGGCAACGCCAGCGCCGAGCTGCAGGGCAACGTAGCCGTCCCGATCCATTTCGCGGCGGGCGACGACCTGATTGCCTTCAAGCGCCAGGACGGTGACAGGCACATGGCGCCCATCGTCCTGGAACAGGCGGGTCATCCCCACTTTCTTCGCGATCACGCCAGTGCGCATGATCCAGTCCCTTCCAACAGAGGCCCGGCGGCAACGCCACGGGGCTTATCCAAACACAAAAGCCGCCGCAGGCCTGAACCCGCAGCCGCCAACCCAAAAATCTCGATCACCCCGTCCGGGTCGGATGCGCCCTGCCCCCTCTTGAAGGGTTGGTGACGCGACGGGGGACCATGGACCCGGAGCATTGCTCCGGCGGTATCCCAAAATTGAGGAACCGCGAGGTTCCGAAATTGCGTCCCGGAGCTGAACCGGGACTAAAAACGAGATCCCAGCCTTTGCTGGGATGAAGGCCCGTCAGGCCAGCTTGATCTCGACATTCACGCCGGCAGCCAGTTCGAGCTTCATCAGCGCGTCGACCGTCTGCGGCGTCGGCTGCACAATGTCAAGCATCCGCTTGTAGGTGCGGACCTCGAACTGCTCCCGACTCTTCTTGTCAACGTGCGGACCACGGTTGACGCAGAACTTCTCGATGCGCGTCGGCAGCGGAATGGGACCGCGAATGAGTGCGCCGGTGCGGCGGGCCGTATCGGCGATGTCGCCGGTTGCCTGATCCAGCACACGATGGTCGAATGCCTTAAGGCGAATACGGATATTCTGCGTTTCCATGTCCACTACCGATGCGAAAGAGCCGAAACAAAAACGCTTCCTGGCCGGCCCCGGTTCAGAACCCGGCTGGCCACGAAGCGCGTCCCTGAAAAGCCTTCCGGCCGAATCACCAGGACCCGGCCGGAAGCGCGCCTATATTACTTGGAGATCGTTCCGACAACCCCTGCGCCGACGGTCCGGCCACCTTCGCGGATAGCGAAGCGCAGACCCGGATCCATCGCGATCGGCGCGATGAGCTTGACGCCGAGCTTCACATTGTCGCCGGGCATGACCATCTCGGTGCCCTCGGGCAGCACGACCTCACCGGTGACGTCGGTGGTGCGGAAGTAGAACTGCGGACGATAGTTGGCGAAGAACGGCGTGTGACGGCCGCCCTCGTCCTTCGACAGAACGTAAACCTCGGCGTCGAATTCGGTGTGCGGCGTGATCGTGCCGGGCTTGGCAAGAACCTGTCCGCGCTCCACGTCCTCACGCTTGGTGCCGCGCAGCAGCGCGCCGATGTTATCGCCCGCCTCGCCCTGATCGAGCAGCTTGCGGAACATCTCGACGCCGGTGACGGTGGTCTTGACGGTGTCCTTGAGGCCGACGATCTCGACTTCCTCACCGACCTTGACGATGCCGGTCTCGACGCGGCCAGTCACCACGGTGCCACGGCCGGAGATCGAGAACACGTCCTCGATCGGCATCAGGAACGGCTTGTCGACCGGACGGTCGGGCTGCGGGATCCAGCTGTCGACGGCCTTCATCAGCTCCAGGATGGCGTCACGACCGATGGTCGTGTTGCTATCCTCAAGCGCGGCGAGCGCCGAACCCTTGACGATCGGAATATTGTCGCCGTCGAAGTCGCGCTTGGAGAGCTCTTCACGGATTTCCAGCTCGACAAGCTCGAGGATTTCCTCGTCATCGACCTGGTCGACCTTGTTCATGAACACGACCATGGTGGGGACACCGACCTGCTTGGCGAGCAGGATGTGCTCCTTGGTCTGCGGCATCGGGCCGTCCGAAGCGGACACGACGAGGATCGCGCCGTCCATCTGCGCGGCGCCGGTGATCATGTTCTTCACATAGTCGGCGTGGCCGGGGCAGTCGACGTGCGCATAGTGGCGCGCCTCGGTCTCATACTCGACGTGAGCGGTCGAGATGGTGATGCCGCGCTCGCGCTCCTCGGGCGCCTTGTCGATGTTGGCATAGTCAACGAAGGTCGCGCCGCCGGTTTCGGCCAGCACCTTGGTGATCGCGGCGGTCAGCGAGGTCTTGCCATGGTCGACGTGACCGATGGTCCCGATATTGCAGTGCGGCTTGTTCCGCTCGAATTTAGCCTTGGCCATTTCCTACCTCTTTTCGTCCAAATAGCTTGGGTCAACCGCTTGGGCACAGCCGCGCGAAGGCGGCTCCATAGCAGTTAATTTCCACAAATCCAGCCTGATTTTCCCGGCCGCCCCGACCGGGCTGGCCGAGGCAGCTGAGGCGTCAGGCCATCTTCGCCTTCACTTCATCGGCAACGTTCTGCGGCACTTCGTCATAGTGCGAGAACTGCATCGAATAGTTTGCGCGCCCCTGCGTGAACGAGCGCAACTGATTGACGTAGCCGAACATGTTGGCGAGCGGCACCATCGCCTCCACCACCTGGGCATTGCCGCGCGTGTCGGTGCCCTGGATCTGGCCACGCCGCGAGTTCATGTCGCCGATGACGTCGCCCAGATAGTCCTCCGGGGTGACGACCTCGACCTTCATGACAGGCTCGAGCAGCTTGATGCCCGCCCGCTGCGCCACTTCGCGCATCGCGCCGCGGCCGGTGATTTCGAACGCCAGCGCCGACGAGTCGACGTCGTGATACGCACCGTCGTAGAGGCGGATTTCGAAGTCGATGATCGGGAAGCCGATGAGGCTGCCGGTCTCCGCCGTCTCGCGCATGCCCTTTTCGATCGAGGGGATATATTCCTTGGGGATGTTGCCGCCCTTGACCTCGTCGATGAACACGATGCCCGAACCGCGCTCGCCCGGCGTGACCTTGAGCTTGACGCGACCGAACTGGCCGGTGCCGCCCGACTGCTTCTTGTGGGTGTAATCGACATCGACCGGCTTGCCGAGATATTCGCGATAGGCGACCTGCGGCGCGCCGACATTCGCCTCGACCTTGAACTCGCGGCGCATCCGGTCGACGAGAATGTCGAGGTGAAGCTCGCCCATGCCCTTGATGATGGTCTGGCCGCTCTCATGGTCGGTGGAGACGCGGAAGCTGGGATCCTCGGCCGCCAGACGGTTGAGCGCAATGCCCATCTTCTCCTGGTCGGCCTTGGTCTTGGGTTCCACGGACAGCTCGATGACCGGCTCCGGGAATTCCATGCGCTCGAGGATGATCGGCGCGCGCTCGGCGCACAGCGTGTCGCCGGTGGTGGTCTCCTTGAGGCCGGCCAGCGCGACGATGTCGCCCGCATAGGCCTCGTCGATGTCCTCGCGGCTGTTGGCATGCATGAGCAGCATGCGGCCGATCTTTTCCTTCTTGTCCTTCACCGAGTTCAGATACGCGCCCTTGGTGAGCGTGCCCGAATAGATGCGGGTGAAGGTCAGCGTGCCGACGAACGGATCGTTCATGATCTTGAACGCGAGCGCGCTGAACGGCGCATCGTCCGCGGCCGGGCGGCTGTCCGGCGTCTCGCCGTCGAGCTTCACGCCCTTCACGTCCTCGATGTCGAGCGGGCTCGGCAGATAGTCGACGACCGCGTCGAGCAGCGGCTGCACGCCCTTGTTCTTGAACGCGGAGCCGCACAGCACCGG
>CAZGVX010000078.1:0-9030 GCA_964529225.1 uncultured Sphingobium sp.
CTCGACCCCCAAAAATTCAAATTAGGGCTGGACTGTCAGGATATGTCGCCGAGCTTGGCGCGGCCTTCCTCTGCGGCGACCTCGGCATCTCCGCCGAGCCGCGCGCGGATCATGCCGCCTATATCGACAGCTGGCTGCGCATCCTGAAGGGCGACCGCAAGGCGATCTTCACGGCGGCGAGTGCAGCGAGCCGGGCTGCTGAATTCCTCGACCGCTTCGACACGAGCGAGCTTCGGAACACGACATAGCCGTGGTCCAATTCCTGGACTTTGTGATCCTATTCATCTGCGACTTGCGGTATCGAGCAGCGAACTGCCGTTCGGGGGGCGATTCATGGCCGATATCTGGGGAATAATTGACGCTATTGCTTCTGTCGCAGGTGCCGTCACCACGGTTGTGATTGCCTGGATGGTGCACGACTATACCAAGCGCCGGGACAAAGCCGCAATCATTCATGAAATGTGGAAACAGCAACAGGAGTGGAATTTGGCGGCGGCCGCTTCGCCTGCACATGCGAAAGCGGTTGAGCAGATGGTCTATGGTGAAACACCGAAATCCGAGGAAGAAAGGCTGGCGCTCAATGCGTGCATGTTCTTCTTTATCAATCGGATCAATCACATCTACGATGCGTACTGTCTAGGCATTCTGAGTTGGACTGAATTCCAGCAGGAGGCTTTGACGACGATCCCGCTCGTCGCCGGTCAAAAGCAATTACTTTACGCCTTGCTTGATCACCGGGGATATGATGAAAAGTTCGCATCTGCCGTCAAAGAATTGGTAAAGGATATTCCCGTCACAGCGTCGGTTAACGTGTTCGACGCTCCGCTTACTGCACCAAGCGGCAGCTTGGATGTCCCCGCAGGTCGAGCCAGTTAGTCTCACCGAGGAGAAAAGACTGCGGTCACGGCTTCAGATCGGCTCGCCTCGTTTTGACAATGCCATGTGCCGGAGGTCGAACACGGCGCGGATGTTCGTCAGTGATACGAGAATGACAGCGATGTCGCGGTCGGTGAGGTCGGGCTCGTGGTCGATAATCTGGCACAGTCGTGCGTCAAGTTCCCGCAGTTCGCGCGTGGTGAGTTTGGTGAGATCGTCAATCCCGATCAGTTGATGATGGTGCATGGTGCTCTCCCGTCGTTGCGCCGGACCATTCCGGCTCTTGTCGGGAAATCGGCTGGCACGGGGCGGACGGGCTGCACCCGTCAGGGGCGCAACGTCAGTGGAGCAGGACATGCCCATGTCCTTGCAGTCTTTCAGGCCGACCTGTGCTTTGCTGGAGTTGTCGCAGGAGCTGATGGCCGCGCGCTGGCGCGGGGGCACTTTGTAGCCTTTGATTGATCGGGGGCGCGAGGCAGCCAGATGAAACGCTTTGGCGTGTGGGCTTGCTCGTTTCTTGACGCCAGTTCCTGACCGGACGCGCACGGCCGTCAATACCCGGCCCGCTCCATTCGCTCCGCTGCGCTTCGCTCCCGTGTAGGGCATGACGCCCGTCCTTCTCCGTCCGGTCTCTTGGAATGGCGCAACGAGCCAACCCAAAACCAAAGGAGATTTACCATGGCACGCACTCAGAAAACCCCGTCCACCACCGAACCCAAAGCGCCCGACTTCATCGCCTGGCACGTCGCCCAGAAAGGCGAGAAATCCTACTGGAACAAGGTCGGCGCATCCTGGAAGCACAAGGACGGCAAGGGCATGACGCTCCAGCTGGAGGTTGTCCCCATCAACGGGCGCATCGTCCTTCGTACGCCGAGCGAACCCGTCACCGCCGGGGAAGGGGCACGCCAATGAGAGGCGCGCCCATCACCACCATGCTGATCTGGAACGGGATCAAGATCATGGTCACCCACGTTCCCCATTTCTGCGCCGAATATGCCATCGATCATATCGAGCTCCACGCCGAAGGTCGCCAGCGCCTGCCCGTCACCGAGACCGGCTACCGCTCGCACTTTCTGCACGAGGCGCAGATCGAACCCTATGGATCGGCGCTTGCCTATGTGCAGGCGTGGCTGGATCACGAGGCGATGAAGCCGGAATGGCGCGCCTATGTCGAAAGCTCGCGGCAGCTGAGCCTGTTCTGATCATCACGGCGATAACCCCTCGGTTATCGCCAATAGATCATTCGATCATTGGAGGTCTTTAGAGTTCTTCGAGTGCGCTGGCCAGATGTTGCAGCCGCTTCGCGATCGCGGCTGTGATGCTCTCGTGAATATCATGTGCGAAGTCGTCCGGCATGCGGCTGCGCGCGCGGTCGGTCGCACTGGTGGCATTGTCCAGAATCGTCTCGATCGCTTGACGCATTAACGTGCGGCCAAGGCCTGCGGCGTTGCCCGATTGCACGAAATGACGCCCCATGATTTCCAGGACGCGATAGTGGCGGCTGTTTCCCGCGGACATCGCCAGCTTGTATTTGTTGTTTGGAATCTGCCTGTTGTCGAAGGCTGGCTGCGCCGAGAGCACGTCATAGAATGGCGTCAATCCGTAGCGGCCTTCCGGCTTCAGGAAGATGCTGAAGTTCTTGGCGTGCCCGTCCGTGGCTCCGATCAGCCAGAACAATATCTGGCTTTTGAAGAAATCTGTCTGATCTTTATGTGGCTCGTCCGATCGTTGCAGCAGCGTCAGGATATCGCGCATGCCCGGTCCGCCATTGCTCTGATATTTTTGCGCGGACGCTATGCCCATAGCCTGGCAGCAATCTTCCTGCGGCAAGCGCAGCAAGTGCTGATCGCTCCGCCATAGACGGTCAAAGCGCTCGACGACCAGTACGCGCCGTTTGCCAAATGTGACGACATCCGTCCTGGCGACATCGAGACCGAATGCCTCCATGAGCTTTAGGCAATAATGTTCGTTATCGACGCTTGCCGACATGTCGATCGGGCCGAATGCGGTCGGGATTTCTCCCAACTGGGGCTTGAGCATATGCGTCGTGGGCGTCGTGCCGGTCGGACGCATCCATCTGCCTTCGTGCCAGAGCAACGCCGTCTTCTCTTGCGCACCCGCGATGGAAATCCGGAAATCCTGATCTTTGTCGACACCCAGCGGCGCAGCAGCAAGGCTCGCGAGCATCGCCTCAATCTCTGGTTCGCCAACCGGCTCGCCCTTCACATAGGGCTCGGTATCGATGGCTTCACCGTCCGGCATGAACTGCATGGCACCCACGCAGTCCCGCCCGATCGCTTCCAGCAGACTGAAATAATCCGTCCCCTGCGCGCCCATGCGCTCAGCCACGCGGCGACGGACATTCGGATTATCAGGCAGCAGATTGTCGAACACGGCAACGACCGGTGCGCCGCTGTATGCCGTCTCGCGCAATGGCAGGGACAGCGAGATCGCAAAGGCCGGGCTCCAGTCGAGCCAGCTTTGATCATACTGGAAATTGACCGCGCCATTGGCTTCCTTGCTCAATCGTCCGACCAGTCGGTTGTTGATCAGGACATTGAGCGGGGCATGTGTCTTTCGGCGCGCCATTAGAAGATATCTTCGATGTTTGTCGCGGGACGTCCAGAGCGCGTATCGACGACCAGCTCCAGATCGAGGGCGGCAAACAAGGCGTAAATGGACGATAGCTTGGTGCCCTCGTGCCCCGTCTCTATTTTGGAGATGAGCTCTTGTCGCAGGCCTGCCAGCGCGGCAAGCTGGGTTTGCGTCAGGCCGCGCTGCTTGCGGGTACGCTGGATGATGTTCCCCAGCTGCTTGGGGGAGCGTGCGATGTGCGACATGGGAATCTCCTGACTATTATTATGCCAGAAAGCGCATAAAAGCGCAATATGCGATTTTTAGCATATATGATGTTTATGCGTTAAAGCGCATAAAGGACGTTTTCGGCGATCCGGGTTTTTGGGGCACCATGTCAAGCGCGCCCCGCTCTTAGTTGGCTGGAAAGAAATACGGCAAAATCGGGAAATGCCCTGCAGGGTAGATGCCGCATTATACCCTGCAGGGACGGAAGTTATCACCGCTCGTGCGTTCGCCCCTTGTCCGGCGATTTTTGGACAAGGGGCTTGAACGTCCGGCTGGTCTTGCCTTGCTGACCGGGTTCGGTTCTCATTTTGGGCGGCGGGGCGGCACGCTCCGCCACCGCGCCGAGGCCTGGACAAATGCCCGCCATGCCTGGCCGTGCCAGGATTGTGACCGACAGGCTTGCTTGTTCTGAAATGCGACGAGTTGACTCGGGCGCGAGTCAAGCCGAGAGGGACGGATCGTCGGAATGGTGGCGTGTGGCGCGAAATAGCGGTAAGGAAATGAGGGGTATTCGTGGCGATGGCAAACAAGAGACCGTCTCGATTGGCAGAGCATGTCGTAGTAAATCAGCAGCTCATAACAGGATACGTGACCGGCTTAACAAACATCCAAGTCACGGTATTTCTAGATGATGATGGCAATCCACGTGTAGAAACACCGGAACAAATTTTCGACATAGATCGGGTTTGGGCGTTAACATGGAAAGAAAGTCGCCTCAACGGAAGCTTTATATACAAAGCGAAATCTTGGCGAGATTTTAAAGGCAACCGTAAAATTCGCGTTCAAGCCCATTTGATCAGAAATGGAGTAATAGGCCGACGCATTGTTCTTCAAGAGCGCAAAAACGGGAAAATAATACGTGCCGCCTGACAAATTCAGCTCGATATCGAAATACTTTTACATTGCGGTATTTTTGCTGTCTTTAATGTATTTGTTGGGTATAACAAAAATAAAATCCTTGAAGATATTTGACTTGGCTGAAGTTGAAGTGAATGGAAACGTGTTGGATGTTTCGGCGATTTTAGTAGCTGCGATTGTCGTGCTCCTCGTGTTGATTTTTATAGACATGCTTGGAAGAGCAGATGCTCGCAAGAGTGCGATCGTGCGCAGCGGGATCTTGGACGGAAGAATATATAGCGACTGGGTCGCGCCAAGTCGATCGGAAGCGGAAGAGGTCCGAATTACAGAACGGGCTTCGTTACGGAATAAAATAGTTTTCGTAATTATATATGTATGTCCAACAATAATGGGATTGATATCTATAGTAATATATATTAGAGATCGCTTTATTGGAGGGTCTTTACATGATTTTATTTTTTAACGAACGCGCGAATGTAGTGCGCTGGAGAAACACAGATGGGACGCCGGGTGGAGATGTCTCGAAATTCGCTCGCGTTCATCCATCCGTGATTATTGAACGCTATGCTGTCGTCTGTTCGGGGGCGGATATTGGTCCCAACCAGAGGGTACCTAGTGGCGCGATTGTTACACGAGACGGAACAGTAGTTAGATTTGGTCATAATGGCGCTATGTCTAAGCTAACTGCTCATTGAGCTATGCTGTAGGAAGAGCATTAAGGATCGTGCCTTAGTTCCATCAACGAGGACTAATGTAGCCCCTCTAAATTATGGCCGCTAGACCAACTCTGGCACGCAATTGCACTGACAGCGTACCTTGCCTCAGTACCGGGTATCTCGTGGGAACTTAGGGCGCTTGGCTTTCGCTCAACCTGGTGCCCTGCAGGGGATTAATCATCGCTCCGGTGTTCGCCCCTTGTCCGGCGATTTTTGGACAAGGGGCTTGAACGTCCGGCTGGTCTTGCCTTGCTCGCCGGGTTCGGTTCTCATTTTGGGCGGCGGCGGGGCGGCACGCTCCGCCACCGCGCCGAGGCCTGGGCGAATGCCCGCCGCACCCGGAGGGGCGAGCCTCGGATGCGGCGTTCTCGCCTGTTCCGGCGGTTTGACGCGCGGCTGCGCATTGTCCTTGTCGCGGATTTGCTGTCCGAAGCGCTTGGCGCTGTCCAACTCGTCGCGCGCAAAGCCGGTCTTGTTCTGATCAAGGGTGAAGCGCTTTCTGCCGGGCGTCTCGGTCATGGCGGTTCTCCAGCAAGAGGAATGCGATTGTCTGAGACGGGTCTCAGGGCATCTTCAGCCATGAGGTCACATAGCTGCTGGCAGCTGTGCTCATCGGCTGGGCAGGCTGGCCGAGCGTCACCGCCTTCGGCCGGTCGTGGAGGTTCAGGCCAAGCGCCCTGAGCGTGTCATCCTCAAACCACTTCACCTTGGTGCCGATGATGGGATTGAGATTCTCGATCAGAATCAGCTCGCGGCTGTCATGCAGGCGCATGAGTTCATCCGCATAGGCCAGTTGCCGCTGCGATGCCGTCGTCGTCTCGGTCGTTGTCGTCGAGCTCGACGAGCTGCCGCCATCCTTGCCGGTTGATGTGCTAAAGGCTCGGGCGACGGCACTGGACAGGCTCCACACCGTCGTGACCCCGCACAGAGCCTGGAAGTAATCGGCCGACATGCGGTCACGGCTCCCGAAATACTGGATCATGCCGCTGTTGCCGATGAACGTCTCCCAGCCCTCGCCATAGATGGTCTTGAGCTGGCTCACGTCCTGCACAATGCCCCAGAGCTGGATGCCGAAGCCCGCCATCAGACCGAACGCCTGTTCGACCATGGTCAGCCGCCCGAGCGCGGGCATCTCGTCAAGCAGAAACAGCACCGGCTTGTCCGGCTTGGCGGCGATGTTGCGCGCATTCACCGTCACTGCCTGCTGGATCAGCAATCGCAGCCAGCGGCTGAAGGCGTTGAGCCGGTCGGACGGCAACACCAGATAGATCGTCATCGCGCGGCTCTTCAGATCCTCGAACGAGAAATCCGAGGCCGACAGGCTTTCGCGGATGCGCGCCGAGTCCAGAAAATGCGTCTGCGCCTGCGCCGACGCGATCACATTGGCCAGCAGGCGCTCCTCTTTCTGCAGGCTGCGCGAGCCCGTGCTCGCCACGATGTGATGCTGCGATTCCAGCATGCGGTGAAAGAGCATCTTCAGCTCGTCCCCGTCGAGCAGCAGCAGATCGCGCACGCGCCCGAGATGGCGACAACCCGCTTCCCGCTCGTCGGTCGCGACATAGAGGATAAAACCCTGCAACAGCGCCTTGGCCTCTTCCGACCAGAAGCTGTCGCCGTTGCCGGTCGGGATCACGAGCGCGTCAGCCAGCAGCATGGCGTTCTCGGTGATGTCGATGTCGCCCATCACCAGCCAGTCGAGCGGATTGAACCGCGCCACCTGCGGCGCGCCCGTGATCAGCCACGGATCGACGATCCTGACCTCCTGACCCATGGACTGGCGTCGCGCTGCCGTGATCATCGCATTCTCGCCCTTGGGGTCGATCACCAGCGCCGAGCCCGCATAGGTGAGCAGATTGGGGATGATCGCCGTCGTGCCCTTGCCCGAGCGCGTCGGCGCAATCGTCAGCAGATGCCGGTCGCTCTCATAGTGCAGCGGCCTGAGCCCGTCCGCTGTTGCGAATGCGCCGAGGCGAATGCCGCTCTCGCCGATCACGCCCTTCTCTTCGAGATAGGGAAGCGTCGCCCATTCGGCCGAGCCGAATGTCGTCGGGCGCTGCGCCATGACGCGCACCACGCCGCCGACCCAATAGAAAAACGCCATGACAAAGGCGATGATCGACAGCAGGCTGGTGACGCTGACACCGGCAGGACCGGCATCGCCGATGCCGATGATCATGAGCAGCGCCAGCATGATCGTCGCGACGATCAGACGGAACTGCCTGGCCTGCGGCGAGATGAACCAGCCGAGCAGAAAACCGGCAAGGCCGGACAGCAGGATGGTGAAGAGCTGCACCGAGCCGATCATCATCACAAATCTGCCGCCGACAATGAGCTTGGCGACGATGATGATCGCCAGCATCGCGCCGCCGATCATCTTGATGTTGGGAGGTGCCTTCGAATGTTCCATGATAAGCGTCCTTGCTTAGCGGTCGAGGGAAAAGCCGCGATTGCGGCGGTTCTGCGCAAGACCGGGAGGCTCTGCCTCCCTGCTTGGCGCATCGCGGAGGCGCGCTGAACGGCGCAGCGTGTCCATCACCGAGCGCGCGAGCGTCCGGCGATCCTGGGCATGCCGCTTGCGCAGCGCATCGATCTCGAATTGAAAGGCGCGGCGCTCGCGCAGCTGATCGAGGATCAGCCGGTCGCGCTGCTGCTGATCGCGCTTGAGCGCCTCATAGGCCTCAAGCTCGTTCCGGGACTTGATGGCGGCCGCTTTCCCCGACAGCTTGTCCCAGAGTCCGGCAAGACCGGTGCGCAACCGCTGCGCGCGTTCTGCTGTCTCCTGCTGCCAGCGCGACTGCTGGCGCTCGGCAAGGCGTTCGCGCTGCGCGCGGTGCACGGCGCGCAACTCATCGAGGCGCGCCCCCAGCGGTGCCCGCTCTCCGGCATGGCGTGCCTTCACCTTGGCGATGAAGCCGCTCAGCTGATCGGTCAGCTGTGCCCTGACCTCTTTCGCCACACTGCCAACCGGCGGCAGCGCGGCGGGATCGCCAAGCTTGCCGACGACGTCGCGCGCCTTGACGCCGGTCCATCGCGCAATGGCGTCAATATTGCCGTCGACGTCGACGGCGACATGGCCGCGCCGATCACCACGCGCGAGAAAATAGCCGTACTCGGCAAGCGCGCTGCCGAACGCCTTGCCATTGTCGGAGCGGTTCCACGCCTCGCGGAAGACCTGTTTGATCTCGCGCGGATCAATGTTCTGGCGCTTGGCCTGCTGCCATTCTTCCAGCGTGAAGGAGAGCGGATTGCGAATGCCCTGCGGCCGCAATCCCTCCGGCAGCGTCCAGCCATGTTCGAGATAAAGCTCGCGCGAAAGTGCGGTCAGCTTGTTCTTGAAATGCGCGAGATTGACCGCGCACATCGCCCCGGCATCGATGCGGCTCCACACGACATGCGCGTGCCGCCGCCCTTCCTTTTCGTGATAGACGATGGCGCGTGGCTGGCCTTCAAGCCCAAGCGCCCGTTCCGCCGCGTCCGCCGCACGCTCGAACCCCTCCTCGCCAACATCGGCGTGGGCAGGCGGATTGAGACTCAACGAAAACAGATATTGCTTGCAGCGCGTGCCGCTCGCGACCGCCTGCGCTTCCTTGAACGCGCCGTGCAGATCGTCGGCGGAAAAGCCGCGCAGCTCGCCCACGCGCACATGATCATTATCGCGGCTGTTGAGCTGCTGGCGCGGCGCAGCAATCACCGTGGCGTCGATGATCTGTCCGCCTTG
>CAZGVX010000079.1:0-8737 GCA_964529225.1 uncultured Sphingobium sp.
GACACGAACAGGTCGAGCCAGCCGCCCGCCTCCCCAGCGAAGCGCGCGCTCTGTGCGGCGTCGGCGAGCAGGGATGCCGCCGCGATGGGCGGCGTGATCGCCGCGTCCTTGGCGATGGGGTAGATGCGGATGTCGCTGTCGGTCGGCAGGCTCGGCGAATGGGTGAGGCTGATCGGCAAAGGGGGTCTCGCTTGTTTTAGGGTCAGGGCAAAAACATAGGGGCGGCATCCGCCGGGCGCTAGTCCACGCCGCCTGGTAGGCGCATGACCGTTGCAGCGGACCGCAAGCGATGCAATAGCGGCCGCCAATGCTCGCTCTTATTGGCTGCCGCTGACCCTCATGGCCCTTTCCTCGTTCCGGCATCATCGCGGCCAGCCGATCGGGTTGCTGGGCGCGGCCGTGCTTTTGACGCTGAGCGCGGGTGGCCCGGCGGCGGCTCAGGCGCTTGCCAAGCCTGAGGCGGAGGCGGTGGCGGCCGAACCACCCGACTCGCCGACTCCCGCAGACCCGGAGGCGCTCGGATTCACTGCCGATCAGCTGGCTTATGACAGCGCGCGCGACGTCGTCACAGCATCTGGCAATGTGGTCGTGCGTCGCGAAGGCAATGTGCTGCGCGCAGACGCCGTCACCTGGGACCGCAAATCCGGTCAGGTGGTAGCCACAGGTGATGTCTCCGTCACGGCGCCCAACGGGGACGTGGCCTATGGCGATACGGTCGAGGTGACGGAGAGCCTGAAGGACGGGATCGTACAGGGGCTTCTCATCGTCACCGAACGGGGCGACCGCATTGCGGCGGAGACGGGCGAGCGCAAGGATGCGACCTTCATCCTGACGCGCGCCGCCTATTCCCCCTGTCCGGTCGCTGACGACAGCGGCTGCCCCCGCAAACCGAGCTGGCAGATCAAGGCCGCGCATGTCCTCTATGACAGCGCGCGCGCGCGCGTTCGCTACTCCGGCGCACGGCTCGAGATGTTCGGCGTGCCGCTGCTGCCGCTGCCCGGTCTTACGCATCCGCTGGGGAGCGGCGGAGGCTCGGGCTTTCTGGTCCCCGATGTCGGCATTGACGCGCTGAACGGCGGGGAACTCGCCGTGCCCTATTATTTCTATCTCGAGCCCAATCGCGACCTCACGGTCACACCGCATATTTTCACGAATACCTGGCCGATGCTGGAGGCCCAGTATCGCGCGCTGTTGAGCAGCGGCGCCTACCAGATCAGCGGCTATGCGACCTATAGTTCGCGCGCCAATCCCAGCGCCGCGGCGGACATGACCGCCACCAACGACGTGCGGGGCTATATCGTCGCCAGCGGCAAGTTCCAGCTCGACCCGCTCTGGTCGATCACCGGATCGCTCAGGCGTGCGAGCGACCGCACCTTCCTCAACCGCTACGACATCAGCCGCGACGACCGGCTTCGCTCGATGGTCAATGCTGAGCGAATCGGACAGCGCAGCTATCTGTCGATCGCTGGCTGGTCCTTCCAGACGCTGCGATCGGGCGATCCGCAGGGACAGGTGCCGATTGCCCTGCCGGCTGTAGACTATCGACTTCGGGTCAACGATCCGTGGCTTGGCGGGGTCGCGCAGCTCCAGCTCAACAGCCTCGCGATCACCCGGATGGAAGGGCAGGACACGCAGCGGGCCTTTGCCGGGCTCCAGTGGCAGATGTCCCGGCTGACCGGCCTTGGCCAGGAAGTAACGGTGACCGGCTACGCGCGCGGCGACGTCTATCATGCCGCCCAGACGCTCGTGTCCGATGTCTATGCGGGCGAAGCCGGTTGGCAATCGCGCGGCATCGCGACGCTTGCGCTCGACATGCGCTGGCCTTTCGTAGGCTCGTGGTTCGGCGGGACACAGCAGATCACCCCGCGGGTTCAGCTTGTCGTGTCGCCGACACTCAGAAATCTGGGTATCCCCAACGAGGACGCACGGGCGATCGACCTTGAGGACAGCAACCTGTTCGCGCTCAACCGTTTTCCGGGATATGACCGCTTCGAGGACTCCAGCCGCGTGACCTACGGCCTGGATTACGGGTTTGACCGGCCGCACCTGTCGGTCGAAGCCAATATCGGCCAGAGCTATCGGCTGAACAACCGCGCGTCGATCCTGCCAGACGGCACCGGTCTGTCGGATCGTCTGTCCGATTTTGTCGGCCGGGTCGCGGTGCGCTACGACGACTTCATCGCGTTTACCCACCGTTTCCGGCTCGACAAGGACACGCTTGCGGTGCGCCGGAACGAGATCGACGCAACCGTTGGCTCGCGGGCCACCTATGCCAAAGTCAGCTACGTCAAGCTCAACCGCAACATTGCCTCCGCCACCGAGGATCTGCGGGATATCGAGGAAGTGCGCGTGGGCGGGCGACTCGCCTTTGCGCGCTACTGGTCGGTCTTCGGTTCGGCCACCGTCGACCTCACCGGGTACGATGACGATCAGAGCACGACGCTCGACGGCTATACCCCTGTGCGACACCGGCTTGGCGTCTCATATCAGGACGACTGCCTCGAACTCAGCTTCACATGGCAACGGGAATATCAGTCCTTCGGCGATGCGCGGCGCGGCAATTCCTTTCTGGTGCGGCTGGCGTTTCGCAATCTCGGCATATAAGGATGCAGGCTCGGTGGCGCGGGGTCGGGGGCGCTAAGCCTGGGTTCAGGGCCGATGCGCCAGGGGGCGGGTTCATGCCCCTGGCTTTTCCCCACAAGGAGAGTGCGTTGAGAATGAAATCGATCCGTGCCCGCAGCGGCATGTTGGGACTGACGATCGCTATCGTTCTTGGCGGCGTTGCCATGCCCGGCCTGGCGCAGGATGGCGGAGAGGGCGGCCGGGAAGGCGGGGGCGCGTCTTCGTCGCAGCTTGAGATCCCCAGCAATGTCACGCTGTTCGGCAATGCTGACCGGACCCTCTATCGGCCGACCGCCATCGTCAACGGCACTGTCATCACGCAAACGGATATAGAGCAGCGCCTCGCGCTGGTCGTGCTCGCGAACGGTGGCCGCATTTCCGACGAGGAGCGCAATCGCCTCAAGCTTCAGGTGCTGCGCAACCTCATAGACGAGACCCTCCAGATCCAGGAGGCCGCGGCCAATGACATCAAGGTGGCGCCAGCCGAGCTGGACGAGAATTTCGCCCGCATCGCCGCCAACTTCAAGCAGACGCCCAAGGCGTTTTCCGATTATCTGCGTGCCCAGGGTTCGTCCCCCGCCAGCATCAAGCGGCAGGTCGAGGGCGAACTGGCATGGCAGCGGCTGCTGCGGCGCAAGGTGCAGCCGTTCGTCAACGTGTCCCAGGAGGAGGTCCGGTCGATCATCGACCGCATGCGCGAGGCGAAGGGCAGCGAGGAGTATCGGATCGGTGAGATCTATCTCTCGGCCAGCCCCGAAAATACCGAACAGGTCGTCGCCAATGCGCGCAACATCATCGGTCAGATTCGTCAGGGCGGCTCGTTCCAGGCCTATGCGCGCCAATATTCCGAAGCCTCCACGGCAGCGGTGGGTGGCGATCTCGGCTGGGTGCGGCCCGCACAGTTGCCCGACGCCCTGGCGGAGGCCGCCCAGTCGATGCAGCCGGGGCAGCTCGGTGGTCCGATCGCCGTGCCCGGCGGCTTTTCCATCCTCTATGTCATCGACAAGCGGCAGGTGCTGATGGCCGATCCGCGTGACGCCATGCTGAGCCTCAAGCAGATCAGCATCGCCTTCCCGCCCGGCACGTCGGCGGCGAGGGCAAAGCAGCTGGCGGACAGCTTCGGCGAGCGCACCAAGACGCTGCAAGGATGCGGCGCGGCGGCGGGTCTGGCCAAGGAGCTGGGCGGCGACGTGGTCGACAACGACGGTGTCAAGGTGCGCGATCTCCCGCCGCAGTTGCAGCAGGTGTTGCTGGGCCTGCAGGTGGGCGAGGCGACCCCGCCTTTCGGTTCCGTATCCGAGGGTGTGCGCGTCCTGGTGCTGTGCGGTCGTGACGATCCGGCCGATGGCGCCGCCCCTTCGTTCGATCAGGTGATGGGCCAGATGGAGCAGGAACGGGTCAACAAGCGCGCGCGCATCTACCTGCGCGATCTGCGCCGTGACGCGGTGATCGAATATAATTGATGGCCGAAGAAGCCGAAGCCCCGCTTGCCGTTTCGCTTGGCGACCCTGGCGGGATTGGCCCGGAGGTCGTGGCTAAGGCATGGGCGGCGCGGCGGGCGGAACGGTTGCCGGTCTTCTTCGCGGTCGGCGACATGCGCGCGATCTCGGCCGTGTCCGGGGTGCCTCTCGTCAGGATAGATCATCCCTCGGACGCAGCGGCAATATTCGATCGTGGCCTGCCCTGCCTTTCGGTTGAAGAAGGCGCGTCGCCAGTTCCCGGCACGCCCGCGCTCGACAGCGCCCGCTCGGCCTTTCACGCGCTGGAAATCGCGACCGGACTGGCCCGCTCCGAAAGCGCGAGCGCGCTTGTCACCGGCCCCGTTTCCAAGGCGCAGCTGTCGGCGGTCGGGTTCACCTATCCGGGCCAGACCGAGTTCGTCGCCGAACGCTGCGGTGTCGCGCGCAACAATGCGGTGATGCTGCTCGCCGGTCCGTCGCTGAAGGTGGTTCCCGTGACGATCCACATCGCGCTGACGGAGGTTCCGCAGCATCTCACCATCGAGCTTATCCGCAGCCGGGTCCATGGCACGGCGCGCGGCCTTCAGCGCAACTTCGGCATCCACCGTCCACGTCTGGCGGTCGCGAGCCTCAACCCCCATGCGGGCGAAAACGGGCAGATGGGCGACGAGGAGGCGCGTATCATCGTTCCGGCCATCGCCTCGCTTCAGGACGACGGGCTCGACGTGTCCGGCCCCTATCCGGCGGACACGATGTTTCATGGTCGCGCCCGCTCCGGCTATGATGCGGCCATCTGCATGTATCACGATCAGGCCCTGATCCCCATCAAGACGCTCGATTTCGATTCGGGCGTCAATATGACGCTGGGCCTGCCAATTGTCCGCACCTCCCCCGATCATGGCACGGCCTTCGATATCGCTGGTCAGAACCGGGCGCATCCCGGCGCGATGATTGCCGCGATCCGCATGGCGGGCGAAGCCGTCCTGTGTCGTCGGGCCTGCCCGGTCGCTGGCTGACGGGAGGCGTCGCTGGATCTGCCGCCGCTGCGCGAGGTGATCGCCGCCCACGGCCTGAGCGCCAGCAAGGCACTCGGCCAGAACTTCCTGTTTGACGGGCAGCTGCTGGACCGGATCGCATCGGTCCCCGGCACGCTTGAGGGCAGGCAGGTTTTTGAAGTGGGGCCGGGCCCCGGCGGGCTCACCCGCGCGCTGCTGAAGGCGGGTGCGAAGGTGGTGGCGGTCGAGCGCGATGCGCGCTGCCTTGCGCCCCTGGCTGAGCTTGAGGCGGCCTATCGTGGCCGGCTGCGGGTGATCGAGGGCGACGCGCTGCGCATCGACGCCCGGCGGGAGGCGGGCGAGGGCGCGCATATCGTTGCTAACCTGCCCTACAATGTCGGCACGGCGCTGCTCGTCAATTGGCTGGAAGACGACCGATGGCCGCCATGGTGGGCGTCGGCTACGCTCATGTTTCAGGAGGAAGTCGCCGAGCGGATTGTGGCCGAGCCGGGAACGTCCGCCTACGGGCGGCTATCGGTGCTGTCGCAATGGCGCGCGGCAGCGAAGATCGCGCTTCGCGTCCACCGATCGGCATTTACGCCGCCGCCCAAGGTAATGTCCGCCGTGGTGCATATCGTGCCGGCCGATGCGCCTGCGGATGTGGATGCGGCCATGCTCTCACGCCTTACCGCCGCGGCCTTCGGGCAGCGGCGCAAGATGCTGAGGCAAAGCCTCAAGAGCCTGCAAGGTGCGCAGGACGCGATGGCGGAGGCGGGCATTGATCCGACCCGGCGCGCCGAGACCTTGTCGGTGCCCGAGTTCGTGGACCTGGCGCGGCGCCTGTCCTGACCCCTGCCTGCCTGTCCGGTTTAGTGGTCGGCAGCCGGGTCGAGAAGCTTGTGCAGGTGGACGATGACATATTTCATTTCGGCATCGTCGACAGTGCGCTGCGCAGCGGCGCGCCAGGCTTTTTCGGCAGTGGCAAAGTCGGGGAACACGCCGACGAGTTCGATTGCGGCGAGATCGACGAAATCGAGCGTCTGCGGGTCACTGACCCGTCCGCCCATGACCAGATGCAGCTTGCTCATCGCTTACCCCGTTACAATGAGCAGTTGCGCTAGACCACGCGGCCGGACGGGTCAATGGCGGCCGAGGCGGTCCTTTGCGTGATCGACGGCTTTGGCGATGTGGCGCCCTGCCTCGCGCGCATGCGCCTTCAGATCGTCCTTGTCTGGCAGCTGTGCGGCAAGGTCGCGGGCGCCCGAGCGGACATTTTCGCCGACCGCTGCGCCCGCGTTCGTCAGGGCAGAAAACAGAGCGCGCGCCGTATCGAGCGCGGCCAACGCGCTGATTGCCGACTTGGCGGTTGTGCCGAGCGATGCACCGGCCTTACCGGCTGCCACGCCCATAGCGGTGGCGGCCCGCGCCCGCGGGAGAAGGAGGCCGATGCCAGCGCCTATGGCAAGCGCGGCGCCGACCGCCAGCATCGGGTGGGCCGCCAGGAGGCTTTCGGTGTCCCGCGACGCCATGGCATCGCCCGCGTCGGTTTCAGCGGTCGCAGGCGCTACCGGCGCCGGGCGATCGTCGCTTTGATCCATGTCCATGCCTGTGTCTCCATGCTGTGAAGATGCTCGATGACCCTCGGGACAAGGGCGCGGACGGGCCGATAGAGCAGCACCCCGGCCAGCACCGCCAGTCCCAGAAGAATCAAAGGGTTGCGTGTGGCGGACCGCACGATCGCGGCCCGCGCCTCTACGATGCGATGCGAGGCTGCCTCCGTCGCTTCCTCGCGCAGGCGGCTGGGTTGCAACCGTTCAAGGGTCACACGCCAGTCCGCGGCCAATGTCGCGCGAGCGTCGTGAACGCGCTGGGCGGCAAGTTCGAGATCGGCTGGCTTGTTCGTCATCGCGGAATCGCCAGAATCTTCCTCACCTCACCACGAACGGCAAGCGCGCAAAACAGCAGAAACAATGATGTCACGCCCGTCACGATCAGCATGGCAACGCCAGTTCCAACCATCGGCGCCAGCCACAATACGGCACTGACCATGAGCGCGATGATGAGCCCAAAGGCGATGACCAGCCCCAGGAGGGCGAAAAGCACGATCTTCCATAGCGCATCAGCCAGGATGCCAAGCCGCGCCGCCGCGAAATCCCGCTCGGCCGCGGCAAGGGCTTTGGCTGACGCAATCAGTCGCCCGAACAGGTCGCCAAGAGGAAGCGCCTCTGCTTGCGCCTCCTCGTCAAGCGCCCGCTCCGGCATCTCTGCAGCGTTGTCCGTGTCGCGCGTCATCGCTGCCGATCCAAATGCAATCGTTCGTCCCGGATGGCTTTGCTCAGCTCTCCTTCGAGCCGCCCCGAACGAGGCGCATAAGGAAGAAGCCCGCAAGCGCGGCGGCCCCGACGGTAAGCACCGGGTTGCTGCGCACATAGTCGCGCGCATCGGCCGCGAGCTGGTCGACATCCTTCTCATCCAGAGCGCGGGCAGCGCCGGAAACGCTGTCTGCGGCCTGGCGCGCATAGTCGCCACAAGCCGGTCCGAGCCGGGCATCGACCGTTTCCGCGCTGTCGGCGATGATTTTGGACAAGCCATGAAGCGCCACGCCCGTCTTTTCCTTCACCATGCCGGCAGCCTGGCGGGCGCTGGCCGACGCCTGCTCGGCAAAAGCGCCAGCCTGATCGCGCCACTGTTCGCCTTTGCCGCAGAAGGCGCTCTTGACGCTCTCGGCGGTCGATTTGGCCTCCTCCTGCGCCTTGTCTGCCACCGTGCTCAATGTCTGACCCGCATCGTTGAGCGTGCCGGCCTCGCCGTCATCCTTGGTCATTTCCCAATTCCCGTCGCTGAAAGGATCAGAGAAGCGCCGTCGCCCGGCGCATGATCGCTACGATATAGAAATGCACGAGCGATTCAACGGTTCCGCTGTGCCGGGAGATTGGGCCGTTGATATTGCCGCGCCGGGTGGCTAAGCGGCCCGCGACGGCTCAACCCCGCATCGACAAGGACGCTCCATGACCGAGATACTCGCTGTTCACGCCCGCCAGATACTCGACAGCCGCGGCAATCCGACCGTTGAAGTCGATGTGATGCTGGAGGATGGGTCGCTCGGCCGTGCCGCCGTGCCCTCGGGCGCGTCGACTGGCGCCTATGAGGCGGTGGAACTGCGCGACGGGGACAAGGACGTTTATCTTGGCAAAGGTGTGCTCAAGGCGGTTGAGGCTGTGAATGGAGAAATCGCCGAGGCGATCATCGGGCTCGATGCCGAGGAGCAGGGCGAGATCGACGCGGCGATGATCGAGCTCGACGGGACGGAAAACAAGAGCCGGGTCGGCGCCAACGCGATCCTCGGCGTCAGCCTCGCGGTTGCCAAGGCGGCCGCCGACGCGCGCGGCCTCCCGCTCTATCGCTATGTCGGCGGCGTATCGGCCCATGTCCTGCCGGTGCCGATGATGAACATCATCAACGGCGGCGAGCATGCGGACAATCCGATTGATTTCCAGGAATTCATGGTCATGCCGGTGGGCGCCGACAGCCTCGCCCATGCCGTCCAGATCGGTGCGGAGATTTTTCACACGCTGAAGAAGGGCCTGCATGACAAGGGGCTCGCTACGGCGGTGGGTGACGAGGGCGGCTTTGCGCCCGCGCTGGCGTCGACGACCGACG
>CAZGVX010000080.1:0-5456 GCA_964529225.1 uncultured Sphingobium sp.
AGCGCGTTGACGACCGAGACGCCGACGCCGTGCAGGCCGCCGGAGACCTTGTAGGCATTGTCGTCGCTCGTATTCTCGAACTTGCCGCCCGCGTGGAGCTGGGTCATGATGACCTCCGCGGCGGAGACGCCCTCCTCCTTGTGGATGCCGGTCGGAATGCCGCGGCCATTGTCGGTCACGCTGACCGATCCGTCGGGGTTGAGGGTGATGTCGATGCGGTCGCAGTGCCCCGCCAGCGCCTCGTCTATGGCGTTGTCGCTGACCTCGAACACCATGTGGTGCAGGCCCGACCCGTCATCGGTGTCGCCGATATACATGCCGGGGCGCTTGCGCACCGCGTCCAGCCCCTTGAGCACCTTGATGCTGTCGGCGCCATAGTCGTTGGAATTGGGGGAATTGCTCGCCTCGTCTGTCATGGCAAGCCTATAGGGAATGGGCAGGCGGAGGGAAAGGGATTTGATCGTCCCGCGCTTCCGTCAGCCCCGCATCAGGCCCAGCGCCTCATAGGCCCCCGTCAGCGTCGGCCGCGCGGCGGCGGCGGCGCGCTCGGCGCCCGCCACGAGAATCGCATCGAGCGCGGCGTCGTCCGCCCGGAGCGCGCCATACCGCTCGCGAATGGGCCGGAGGCTCTCGACCAGCAGCTCGCCGAGCGCCGGCTTGAACGCGCCGAAGCCCTGCCCCGCAAAGCGCGCGCACACAGCGTCCGGCGTCTCGCCCGACAGCGCGGCAAACACGCCGACGAGGTTCAGCGCCTCCGGCCGCCCTTCGAGGCCAGCCGCCTCGCCCGGCAGCGGCTCCGGGTCGGTCTTGGCCTTGCGCACCTTCTGCATGATGGCATCATCCTCGTCGGTGAGGTTGATGCGGCTCTGGTCCGAGGGATCGGACTTGCTCATCTTGGCCGATCCGTCGCGCAGGGACATGATCCGCGCTGTCGCCCTGGGGATGATCGGCTCGGGCAGGGTAAAGAGCGTCGTGCCCGTGTCCAGGTTGAACTTTTCCGCGATGTCGCGGGTGAGTTCGAGATGCTGCTTCTGGTCCTCGCCCACCGGCACATGGGTCGCCTGATAGAGCAGCACGTCGGCCGCCTGCAGCACCGGATAGTCGAACAGCGCCACCGAAGCGCCCTCGCGGTTCTTGCCCGCCTTGTCCTTCCACTGGGTCATGCGATTGAGCCAGCCGATGCGCGCGGTGCCGTTGAGGAGCCAGCACAGTTCCGCATGGGCGGGCACGCGCGCCTGGTTGAACAGCACGGACCGCGCGGGGTCGATCCCGCAGGCAACCAGCGCGGCAGCCATGTCGCGGACATTGGCGCGGCGCATGTCGGCGGGGATGTGGTCGGAAATGCTGTGGAGATCGGCGAGGAAGAAAAAGCACTCGTCACCGGCCTGCATCGCATCCTGCATGGCAACCCAGTTGCGGATCGCGCCGAGATAGTTGCCGAGGTGGAGATTGCCGGTCGGCTGAATGCCGGAAAGAATGCGCATCTGTCGTCCTGTCACTTGCGGGCGGGCCGGAGCTGCCCCTTGAGTTCGGCAACGCGATAGGCGCCCAGCAGGATCGACGCCAGCCCATAGAGCACCGCACCGCCGCCGCACAGCAGCCCGAGCGCGATCAGCCGCTCGATCAGGCTGCCCGCCAGCCACGGGTCGAGCAGGCCGCCGATCGCCCACAGCCCCGCACCCATCACCGCGCCCGCCGCGACGATGCGCAGCGCCTTGGCGCGAAAGCGCCGGTCCATGCGCAGATGGTCGTCGCGGTGCAGGATATAATAGAGCAGCAGCACATTGACCCAGGCCGATATGGCCGTGGACAGCGCGATCCCGACCGGGCCGAGCGGCCAGATGAGGATGAGATTGCCAACGAGGTTCACAAGCATCGAGACAAGCGCGATCCGCACCGGCGTCTTCGTGTCGGCGCGTGCGTAGAAGCCGGGCGTCAGCACCTTGATGAACACATAGGCGGGCACGCCCGGCGCGAAGGCGGCGAGCACGGCTGCCGTTCCCATGGTGTCGGCGCTGGTGAAGGCGCCATGCTCGAGCACGCCCCGGATGATAGGCGTGGCCGCGACGAGCAGCGCGATGGCGGCGGGCAGCGCAAGGAACAGCGCCAGCTCCATCGCCCGGTTCTGGGTCGTGTTCGCGGCTTCGGCATTGCCGCTGCCGATCTGGCGCGACAGGGCGGGCAGGATCGCGGTGCCGACGCCGATGCCGATGAGGCCGAGCGGCAGCTGGTTGAGGCGGTCGGCATAATAGATGTAGCTGACCGAACCCTCTGGCAGGAAGCGCGCGGCAAGGCTGGTCGATACGAGCAGGTTGAACTGGATCGCGCCCTGGCCGAGCGCGGCGGGGCCGATCACGGTGAGCAGCTTCCTCACCTCCGGGGTCAGTCGCGGCAGCCCCAGCCGCAGCACCACGCCCGCGCGGCGGCAGGACCAGATGAGCCACGCCAGCTGGACCGCGCCGGAAACGGTCACCGCAATCGCCTGCGTGATGGCGGTCTCGACGCCATCCTCCCCGCGAAAGAACAGGATCGCGACGATCATGCAGATATTGAGGAGCGAAGGCGCGGCCGCGTTAACCCAGAAGCGGTCGAGGCTGTTCAATATGCCACCCAGCAGCGAAGTCAGCGAGATCAGCGCCAGATAGGGGAAGGTGATAATGGTGAGATGCCGCGCCAGCGCGAATTTCTCCGGCTCGCCGTCGGGAAATCCGCCGGTCATCGCCCAGACGACCGGCCCGGCGGCGGCCATCATCAGCGCGGTGAACAGGGCGAGCACCGGCACCAGCACGGACAGCACGTCGCCTGCAAAGGCGATGGCCCGCGCCTTGCCCGGTTCGCCGCCGCCGTCCGCTGTCATCACCCGGTTGAACATCGGCACGAAGGCGGCCGAAAAGGCGCCCTCGGCAAAAAGCGCGCGGAACAGATTGGGCAGGCGCCAGGCGATCAGGAACGCGTCGGACGCAAAGCCCGCCCCGACATAGCGGGCCATCAGCATGTCCCGCACCATGCCGAGGACGCGGCTGACCAGCGTCAGCCCGCCGATTGTGCCCGTGGCTTTGAGGAGGCCCATCGGCCTACAGTGCTTCCCTTACCGTTCGGGTCTGACCCTCAGGCCGTGCCCGCCGGCTCGCTCGCCGCCATCGCTTCCGCCTGCTGGCGTTGCTGGAGATAGAGCGTGCCGAAGTCGATAGGATCGAGCAGCAGCGGCTGGAACCCGCCTTCCTGCACCGCTTCGGCCAGCGTGCGGCGCGCGAAGGGAAAAAGAAGGCGCGGCGCTTCGGCGTAGATGAAGGGGTGAAGCTGGTCCTCCGGGATGTTGCGCAGGCCGTAAAGCCCGGCATAGACCAGCTCCACCGCGAAGTGCGTACCATTGTCGCTCACCGCCTTGGCGGTGATACGCAGCACGACCTCGTGCACATCTTCGCCGGCGGCGTTGGCCGCGATGTTGAACTGCACGTCGATCTGGGGCTGCGCCTGCCAGCTGTACACCTGCGGCGCATTGGGATTCTCGAACGACAGATCCTTCACATATTGCGCCAGCATGGCGATCTGCGGCTGGTCGTCGGCGCCGTTGGCCTGCGGGTCGATGGTGGGGGTGTCGATGCTGTCGGTCATGGCCTTTGCCTTTCGAACGGGGCGGTAAAATGCGGGCCGCTTAGCAGTGGGGGCGGCTGGCTGCAATCGCCGCGCCCTGCGGGGGCGGTGCAAAAGATGGTGAAGAAAGCCGGGCGCGCGGTTTGAATCCTTCATCATTTGCGCCTATGTTGGATGGAACACCGCGCGCGTCTGGCGCGTCTGGTTGCCCACTCGCCGGATGAAGGCCGGCCGGACAGGAAGGTTTGTCAGCACCGTGACCGTCATTGTCATCCTCGCCATGATCTTCGCGCTGCTGGCGCTCAGGCTCTATTCGGTGCTCGGCAAGCGCACCGGCCATGAGCAGCAGCTCCCGGCGCCTGCCGATGACCGTCCCGCACTCGCGCCCGCTCAGCCGCGCGCTGTGGTCGATGCCCGGCCGGATACGGCGCGCATCGGCGAATCGCTGCTTGCGCCTGAGGCGCAGAACGGCATCCGCGCCCTGATCGCGGCGGATCGTGCTTTCGACGTCAACCGCTTCGTGACCGGCGCGCGGACCGCCTATGGGATGGTGCTGGAGGCGTTCTGGAAGGGCGACCGCGACCAGCTCAGGGCGCTGTGCGATCCCGAGGTGGAGGCTGCCTTTGCCGCTGCCATCGCCGAGCGGGAGGCAGCCGGTCACGTGCTCGACAACCGGCTGGTGCGGATCGACACCGCGCGCATCACCGACGCGACGGTCGAGAACGGCACGGCGCAACTCACGATGCTGTTCGAGGCGGATATCGCCGCCATCACCCGCGACAAGGACGGCACGATCATCGCCGGGTCGCTGGAAGATGCCGTCGCCACCCGCGAATATTGGACCTTTGCGCGCGACCTCAAGAGCCGCACGCCTGACTGGACGCTCGTCGCCACCGACGAAGCCTGACGCGGACGATGCGCCGGCGTGCTCTGGCGGCCTTGCTGGCGCTTGGCGCGCTGGCCGGATGCGCCACCATCGTACCGCCATCGGGGCAGCGTCCGTCACCGTCCCGGCCTCAGCCGCCCGCCCCGCCGACGCCCGTTCCGCCGCCTGCTCCCGCGCCCGCGCCGATCGTGCCTGGCGACAATGCGCTGGGCGCGGGGCTTGTCGCCGGACCCGATCTCGCAACCCTGCTGCCGACAGACACAGTTCGGCTTGCCGGGGCGCTTGGCGCGTTCCGCCGAAGCTGCCCCTCGCTCCTGCGGCGAACCGATCAGTCGGGCCTCACGCAGGGGACGGACTGGCAGGCCGCCTGCGCCGCCGCGTCGAGCTGGAGCGACGATCAGGCCGCTGAGTTCTTTCGCCGCTATTTCGAGGCGGTTCAGGTCGGCGACGGCAAGGCCTTCGCCACCGGCTATTATGAGCCGGAAATTGCCGGTTGCCGCACACCGGCCGGGCGCTGTTCGACGCCGCTCTATCAAAAGCCCGACGACCTGATCGAGGTTGACCTCGGCCTGTTCAGCGACGCGCTGAAGGGCAAGAGGATCAGGGGCAAGGTCGATGGCGCCGCCTTCGTGCCTTATGACGACCGCGCCGCGATCACGGCGGGGGCACTTGCCGGTCGCGGGCTGGAACTCGCCTATGCCGACGATCCGGTCGAGCTGTTCTTCCTTGAGGTGCAGGGGTCCGGGCGGCTGCGGCTGCCGGACGGTTCGATCATGCGGGTCGGCTATGCCGGACAGAATGGCCGCGACTATACGGGCATCGGCCGGCTGATGCGCGACCGGGGGCTTGTCCCCAACGGGTCGATGCAGGAGCTGGTCGACTGGCTGCGCAGCAACCCGGCCGACGCGCCCGGCATCATGAACGAGAACAAGAGCTATGTCTTTTTCCGCGAACTGACCGGCGACGGTCCGCTGGG
>CAZGVX010000080.1:5556-8703 GCA_964529225.1 uncultured Sphingobium sp.
GTGCTGCTCGTCGTCACCGGCAAGCCGCGCCCCCATGTCCGCCCGTCCGAGCCGGGGACCAGGGGCGCCATCCGGGCCGAGATCGGCGACTGGCTGGCCCGCTCGCCGCACGCCGCCAATATCGCGAGCGTGCGCATCGCCCATCAGCGTCATGGTGGCGAGGGGGCGCTTTACCTGATCCTGCGTCGGGGGCGCTGAACGCGCCGAACGGGTCTGCCGCACCCGTTAACGTCTTGGCGAGGCAAAGCACGGCATAATGGACCGACATACAATGGTGCCGGGAGTGGGCAATGCTGGGTGTCATCTTCAACCTGCTGGAAACGACCGTGACACAGGTGCACGGTGCGGACGCCTGGGATGATCTCGTCGGCATCGCCAATGTGCGCGGGGCCTACACATCCCTCGGCTCCTACCCGGACGAGGAGATCGTGGCACTCGTGGATGCCGCCGCCGCCGCGCTGGCGCTGGAACCGGCGCAGGTGCTGCATTGGTTCGGTCGCACGGCGATGCCGCTGCTCGCCCAGCGTTATGGCCTGTTTTTCGAGCGTCACAGCAACGCCCGCAGCTTTGTCCTCAGCGTCAACGACATCATCCATCCGGAAGTGCGCAAGCTCTACACCAGCGCCGTCTGCCCGCATTTCCACTTCGAGGATGATGCGGACGGGCGGCTCATCGTCGGCTATCGCTCGCCCCGCAAGCTGTGCGCCCTCGCTCACGGCTTCATCGACGGCGCGTCCGATCATTATCACGAGACGGCCGAGATCGAGCATATCGACTGCATGCTGACCGGCAGCCCCTTCTGTCGTATCGGGGTGCGCTGGGTCCAATGAAGGAAAGCCGTTTCGGCCTGGTTCTTGACGCCGAAAGCCGCATCTGCCGGCTCGAGCGTCAGATCGAGCGCGAGCGCGCCGCCCGGCTCGAGGCGGAGGCGATCGCCGAGCGCGGCCTGCGCGAACTCTACAACAGCCAGCAGCGGCTGACCCTGCTCCAGCGCATAACCGACGGGGCGAACCGCGCGATGAACATTCGCGATGCGCTGGATATGGCGATCCGGGAAATCTGCACCCACATGGGCTGGGATTTCGGCAATGCCTATCTGGTGGAGGATGACGCGGCGGTCGGCTGCGACTGCTGGTTTGCCGGGCGGCCCGATCGGCTTTTTGCGTTCGTCGAGGCATCGCGCCAACGCCGTTTTGCGCGCGGCGTGGGGATGCCGGGCCGCATCCTTGCCAATGGTCAGGCGATCTGGATCGACGATGTGGCGCGGACCGAAAACTTTCCCCGCGCCGCCGTGGCCACGAGCTGCGACCTTGTCAGCGCCTGCGGCTTCCCCGTGCTGGTCGGCGAGGAAGTGACGGCGGTGCTCGAGTTTTTTTCGAGAAAGGCGCTGACCGATCGCGACGCGATGATGCCGGTGATGGTCCAGATCGGCACCCAGATCGGCCGCGTCGTCGAGCGGGAACGCGCGCGGGAGGCACTGGTCCACGACGCGCTGCACGACATGCTGACCGGCCTGCCCAACCGCACCCTGCTGAACGACCGGGGCACCGAGGCATTCCATGCACTCCCCGCCACGCGCGAGGGGCTGGCGATGCTCGTCATCGACCTGAACGGGTTCAAGGCGGTGAACGACCGGCACGGCCATCTCGCCGGCGACCGGCTGCTGATCGAGGTCGCCGACCGGCTGTCGAGCTGTCTCGGCCACTATGAGGCGGCGGCGGGGGCGGCGCCGTCGGGCGGGCGCAGGACCACGCTGGCGCGCACGGGCGGGGACGAGTTCGTCCTGCTCGTCGATGGTCTGCATCCCGGCGAGACGATGCAGCCGCTGGCGCGGGCGCTCGCCGACGGCCTGGCCGCGCCCATGGAAATCGAGGGCGAGCAGGTGCAGATCGGCGCCTCTATCGGCATCGCCTATAGCGGGCCGACCCATCAGGATCTCGACCAGCTCCTGCGCGATGCGGATCTCGCCATGTATCAGGCCAAGGAAAAGCGCCTCGATGACGCGCGCATCTTCACCTATTCGGAGGCAATCGGTGAGGCGGTGCGCGCCCGCGCCACGCTTGAAAGCAGCCTGAGAGACGCCATAGCGCACCAGCAGTTCGTCCTTCACTATCAGCCGATTGTCCGGCTGACCGGCGAGCGCACCCTGGCCGGGTTCGAGGCGCTGGTGCGCTGGAACCACCCGCAACAGGGGCTGCTCGCGCCCGGCCATTTCATCGAGGTGGCCGAACAGAGCCGGCTCATCATCTTCATCGGCGACTGGGTGCTGCGCGAGGCCTGCCGCGCCATCGCCGAGCTGCACCGCACGCTGCCGCGCGCAAAGCGGCCATTCATCAGCATCAACATCGCCCCCGCGCAGTTCCTGCAGCCCAATTTCGTCGATCAGGTGCGTGACGTGCTGATGAGCACCTGCATTGATCCGACACTGGTGCGTCTCGAAATCACCGAGGGCGTTGCGATCCTCGATGCGGCCCGGACCGCCCGGATCATGGGCGAGTTCAAGAGCTGGGGCATGCGCACCAGCCTTGACGATTTCGGCACGGGATTTTCGTCGCTCAGCTATCTGCAGAAGCTGCCGTTCGACAGCCTCAAGATCGACCGTTCGTTCGTTGCGGCGATGGGCCACGAAAAGAGCCGCAACATCGTGCGGACGATCCTCGACCTTGCCAACATCATGGAGATGGGCGTGGTGGCCGAGGGGATCGAGCATAGCGCCCAGGACCAGTGGCTGTCCGACATGGGCTGCGATCTGGGGCAGGGCTATCTCTACGGGCATCCGCTGCCCCAGGCCGAAGCCTTCGCGCTGACGGACGGCGCCGCCGACAATCCACAGCTTTAATTTTTTGGCTCCGCACCGCATTTTTGCGCTTGCGCGGGCAACAAGTTCAGCTTGCCCGGCGCGTCGCGCGATTGTGCGTCGCACCATCGCGCCGCGACCCGAGTCTTTTCAGCGGTGAATCGAGTCACTAAGCCGGGGTTAACCCTCTTGCGTCGCGAGTCCGCTTGGCACAATCTGTAGTGGTTCGGGACGGGGGAATACGCAATCGCTGGTGGCAGGGCGCGGGGCATCACGTTTCGCGAACCCCGTCGCTCGCGCCTTGCAAGGGGCGATCCACGGCACTTGACCGAATCGAACGAATAGAGAAC
>CAZGVX010000081.1:0-8675 GCA_964529225.1 uncultured Sphingobium sp.
CGCACCATTCTCGCTTCGCTCGTACCGTGCGTGTTCTGGTTCGAACTTCGTTCGATTGGCCGCACCATCGCTGATCGCCTCAAGCGCCGGCGGCGGCGTCCAGCCATGGCGCATGTTACAGAGATATTACAATTGCATCGCTGCACTGCGGCGGGCATTTCCGGCGCATGCTGAGCCAGGATGCGATGCGGCGATGGGGCGGGTCGGCCTCTTTGGCCATGATGCTGTTGATGACGGCTGCCTGCGGCCATGTCGGTGCGGGGCAGGGCAGCGAATCGACACCTCCAGCCGAAGATGGCGGCGACAGCGGGGATGACGGGGGCAGCGACGGCGGGGATGACAGCGGTGGCGACGGCGGCACGACGCCGACCGGCCCCAATACCGCACTCAACGACCTTCAGGTCAGCCAGACCTTTCAGACGGCGTCCACTGTCGGCTCGGCCCGCTATGCCCCCGGTTCCGGCGATACGCCGGTGCTCGTCACCGCCAGCGTCAGCATCGCCTATGACGCGGCGACCAAGGGCTATACGCTGACGGCGGGCGCGCCCGGCGCGACCAGCGCCGCCGTAGCCGCCGCCGACGAGAGCATCAGCCAGACCTTCCTGCCCGCCGATCTGGTCAGGAACGAAACCACCAGCCAGATCGCCCTCTATGCCAAGCTCGACGGTTCGAACGCCAGCACGCTCACCTTGACCAGACCAGGCACGAGCGGCCGTTTCACCTATCAATATGTCGGCGGCGGCATCTGGCATTATGTCGCCCCCAGCGCCGCCGACAGCGGGCTCCTCGACGATGTGACGAGCACGTTCATCTATGGCTTCCCGACAGCCAACAGCGCCGTGCCGCGCACCGGCCGCGCCGAATATACCGTGGACCTGCTCGGCCGCGAGACCGTGACAGGCGGCCTGTGGTACGACATCCAGGGACAGGGCCGCGCGCAGGTCGATTTCGCCACCGGCGCGGTGGTGACGCACGGGTCGCTGCGCGGCGCGATCAACGGATCGACCACTTTCTCGAGCGAAGCGCGCCTGTCGAGCAGCGCCAACAGCTTTACCGGCACCTTTCGCTTCGACGATGACGGCCTGTTCAGCGGCGCGTTGTCGGGCGCGCTCTACGGTCCCGCCGGACAGGAAATCGGCGCGGCCTTTTCGGCCGAGACGGACGATAACCGCACGGCTCTCGGCGTGATCCTGGGCCGCCGCACTACCGTGCCGCAGACCAACCCCTCGATCGTGTCGCCGCAGTTCAACCAGTTTTTCCCCAATGATGCGGCGGAGGTGACTGGCGAAATCACCGGCGCAGGCCCGACCGGAACCGCGTCCGCCGCGCCGCTCATCGTCAACTATGACGCGGGGCAGGGCAAATATACGCTGATCGCCGATGATCGCTCGCAGTTTTTCAGCACGAACATAGTGGCGGAGGGCGACAATCTCGACACGCTGACGCTGGTGCCGCGCGGCGCGTTCCAATATGCGCGCGGCGGCGAGTGGCGGCGGCTTACCCCGACCGACGGCGGCACCGCCTATGCGATCGCCGATTTCACCTTCGGCGTGGAGACGCCATCGACGGCAATGCCGCGCACCGGCACGGCTGGCTATGCCGCCGCCATCAGCGGCAGCATGATCGACCCGGCCTACGACAATCTTCTCAGCTTTTCGGGCGACGGCACCGTGACCGCCGATTTCGGCGCCGGCACGCTCTCGGTCGGCGTGCGGGCGTCCTACGACAGCGAGGCGGCGACCGGCACCGTTCTGGACGTGGCGCGCGGCGCTTTCGAGGCAACGGGCACCATCGGCAGCGACAGCCAGCGTTTTTCCGGCAATGCGACGCTGAGCGGGATCGCGGCCTATGCGGGCAGCTTCAACGGTCGCTTCTATGGCCCTGACGCGGGCGAGCTGGGCCTCAGCTTCAACCTTGCAAGCGCGGCGGGCGGCGCGGCGAGCGGCCTGGTGCTCGGCAGGCGCGATCCGGCCCTGACCGATCCGCTCACAACGCTGGCGGGCGTGAGCGGCATCACCACCTTCGACAACAGCCGCTATGTGCTGCTCGGCACGGGCCTGCCAGTCTTCGCAAGCAACGCCCAGCTCGTCTACGATCCGGCCACGAGCACCTACACCTTCCACACCAGCGGCGACAGCAGCGCGATCATCACCAGCGCGACCTTCGGCCCCGGCCAGATCGACAGCGCGAACAGCGTCGCGCCCTTCACCGCCTATCTGTGGGACAGCGGCGCGGACGTGACGGCGGACGCCAAGGTCCTGACCGGGACCATCCGCGGTGTGACGCTGACCTACACCAGCTTTGCGGACATCAACGTCCATGTGCCGACCGGCGCGATCAAGGACACGCATTATTATTATCCGTTCGGGATCGACACGCCCTCGGCGCAGTTGCCTACCGTGGGCACCGCGAGCTATACCGGCATCGTCTATGGCGACGGGCACGCAACCGGGACGGGCGGATCGACGTTCAATTACACGCTGTTCGGCGACAGCAGCCTGATCGTCGATTTCACCAATTCCACCTTTGCCCAGTCGATTACGATCACGAACGACACGCAGGGGCTTTCCGCCCACAAGCCGGTCGGCACCTATGCGGGCACGGGCACGCTCAACAGCAGCGGTGTCATGACCGGCACCTTCAGCGGCGGTGCGGTCACGGGTGACTGGCGCGGCAGCTTCTTCGGTCCCAATGCCGCCGAGTTCGGCGCGGCCTTCACCATCACCAACACGGTGTCCAATCCCGGCCAAACCAATGACGGCGACACGGTGCGGCTGAACGGCGTGACCATAGGCAAGCGCGCCACCCCATGAGCGCCGCCGCCGGTGCGGCATTGTGGCTGATGCTCGCCGCCGCCGCCTCCGACCCGGCGCAGGGACGCCAGACCATCGCCAACCTCGACGCGGCGCAGATGCTGGCGATGGCCGACCGCGCCGTCGCGTCAGGTGCGATGGCGGAGGCCGAAACGATCTATCGCGCGGTGGCGAAGAACGACCCGGACCTGACGGTCCGCAACGAGGCGCGCTATCGCCTCGCCGGGCTGCTGATAAGCGCCACGCGCCATGCCGAGGCCGCGACCGAACTGCGCGCGATCCTCGACGCCGAGCCCGGCGCACAGCGCGTCAGGCTGGAACTGGCGCGGGTGCTGGCGCTGATGGGCGAGGAGGGCAAGGCGCTCCGGGAGCTGCGGCAGGCGCAGGCGGGCGATCTGCCGCCCGACGTGCGGCAGGTGGTGCGGCAGGTCGCGCTCGCCTATCGCTCGCGCCGTCCGGTCGGAGCCAGTTTCGAGCTTGCGCTGGCGCCGGACAGCAACATCAACCGGGCCACGCGCGCCGAGAGCCTCGATACCCCGTTTGCCTCCCTCGATCTCAGCGAGGACGCACGCGAACAGTCCGGCATCGGCGCGAAGCTCGGCGGACAGGGCTATGCGCGCGCGCCGCTGACCGGCGACTTTGGGGCGCTGCTGCGCGTGACTGGCGAGGCGAGCCTCTATGGCAAAGGCCGTTTCAACGACATCGCCCTGTCGGCGCGCGGCGGTGCGGAATGGAAGCGGGGGCGGCTGCTGGTGACGCCGACTGGCGGCCGGGCATGGCGCTGGTTTGGCGGATCGCTCTACAGCCTCACCGACAGCGGCGGGCTGAACCTGCGGCGGGGACTTGGCGACAGGGCGGCGGGCGAGCTTGACGCGACGGCGGGCTTTGCCAGCTATCGCTTGAACCCGCTCCAGAGCGGGCCGGTCTATGCCCTGTCGCTCGGCTATCAGCGCGCGCTCACCCAACGCTCGGCGATCAGCGCGACCCTGTCCGGCGATCGGCTCGATGCGCGCGATCCCGGCTATGCGACGACGGCGGCCAGTCTTAACATCCTCTACAGCCATGACGCAGGACGCATGACGCTCTATGGCCTGGCAACGATCCGGCGACTGGAAGCCGATGCCGCCATACCCTTTTTCGGGCCGGAACGGCGGCGCGAAACCTACTGGCGGGTGGGCGGCGGCGCGACGTTCCGCCAGGCGGAGGTCGGCGGCTTTGCCCCCGTCGTCCGCCTGAGCCTCGAGCGCAATGCGTCGAGCATCGTCCTGTACGATTATCGCCGCATCGCGCTGGAAGCCGGCATCACCCGCGCATTCTGAGTTCCGGCCGCCCGCGCCCTACTTCCCCGGCGTGCGATAGGGCACGAAGTCGCCCAGCGCGCACGATCCCGAGCGCATCCCGATGCTGAGATCCGCGACATGCGCGATGTCGCCCCGGCAATACTGGCTGCCCGTCGGCTTCAGCACCAGCGTGTCGCCCCGGCTGATCCCGTTGCAGGTGCCGGAGAGATCGTTGCGATACACCAGATTCCTGTTGACCGTGTAGATCAGCACATCGTCACTGATCGTCTCCAGCCTGCTGCCGCCGGGGATCATCGACACGCAGGTCACCGGCTTGCCCGCGACCTTTCCTTTCAGCGCCTTGTCGAGCCGTTCCGCCTGCTTGGCGGTGAGCTTGGGCGGGGCCTCCTCGCGGGCATGGGCGCATCCGGCCAGAGCCGTGGCCATGAGCGCAGCGATTGCAACAGTCTTCATCCTGTCCTCCATCCTGCCCCCGTTATGCCACCCCGTATAACAGCTATCGCGTCAGAACCGATCCTTTTCCGCACGGCGGCGCGCCAGGTCCTCGACAGAGGCGGCGCGCAGGAACGGATTGGTCGCGCGCTCCGCGCCGATCATGGTCGGCACGGTGGCCTCGCCCCGCGCGCGCGCGGCCTCGACGGCGGCAAGGCGTTCGGCAACGGCGTGGTTTTCGGGCTCGACATGCGCGGCGAAGCGCGCGTTGGAAAGCGTATACTCGTGCGCGCAATAGACGAGCGTCTCGTCGGACAGCGCCGCGAAGCGGCGCATGTTGGCGAACATCTGCGCGGCCGTGCCCTCGAACAGGCGACCGCAGCCCATGGCGAACAGGGTATCGCCGACGAAGATGACGCCCGATGCCGGAAGATAATAGGCGATGTGCCCGGCGGTGTGCGCAGGCACCTCCCACACCTCCGCGCGGCGACCGCCGATGGTCGCAACGTCTCCCTCGCGCACTGTCACGTCGAGCGTGTCGATCTTCGCGGCCTCCGCCGCCGGGCCGGTCACGCGGCAGCCCGTGGCAGCCTTGATCTCGGCATTGCCGCCAACATGATCGGGATGCCAATGGGTGTTCCAGATCTGGGTGATGGCCCAGTCCCGCGCGCGCGCCGCTGCCAGCACCGGCTCGGCAACGGCGGGATCGACGACGACCGTCTCGCCCGCCACGGCATCGTGCATCAGCCAGACATAATTGTCGCTGAGCACCGGAACGGCGACGATGTCCAGACCAGCCATGCTCACCACGCCCCGACATTGGGCATGGACGCCCAGGGCTCGGCGGGATCGAGCTGGCCGTCCTGAAGCAGCTCCACCGAGATGCCGTCCGGCGAGCGCACGAACGCCATATGCCCGTCGCGCGGCGGGCGGTTGATCGTGACGCCCGCGTCCATCAACCGCTGGCAGGTCGCGTAGATGTCCTCGACCAGATAGGCGAGGTGGCCGAAATTGCGCCCGCCGTCATAGCGTTCGGGCGCACTGCCATCCTCCGCCGGCCAGTTGTAGGTGAGTTCCACCTCGGCGACGCCCGCCTGACCGGGCGCGGCGAGAAAGACCAGCGTGAAGCGGCCCCGCGCATTGTCGACGCGCCGCACCTCCTCCAGTCCGATCAGCCGGAAGAAGGCGAGGGTGGCGTCAATATCGGAAACGCGGATCATGCTGTGCAGATCTCGGGTCATGAAGGCTCTCCGCCGATGGCTCGATGCAACTTAGGGTGTCGCGAACGGTTATCCAGACCACATCGAAAAGGAACGCGACATGCTCTGGACTATCGCCCTCATCCTCCTGATTCTGTGGATAGGCGGCTTTGCCTTTCACATCGCCGGGGGGCTCATCCACATCCTGCTGGTGGCCGCGCTCGTCGTCGGCCTGATCCAGCTGTTTACCGGCCGCAGGGTCGTCTAGCTCCGCCTGCCGAACCACATGCGCTGAAGTTCGGGCTGCCTGTCGACGAACTGGTGCTTGAGGGCGCCGACGACATGCAGGGCGAACAGGCCATAGAGCAGCTTGCCGCAGAACTCGTGAAAGCCCTCGCCCCGGTCATGGATGATCTTCTTGGTGGCCGGGTCGAGGTCCATGATGAACTGGAGGCGGGGCCATTCGAACAGGCCGAACCAGATGTGCGGGTTCTCGGCCGCCCGGTCCCATGCGCTGTCGAATATCCAGCCGGAAATCGGCAGGGCGAAGATCACGACATACAGAAGCACGTGCGTCGCGTGCGAAAGCCCCGTCTCCCATTTCGCCATGCCCGACGGGGACGGCGGCGGGCGATGCCCGACGCGCCAGAGAATTCGCATCACCGCGAGCCCCAGCACCAGATAGCCGATCGACTTGTGGTTGTTGATGAGCGGACGCACCGCCTCGTCCGGCACGTTCGGCCAGGCCCAGGCCAGTCCGACATTCACGATGATGGCGAGCGCGATCAGCCAGTGGAGGATGATGGCCGGGGTCGAATAACGCTGGACGGGCATGGCGGCGGTTCTCCTTTGGGACTGGTCAAGGCACGGCGCCACCGATAGTAGCGCAATCGCCGGTTCATCCCCAACAGGCAAGATTGCTTTCGTGCGCTCCCTCGACCATCGATTCGCCGCCGCTTCGCCGCGCCTCAATCCGCGGCCCGTTCCGCTCGCCAGCCGCCTGATAGGCTGGGGTGCCATGGCCCTGTTCCTCGCGCTCACCGTGCAGGCCTTCGTGCGGCAGGGGATCGGCATGTGGTCGGTCGGCATCGTCTATATTCTCTACGATACCGCGCTGCTGCTCTTTACCGCCCGCTGGATCTGGTGCCTGACGGCCGAAGACCCGCCCGCCCTGGCCGGACGCGGGCCGGAGCTTACCGTCATCGTCGCCGCGCATAACGAGGCGGCGGTGCTGGCCTTCACCGTCTCGGCCCTTGCGGGGCAGGAGTCGCCGCCCGAATGCATCCTCATCGCCGACGATGGCTCCACCGACGGGACGGCGGCGGTGATGCGCGCGCAATTCGGGCTGGAGCCGCCCGAGCCGGGATGCCTGAGCGCACCCGCGCCGCAACTGCCTGCGCTGCGCTGGCTGCGCCTGCCCCATGGCGGCAAGGCCCGCGCGCTCAACCGCGCGATCGACCATGTCGAGACGGAGATGATGATCACCGTCGACGCGGACACGCTGCTGGCACCCGGCGCGATCCGGGCGATGCGCGCGGCCTTTGCGGCGGATGAGGGGCTGGTGGCGGCGACAGGGGTGCTTGTGCCCGCGTGCGGCCCGCACGCCATGGGCCGGGTCTTCCAGTGGTTCCAGCGATATGAATATGTGCGCAACTTCCTGTCGCGCCGCGCCTGGATGCAGCTCAATGCCCTGCTGCTCATCTCCGGCGCGTTTGCCGCGTTCCGCACCGTGCCGGTGCGCACGGTCGGCGGCTTCGACCCCGCGTGCATGGTGGAGGATTACGAGCTCATCCACCGCCTCCATCGCCACGCGCACGACCATGGCCTCGGCTGGCGGGTCAGCGTGGTCGGCGGCGCGGTTGCCACCACCGATGCACCGGCCTCGCCGCTCGCTTTTCTGCGCCAGCGGCGGCGCTGGTTCGGCGGCTTCCTCCAGACGCAGCACTGGAACCGCGACATGGTCGGCAACCGCCGCTATGGCTGGCTCGGCACAGCGATGCTGCCGGTCAAGGCGCTCGACACGCTCCAGCCGATCTACGGGCTCACCGCCTTTGTCATCCTGGTGGCGCTGCTGGCGACGGGTAATCTCAGGCTGACGCTTGCCATCATCGCGATCATGGTCGCCAAGGTGGTGGTGGACGTGGCCTTCCACCTCTGGTCGCTGAAGCGTTATGCGGCCTGGACCGGGCAGAGCGAGGGCCTCGCCTCCGGCCCCGCCCTGCTCGCCAGCTTCATCGAGCCGTTCACCTTCCAGCTGCTGCGCCACAGCGGCGCGGCCTGGGGGTGGATCGCGTTCCTGACCGGCAAGGAAAGCTGGCATCGCCAGCACCGCACCCACATCGCCGGACTTGCCGAGGCGACAGAGGCGGCGCAAACCGCTATGGAACCGCTCGAACAACCGGAGCCGGTCAGGGTCAGAGCATAATGTCCGAGCATAATCCTTCCCTGCGCCCCTGGCGCGACATCCAGCGGCGCAGGAGCCGGCAGATCATGGTCGGCAGCGTGGCGGTGGGCGGCGATGCGCCGATCACCGTCCAGACCATGACCAATACGCCGACGAGCGATGCGAGAGCGACGATCGACCAGATCCGCCGTTGCGAGGAGGCGGGGGCGGACATCATCCGCGTCTCTTGCCCGGACGAGGAGTCGACCGCCGCCCTCAAGCAGATCGTGCGGGCGGCGCGCGTGCCGATCGTCGCCGACATCCATTTCCACTATAAGCGCGCCCTCGAAGCCGCCGACGCAGGCGCGGCCTGCCTGCGCATCAATCCCGGCAACATCGGCTCCGCCGCGCGGGTGAAGGAAGTCGTCGACGCGGCGCGGTCCAACGGCTGCTCGATCCGAATCGGCGTGAATGCCGGGAGCCTCGAGAAGGACCTGCTCGAAAAATATGGCGAGCCGTGCCCGGAGGCGCTCGTCGAATCGGCGCT
>CAZGVX010000082.1:0-8592 GCA_964529225.1 uncultured Sphingobium sp.
TGCAGACCCGGCTCGTCGAATATTTCCTCGCCATCGAGCGCGAGCGGCATTTTGGCCGTGCGGCCTCAAGCTGCAACGTCACGCAGCCGACCCTGTCGGCTGGCATCGCGACGCTGGAGCGGCAACTCGGCAAGCGCCTGATCGCGCGGGATCGCAAGTTCGCCGGGCTCACCGCCGAAGGCGAGGCGATCCTGCCCTGGGCGCGCCAGCTCGTCGCCGCTGCCGAGGCAATGGGCCAGGCTGCGGAAACGACGCACGGCGCGCTTGAGGGGGAGTTGCGTCTCGGCGCCATCCCGGCGGCCATGCCCGCGACAGGCTGCCTGGTGGAGGCGGTGCTGCTGCGTCATCCCGGCCTAAACGTCCAGCTACGGGCGCTCACCTCAAGGCAGATCGAGCGCGATCTCGCCGCATTCGAGCTGGATGCCGGGCTGACCTATCTCGATTTCGAGCCGCCTGCCCATGCGCTCGCCGTGCCGCTCTATAGCGAGCAGAGCGTGCTGGTCGGCGCCCGCGATGGCCTGCCTATCCCCGAGCGGCCCCGCTGGGAAAATCTCGCCGGGTTGCCGCTCTGCCTGTTGCATCAGGGTATGCAGAACCGGCGCATACTGGATGCGCGGCTCGCCGAGCGCGGGCTTGCGCTGCGGCCTGTCGTCACGGCAGACAGCTATGTCGCCCTGCTGGCCCTCGTCCGGCAAGGCAAGCTCTGTTCGATCCTGCCGGACAGCCATGCGGCGCTGTTGCTCGATCTCGGATGGGCGCGCGTGGCGCCAATGCCGGAGGGGGGCGGGGAGAACCGTGTCGGTGTGATCGTTTCCGATCGCAGTCCGATGACGCCCCTCGCCGGGGCTGTGCTGGCCGTGGCGCGTGAGCTGCTTCTGCCGCCCGAGTTCCGGCGGGTTTGATAGAATAGTTCTATCAGCTATTATCGACTTCGATTTGACTGGCAAGGCTGCCCGCGACACAAGCGAGCGCACTATGGATCACAACGACGCGCTCACTCTTGTAGATCAGTGGATTGCGCGCCACGGCGCAAGCCGCGAACAGTTGTTGCCGCTGCTGCACGCGCTTCAGGAACGTATAGGCTTTGTCGATGATGCCGCGGTGCCTGTCATCGCTTCGGCGCTCAACCTCAGCCTTGCCGATGTCCATGGCGTCATCAGCTTCTACCATGATTTTCGGCGGCGCCCGGCTGGTCGCCATGTCGTGAAGCTGTGCCGCGCCGAAAGCTGTCAGGCGCGCGGGAGCGCCGCGATCGAGGTCGCCGCGGCCGAGCGGCTTCGCGTCGCCATGGGCGAGACGCGGGGCGACGGGCAGGTGACGCTGGAACCGGTCTATTGTCTCGGCATGTGCGCAATCGGGCCGAGTGCGCTGGTCGACGGGCGGCCGGTCGCGCGGATCGACAGCGCCGCGCTGGAGCGGATCGCGGCCGAGGTGGCGGCATGACGCGCGTCTATGTAAGCCGCGACATGGCGTCGGTTGCGCTTGGCGCGGATGCGCTTGCGGATGCGTTCGCGGCGGCCGGCTGCGAAGTGATCCGCACCGGTTCGCGCGGGCTGTTCTCCATCGAGCCGCTCGTCGAGGTCGAGACGCCGGGTGGCCGAATCGGCTACGGGCCGGTCGGATCGGCCGATGTCGCGGCTGTGCTGGACGGCACGCATGGCAGCCGTCTCGGCCCCATTGAGCGGCTTCCTTTCTTCGCTGGCCAGCAGCGTTTCACCTTCGCCCGGTGCGGCGTCATCGACCCGCTGAGCCTCGACGACTATGCCGCGCATGGCGGCTGGACGGGGCTGGATGCGGCGCGCGCCATGGCGCCGCAGGATGTCGTCGACATCGTCAAGGCCTCGGGCCTGCGCGGGCGGGGCGGGGCAGGCTTTCCGACCGGGATCAAGTGGCAGACGGTGCTCGATGCGCCCGGCGACCGCAAATATATCGTCTGCAACGCCGACGAGGGCGATAGCGGCACCTTCGCCGACCGTATGCTGATGGAGGGCGATCCCTTCTGCCTTATCGAGGGCATGGCGATCGCGGCCCATGCGGTCGGCGCACGCCACGGCTATGTCTACATCCGCTCCGAATATCCTTTCGCCGTCGAGACGATGCGCGCGGCCATCGCGGTCGCCGCGCCCAGGATCGCACCCTTAACGCTGGAGGTGCGGGTCGGCGCCGGCGCCTATGTCTGCGGCGAGGAGACCGCGCTGCTCGACTCGATCGAGGGCAGGCGTGGCCAGGTGCGCGCCAAGCCGCCGCTCCCCGCCATCCAGGGCCTGTTCGGCCAGCCTACCGTCATCAACAATGTGCTGAGCCTCGCGGCGGTGCCGTTCATCATCGCCGAGGGGGCGGAGGCCTATGCAGCGGTCGGCTTCGGTCGCTCGCGCGGCACCATGCCCGTACAACTGGCAGGCAATGTGAAGCATGGTGGCCTCTACGAGATCGGTTTCGGCGTTACGCTGGGCGCGCTGGTGAACGATATCGGCGGTGGCACGGCCTCGGGCCGTCCGGTGCGGGCGGTGCAGGTCGGCGGGCCGCTCGGCGCCTATTTTCCGCCCTCCATGTTCCACCTGCCGTTCGACTATGAGGCCTTTGCTGCTGCCGGGGGCCTCATCGGCCATGCTGGCATCACCGTGTTCGACGATACGGTCGACATGGCGCATATGGCCCGCTTCGCCATGGAATTCTGCGCGGTGGAAAGCTGCGGCAAGTGCACGCCGTGCCGGATCGGCTCGACGCGCGGGGTCGAGATCATGGACAGGATCATCGCAGGTCGCGACGGCGCAAAACCCGCTGCCGGTTCGCGACCATCGGACAGCTATCTCGACAAGGCGCTTTATTCCCGCGCCCCGGTGCGAACCGCTACGGGGCTTGTGGCGCAGTCCGGTCTGCTGCGCGAATTGTGTGATACGATGAAATATGGCTCATTATGCGCGCTGGGCGGGTTCACCCCCTATCCGGTGCTTAGCGCGCTCGAACATTTTCCCGAGGACTTCGGCGCGCCCGCGCCGGTCGAGGAGGCCGCATTATGAGCTTCGCCCGCGAAACCGATCACGGCACGCCGCCCGCCTTCGTCACTGGTCGGTCCGTGACGCTCACCATTGACGGCGCGCCGGTGACGATGCCGGAGGGGACGAGCATCATGCGCGCCGCGGCGCTCACCGGCTGTTCGATCCCCAAGCTGTGCGCCACCGACAACATCGAGAGCTTCGGCTCCTGCCGTCTGTGCCTTGTCGAGATCGAGGGGCGGGCTGGCTATCCCGCCTCCTGCACCACGCCCGTGGCCGAGGGGATGGTGGTGCGAACGCAGACCGAGCGGCTGAAGCAGCTGCGGCGCGGGGTGATGGAGCTCTACGTCTCCGACCATCCGCTCGATTGCCTCACCTGCGGCGCCAATGGCGACTGCGAACTTCAGGATCAGGCGGGCGCGGTCGGCCTGCGCGAGGTGCGCTATGGCTATGACGGCGCGACCAACATGGGGCAGGCAAAGGACGGCTCGAACCCCTATTTCGATTTCGATCCGTCGAAGTGCATCGTCTGCTCGCGCTGCGTGCGCGCCTGCGACGAGGTGCAGGGCACGTTCGCGCTGACCATCGAGGGGCGGGGCTTCGACTCGAAAGTCTCGGCGAGCGGCGCGAGCGATTTCCTCTCGTCCGAATGCGTGTCCTGCGGCGCCTGTGTGCAGGCCTGCCCGACCGCCAGCCTCATCGAGAAAAAGGTGGTGGAGGTTGGCACGCCTGACCGCACCGTCGTCACCACCTGCGCCTATTGCGGGGTCGGCTGCACCTTCCGCGCGGAAATGCGCGGCGAGGAGCTGGTGCGCATGGTGCCGTGGAAGGACGGCAAGGCCAATCGCGGCCATAGCTGCGTCAAGGGCCGCTTCGCCTGGGGCTATGCCCAGCATCGCGACCGTATCCTGAAGCCGATGATCCGCGAGTCGATCGACCAGCCGTGGCGCGAGGTAAGCTGGGACGAGGCGATCGCCCACACCGCCAGCGAATTCCGGCGCATCCAGGCGCAATATGGCAAGCGCGCGATCGGCGGCATCACGTCGAGCCGCTGCACTAATGAGGAGACCTTCCTCGTCCAGAAGCTGATCCGCCAGGGTTTCGGCAACAACAATGTCGATACCTGCGCGCGTGTCTGCCATTCGCCAACGGGGTACGGGCTCAAGACCACCTTCGGCACATCGGCCGGGACGCAGGATTTCGACAGCGTCATGCAGGCGGACGTCATTCTGCTTATCGGCGCCAATCCGACCGATGGTCATCCAGTGTTCGCCAGCCGCATGAAGCGGCGGCTTCGGCAGGGCGCGAAGCTGATCGTGATCGACCCGCGCCGGATCGACCTCGTCAAGTCGCCGCATGTCGAGGCGGCGCATCACCTGGCGCTGCGTCCCGGCACCAATGTCGCGATGCTGACCGCCCTCGCGCATGTGATCGTGACCGAAAAGCTCTATGACGAAGCCTTCATCCGGGAGCGGTGTGACTGGGACGAATTCCAGGACTGGGCGGCCTTCGTCGCCGAAGCGTCGCGCTCACCAGAAGCCACCCAGCCGCTGACCGGCGTGCCTGCTGAACAGGTGCGCGCCGCCGCGCGGCTTTACGCTACAGGCGGGAACGGCGCGATTTACTACGGCCTTGGCGTGACCGAGCACAGCCAGGGCAGCTCCACCGTCATGGCGATCGCGAATCTCGCGATGGCGACCGGCAATGTCGGACGGGAGGGCGTCGGCGTGAACCCGCTGCGCGGTCAGAACAATGTGCAGGGCGCCTGTGACATGGGCAGCTTCCCGCACGAATTTTCCGGCTATCGGCATGTCTCCGACGATGCGGCCCGCGCGCTGTTCAAGAAGGCGTGGGGCGTGCCGCTCGACGCCGAGCCGGGGCTGCGCATCCCCAACATGCTCGATGCCGCGACCGACGGCAGCTTCAAGGGCATTTTCATCCAGGGCGAGGACATTCTCCAGTCCGATCCCAATACCCATCATGTTGCGGCGGGTCTGGCCGCCATGGAGTGCGTGGTGGTGCAGGATCTGTTTCTGAACGAGACCGCGAACTATGCGCATGTCTTTCTGCCCGGATCGACGTTCCTTGAAAAGGACGGGACCTTTACCAATGCAGAGCGGCGCATCCAGCTCGTCCGCCGGGTGATGACGCCGAAGAACGGCTATGCCGACTGGGAGATTGTGCAGCTCGTCGCCAATGCAATGGGACTTGACTGGACCTATGCCCATCCCGCCGAGATCATGGACGAGATCGCGGCGTTGACGCCGAGCTTTGCCGGTGTCTCCCATGCGCGGCTGGCGGCGGCGGGTTCGCTGCAATGGCCGGTCAACGATGCCGCGCCGCAGGGCACGCCGACCATGCATATTGGCGGTTTTGTGCGCGGGCGCGGCAAATTCGTCGTCACCGACTATGTGCCGACCGACGAGAAGACGGGGCCGCGCTTTCCGCTGCTACTGACCACCGGGCGAATCCTCAGCCAGTATAATGTCGGCGCGCAGACCCGGCGCACGGACAATGTGCTCTGGCATGAGGCGGATGTGCTGGAGATACATCCGGCGGATGCGGAGGATCGTGGCATCCGGGACGGTGACTGGATCGCCCTCCGAAGCCGCGCCGGTGAGACGAGCCTGCGCGCGAGGATCACCGACCGGGTTGCGCCGGGCGTTGTCTATACCACCTTCCATCACCCGGATACGCAGGCCAATGTGATCACCACCGATTATTCGGACTGGGCGACGAACTGCCCGGAGTATAAGGTTACGGCTGTGCAGGTGACGCCCTCCAACGGCCCGAGCGAGTGGCAGCGGGATTATGCCGATCAGGCGCGCCGCAGCCGCCGCATCGCCGTTGCCGGTGCAGCCGAATGAGCCACGGTGACGGCGAAGGCGTCATGAGCAATGACGAGCGGCTGGTCTATATGGCGAACCAGATCGCCCGCAATTTCGAGGCACTGGGCGCCGAGGTATCGGTGCGCTCCACCGCCGAGCATCTGGCGAGCTTTTGGGACCCGCGCATGAAGGCGCGTATTCGTGAACTGGCGCTTGAGGGTCGGGCGGCGCTCAGCCCCACTGCCTCGGCTGCGCTCGCCCGGCTCTCCTTGTCACGATGACCGCCGCCGCTTGGCCCGCGGGTTTCGGCGTCATCGCGGCAGGCGAAAACCCGAGGGCGGCACCAGCGGGCGTGGCGGAGGAATGTCCGGTCGCGATCGACTATAACGGCATGGGCTACGCGGTGCTGATGGCAACGCCGGAGGATCTCGACGATCTCGCCTACGGATTTTCCCTGAGCGAACGGCTGATCGACAGGGCCGCGCAGATCGTCGGTGTGGAACGCCACGCGCATCCCAGAGGCGTCATGCTCCGCATTGCGTTGACGGAGGACTGCGCCGCGCGGGTCGTTGAGCGCGTGCGCCACCGGGTCGCGGAGGGCAGTTGCGGTCTATGCGGGATCGAGAATCTCGATCAGGCGATCCGCCCGCTGCCGCGCTTGGCCGATCGGCCGCCAATTCCGCCGGCCTCGGTCTTTGCGGCGCTGGCGGCCTTGCCCGCGCATCAGCCGCTCAGTGCCGCCACGGGTGCGGTGCACGCCGCTGCCCTGTGCGGACGTGATGGTGCGATCCGGCTGGCGCGCGAAGATGTCGGGCGGCACAATGCGTTCGACAAACTCATCGGGGCGATGCGACGGGCCGGGCTGGACTGGGATGGCGGCTTTGCGCTGCTGTCGTCGCGTCTGTCCTATGAGCTGGTCGAAAAGGCGGTGCTTGCGGGTTGCCCGATGCTGGCGACGATTTCGGCCCCGACCACGCTGGCGCTGGATCGGGCGCAGGAGGCTAACCTGCCGCTCATGGTGCTGGCACGGCCTGATAGCGCAATCGGCCAAACCGCTTTAGATCAGTCCGGCAAGCGGGCTCGACGGATCGGCATAGAGGCGCTTGCCCATCCGCCCCGCTAGATAGGCCATGCGGCCGGCCTCGACTCCGGCCTTCATGGCGCGCGCCATCAGGATCGGGTCTTTCGCCTCCGCGATGGCCGTATTCATGAGCACGCCGTCGCAGCCGAGCTCCATGGCCTCTGCGGCTTCGGAGGCCGTGCCGACACCGGCATCGACCAGCACGGGGAGCTTTGTCCCCTCGACGATCAGGCGGATCGTCACCCGGTTCTGGATGCCGAGCCCGGAGCCGATCGGCGCGCCCAGCGGCATGATCGCCACTGCGCCCGCATCCTCCAGCCTTTTCGCGGCGATCGGATCGTCGACGCAGTAGACCATCGGCTTGAAGCCCTCTTTCGCGAGAATTTCCGTTGCGCGCAGCGTCTCCACCATGTCGGGGTAAAGTGTGCGCGCCTCGCCCAGCACCTCGAGCTTGACGAGCTCCCAGCCGCCCGCCTCGCGCGCGAGGCGCAGGGTGCGGATCGCCTCCTCGCCGGTGAAGCAGCCCGCCGTATTGGGCAGATAGGTGATGCGCTTCGGGTCGATATAGTCGGTCAGCATCGGCGCCTTGGGATCGCTGACATTGACGCGCCGGACGGCGACGGTGACGATCTCCGCGCCCGAGGCTTCGACGGCGGCGGCGTTCTGCTCGAAGCTCTTGTATTTGCCGGTGCCGACGATCAGGCGCGAGCGGAAGCTCTTGCCAGCCACGGACCAGCTGTCGTCGGCGATGGCCGGTGCTGCGTGATCGCCCCCACCGACAAAGTGCACGATCTCAAGCTCGTCGCCGTCCTCGACCATGACTTCGCCCAGGGTGGAGCGCGGCACGACCTCGAGATTGCGTTCAACCGCGAGCTTGGCGGGGACGAGGCCAAGCTCTTCGGCGAGCGCGGCGATGCTGAGCCCTGCACGCACCCGGCGATGCTCGCCGTTGAGGCGGATGGAGATGGTATCGGTCATTCGGCCGCCGGCATGTAAAGGTCGCCCCCCTCGCGATACTTCTCCGCCATCTCAGCCATGCCCGCCTCGGCATCCTCGGCAGCGAGGAAGCCGGTGCTGTCCTGATTCTGCTTCGCCGCGAAATCCCTGACCTCCTGCGTGATCTTCATCGAGCAGAACTTCGGCCCGCACATGGAGCAGAAATGCGCCGTCTTGGCGCCTTCGGCGGGGAGAGTCTGGTCGTGATACTGCTCGGCGGTGTCGGGATCGAGGCTGAGGTTGAACTGGTCCCGCCAGCGGAACTCGAAGCGCGCGCGGGAGAGCGCATCGTCGCGCAGCTTGGCAGCCGGATGCCCCTTGGCGAGGTCGGCGGCATGGGCGGCCAGCTTGTAGGTGACGACGCCGACTTTCACATCGTCGCGGTCGGGCAGACCCAGATGCTCCTTGGGCGTCACGTAGCAGAGCATCGCCGTGCCATACCATCCGATCATCGCCGCGCCGATGCCGCTGGTGATATGGTCATAGCCCGGCGCGATGTCGGTGACGAGCGGCCCGAGCGTATAGAAGGGCGCCTCGCCGCAGGCGGCGAGCTGCTTGTCCATATTCTCCTTGATCTTGTGCATGGGGACATGGCCCGGTCCCTCGATCATCACCTGCACATCGTGCGCCCACGCCCGCTTGGTCAGCTCGCCCAGCGTGTAGAGCTCGGCGAACTGCGCCTCGTCATTGG
>CAZGVX010000083.1:0-8457 GCA_964529225.1 uncultured Sphingobium sp.
TCGGAAAACGGTCAGACTCTATGGCGAGAGCATTTTCGAACCGAATGACCGTGTTACGGTCATTCTGAAAATGCTCTAGTCGACGCTGGCGGCCGCTTCCGTCGGATTGCGCTGGCGCATGCACTGGCCAAGCGGCGCATTCGGAAACTCGCGGCAATTGTAGAGGGAGCGTTCCAGATTGCTGTCGGCCATGTGGATATAGGCGTAGCTCATCGCGGCGAGCATATCGTCGGCGATCGGAAAGCGGCTGGGCGTTTCGCTGGCCCTGGTCCAGCCCAGCATCCGGCAGTTGGCGAGCCCCGCGCATAGCTGGCGTGCAAGCGTCTCGTAGGATGCCGGGCTGGCGTCCTTGTCGAGCAGCATGACGAATGCGTTGCCCGTGCTGTTCACCGCAGCGAGGCGTCCCGGCCCAAATCGTTCGCCGACGCTGTCCGGGCCGATGGCCAGCCCCCGGACGGGCTCACCCGGCACGGCAGCGGTGCCGAATGGCTGGGCAGCTAAAAGGGCATGGGCGGGCGACAGAAAGGCAAGCTTGGCGATGGCAGGTTCCAGATCCGGCGTCGCAACCCGCCGAAAGGCCGGCGGCGTGCCCCACCAGCCGCGCCAGCGGAAGAAGAGATGCGTCCCGACCGCGGTGATCTTGTCGAGCGAACCGCTCCAGTAGGGCACGACCCAGTCGGTATGATAATGGGTGGCATGGCCGACCCTGCGGTCCACCGCGCCGTCCAGCATCATCGTGGCAAGCGCACGTGCGCGCGCCCATGCGGACGGATTCGGCACTCGGGCGAGTGCCCCGTCACAGGTGAAGGTGAACTGACAGCCAGTGACACGCTCGGAGCCCTCGAACACCACCCCGCAGACGGTTTTGGGAAAGGCCGGATGGCGCAGGCGATTGAGCACGACCTGCGCCACAGCCCGCTGGCCTTCAGCTGTGTCGCCAGCCTCATAGAGGACCGCGGCCGCGAGGCAGTCGATGGCCCGCTCGCGCGCCAGAGCATTGCCGACGAAGCGAAAGGGCCTGGCGGCGGGATTGGGCCCTGTCGAGAACGGGATGGCGGCGTTGATGGCGCGTGCCCTGTCGGGCGGCAGGTCGAGCACGCGGACCGGCTCGATCGTGGGAGGGGCGTGGGGCAGACTTGCGGTTTCGCGTTCCGTTACCGCGTGCGGCGCCCGCGTGATCCCGGGCACAAGCCGCCCGCCGCTTTGCAGCGCGATCACTGCTGGCAGTCCGATGAACAGCAGTGCCCAAAGCACGAGTGCCCAGGGTCGGGCGTGCTCGCCCGGCCCGTCTGCTACCGCAATACGCATGACTCTGGCCTATTCGGGCAGGAAGTCCGGGACGGACAGATAGCGTTCGCCGGTGTCATAGTTAAAGCCCAGAACCCGCGCACCCTTTGGCAGTTCCGGCAACTTCTGCGCGATTGCTGCCAGAGTGGCGCCCGAGGAGATGCCGACAAGCAGCCCCTCCTCGCGGGCGCAGCGCCGCGCCATCTCCTTGGCGTCTGCCGGGTCCACCTGAATGACGCCGGTCAGATACTGGGTCTGAAGATTGGTTGGCACAAAGCCTGCGCCAATACCCTGGATCGGATGCGGGCCGGGCGCGCCGCCCGAGATGACCGGCGAGAGCGTCGGTTCCACCGCAAAGGCCGCCATGCCGGGCCACGCCTGCTTCAGAAACTTCGCGCAGCCGGTGAGATGGCCGCCAGTGCCGACGCCGGTAATGAGGGCATCGAGCGGCGCCTCGGCGAAGTCGGCGAGGATCTCCTCCGCTGTCGTGCGCACGTGCACGTCGATGTTCGCAGGGTTTTCGAACTGCTGCGGCATCCAGGACCCCGGCGTCGCCTCGATCAGCTCCAGCGCGCGCTCGATGGCGCCCTTCATGCCCTTCTCGCGGGGGGTAAGGTCGAAGCTCGCGCCATAGGCCAGCATGAGGCGGCGCCGCTCGATGCTCATGCTCTCCGGCATGACGAGGACGAGCCTGTACCCCTTTACCGCCGCGACCATCGCAAGGCCTACGCCGGTGTTGCCGGAGGTCGGCTCGATGATCGTGCCGCCTGGCTTCAGTTGGCCAGCGGCTTCAGCAGCCTCCACCATGGCAAGGGCGATTCGGTCCTTGATCGACCCGCCCGGATTGGCACGCTCCGATTTCACCCAGACCTCGGCGTCGGGGAAAAGCCGGGAAAGCCGGATATGCGGCGTGCGGCCGATCGTCTCCAGAACGGATTGCGCCTTCATGCCTTCGCTCCTGTGCTGTTCGGTTGGGCGGCAAGCACCTCATCGGGCGGATCGAAGGTCTTAGCAAGCCTGAGTTCGGGATAAAGGCGTGACCAAAGCAGCGTGACGGCGATGGCGCCGATACCGCCCGCGATCACTGCCGCTGTTGGCCCGATGACCGCCGCGAGAAAACCTGACTCTGCCTCTCCAAGCTCGTTCGAGGCGGAAATGGTCAGCTGCGATACCGACCCGACCCGGCCCCGCATGGCGTCCGGCGTGTAGATCTGGACGAGCGACTGGCGGATGAAGACCGAGACCATGTCGGCGGCGCCCCACAGTGTCATGGCGAGAATCGCCACCGGCATCCGGATGGCCTCCGGCATGAAGGCGGTAGCGCCGAAGATGATCGTGGCAAAACCGAAAACAATGACGGCAAGCAGCATCCGCTCGCCGACATTGCGCCGCAGCGGCGTGATCGCGAAGAGGAGACCGGTGGCCGCAGCGCCGATGCCCGGTGCCGCCGCGAGATGGCCCAGACCCGCAGCGCCGACATGCAGTATGTCATGGGCATAGACCGGCAAAAGCGCCGTCGTCCCGGCAAGCAGAACCGCGAACAGGTCGAGCGTGATTGCGGCCTGGACAAGCCGGTTGCGCCTGACATAGCCGATGCCATCCAAAATCTGTCGGAGAGGGTGGCGGGTCCGGTCAGGGGGGGACTGCGGCACTTTGCCAATCATCGGCATGGCGATGGTGGCGATCAGGAACAGACCGCCAGCCAACATATAGGCCATCGACGGCTGCAACGCATAGGCATAGCCCGCCAGCGCGGGGCCAGCGATCGCGCCCGCCTGCCACGCGATGCTGCCCGTGGCGATGGCGCGCGGCAGGAGCGGTGCCGGGACGATATTGGGCGTCAGGGATCCGAGCGCAGGCCCCTGAAACGCGCGGGCCAGACCAAGCGCGGCCGCGATCGCAAAGATCAGCGGAAGGCCGATCCAGCCCTGCTCGGTCGCCATAGCGAGCAGAATGGCACATCCCAGTTGCAGAAAGATCGTCAATTGCGCGACGATCCGACGGTCGAAGCGGTCGGCCACTAGCCCCGCCCAGGGCGTTACCAGAAACAGAGCGGCGAACTGGATCAGGCCAATGAAGCCGAGTTGCGCCACGGCCACCGACTGCGACATGGTCGCCCTGGCAATGGTGTAGGCTTGCCACCCCAATATGATTGTTGTGCCCTGGAGCGCGATGATGGAGGTCAGGCGTGCCACGAGCAGGGCGCGAAATGCGGCGATCTGGATGGGATGGGTGTGCGGCCGCCTTTCCGCGCCGGAGGAGACAGGAGAGGACATGGTGTCGCCTATGCACCTCGGCAGGTTCTTGGCAAGAGCGGGATCGGCAAACGCATCGCGTGTCTATGAATATAGTGACTTGAGCGGGCTTCGATGCGCTGTCACGTTGGTGCAACGTACGAGATCGAGGAGCGCATATCGGTGACAATCGCGAGAAAATGGAAGCTGGCAGCCATCGCCATGCCCCTGACACTGGTGCTGGCCGGCGGGCTTGCGGCCGCTGAGGTCGGCCGAGACCCGGATGCAGCCACTGCCGCCAGGGCGGACTCCGGCTGGGCGACGTTTCGCGATGCCTTCCTGGAGCGGTACTTCGCCCTCGATCCCAGCTTCGCCATCTATCAGGGACGTCATGACTTCGATGGCAAGCTGCCTGACTGGAGCGAGGCGGGGCTGAAGGCGCGTGCCGACTTCCTGCGCAAGAGCATCGCCGACGCACAGGGGTTCGAGGCGGCGGCCCTTTCGCCCGACGAAAGGTTCGAGCGCGACTATCTCGTGGCTGTTGCAAGGGGGCAGCTGTTCTGGCTGGTCGACGCGGATCAACCGCATCGCAACCCCGCTTTCTATGTCGGCGGCGGACTTGATCCCAATGTCTATATCGCCCGCAACTATGCCGACGCGGCAACGCGGATGCGCGCCTATGTCGCGTTCGCCAAAGCCGTGCCGGAGGCGGTAATGCACATCCGCGCCAATCTCAGGGCGCCGTTGCCGATATCCTTCATCAACTATGGCAAATCTGCCTTCTCAGGCTTCGCCGATTATTATTCCGGCGATGCCCGTGCCGCCTTTGCAGAGGTGAAGGACCCGGCGCTATGGGCCGAATTCGACACGGCGACCAGCGCCGCCTCCGCCGCCATGCGCGGCCTTGCCGACTGGCTCGAATCGCAGCGTGCCAGCGCCACCACTGATTTCGCCCTTGGGCCGGACAAGTTTCACCGCATGCTCGCGGCCACCGAAATGGTCGATACGCCCGTTGCCGAGCTGAAGCGCATTGCCGAGGCGGACCTCAAGCGCAATCAGGACGCGCTGACAGCCGCCTGCGCCAGGCTCGCCCCTGGAAAAGGTATCGCCGAATGCGTCGAACAGGCGGGTGCGAACAAGCCGGCCGACGGCCCCGTGGCAGAGGCGCGGCGCCAGATGCCGGGGCTGCGCGAGTTCGTCATCGCGCAGGATCTTGTCTCCATCCCCGGCACGGAGGAGGCGAAGGTCGAGGAATCGCCACCCTATAACCGGCAGAACAGCGCCTATATCGATCCGCCCGGACCGTATGAGAAAGGCATCCCATCCATCTACTATATTTCCCCCCCTGACCCCAGCTGGCCCAAGGCGGTTCAGGAAGCCTTCGTGCCCGGCAAGGAGGATCTCCTGTTCACCACCGTGCATGAGGTGATGCCGGGACATTTCCTGCAATTCCTGCACGCCAACCGCTCGCCGTCGATATTCGGGCGCGTGTTCGTCGGCTATGGTTTTGCCGAGGGCTGGGCGCATTATACGGAGGAATTGATGTGGGAGGCTGGCCTCAACAAGGGCGACCCCGCCACCCATATCGGTCAGCTCAGCAACGCGCTGCTGCGCGACTGCCGCTTTCTCTCGGCGATCGGGCTTCACACCGAGGGCATGACGGAGGAGCAGTCCCGCAAGCTGTTCGTCGATCAATGCTATCAGGATGAAGGCAATGCCCGGCAGCAGGCGGCGCGGGGCACCTATGATCCGGCCTATCTCAACTATACGCTGGGCAAGCTGATGATCCTCAGGCTGCGTGCCGACTGGACGCCGAACCGGGGCGGGCGCAAGGCGTGGAAAGCGTTCCACGATCAGTTTCTGCGCTATGGTGGCCCCCCGATCCCGCTCGTCCGCCAGCAGATGATGGGCGGCAAGGCGGAGGCGCGCTTCTAACCGAGCGGCAGGCGGATTTCCGCGACCAGGCCCGTGCTGCCGTCCGTCCGGTTGGCAAGCACAAGGGTGCCGCCCTCGGCCTCGACCACCGCCTTGACCAGCGCAAGGCCGAGGCCGCTGCCGCCAGTCTCCCGGTTGCGGGAGCGTTCAAGGCGGGTGAACGGCTCCAGCATCTCGGCGATTCGGTCAGGGTCGATGCCGGGGCCGTCGTCTTCGACCGAGAGACAGGCCGTGTCCTGTGCCACCTGCACGGAAACGCGCGCGCGCACGCCATATTTCAGGGCATTGTCGATGAGGTTGCGCAGCGCCCGCCGGAGCGCGGCGCCATGCACCGTCGCAACCGCCCGCTCGGAGCGGGCGATCGTCACATCGGCGCCCATGGCGGTGAAATCCTCCATCACCGCCTCCGCCAGACTGGCCAGATCGAGTTTCTGCGGCGGCTGGCGCTCGCGACCCACACGGGCAAGCGCGAGAATATCCTCCAGCATGTGATTCATGTCCTCGATGGTCGATACCATCGCCGCGCGCTCGTCGTCGTCCTCGACGCTTTCGACGCGCACCCTGAGCGAGGCCAGCGGCGTCCGGAGGTCATGGCCGATGGCGCCCAGCATGTGATCCTTTTCGGCCAGCATCGCCGCGATCCGGCCGCGCATGTCGTTGAAGGCGCGCGTCAGCTCTCGCAGGTCTGTCGCGCCGCGTTCGGGCAAAGGCGTCGCTGCATGAGTCGGTCGCCATGCCTGCGCCTCCTGGGCCAGCGTGCCGAGCGGCGCTGTCAGGCGACGGCCGATCCAAAGCAGCGGCAGCAGCATTGCCGCGAAAATTGCGAGGGTCTGAAGGAGCAGTTCGGCGATGAAGGGCGGTGGCGCGTTGCGGGTGCGCGATGTCGCGACCAGCCAGCGACCGGATGCCAGTTCGACCGCCAGCGTAACCATCGCGCGATCCCGACCCTCGCGCATATGCGGTTCGATCATGCGCCGCAGCTCCGGCCTGCCCGGGCGCCGCCGGTGTTCAATCCAGACCCGCACCGTTCTGACGCGCAGGCCGGCGTTGGCCAGCATCTCCTGCGCACGCTGGGCATGAGCGGGGGATTCCTCACCAGCAGGTAAGGCAGGCGGTCCGTCCCTTGTCTCGACAGGGGGTATGAATTGTTCGACGAAGCGCGATTGCGAGGGCGTGCCTTCCGCCGCATCCAGTATCCTGATGACCGCCGGGGCGACGCTCATCGCGCGCCACTGGCTCTGCGACTGGATGTAGAGCAGGCAGAGGCTGATGATCTGCGCGATCAGGAGCGCCGCGACGGCGAGGAGGATCAAGCGCGCGGCCAGCGTCCGCGGGAATGGCAGCCTCACGCGCGCTCCACGTCGGCCGACAGCATGTAGCCGCCGCCCCAGACCGTCTTGATGAGAGAGGGGGACTTGGCGTCGGGTTCGATCTTGCGGCGCAGGCGGCTGATCTGGTTGTCGATTGCGCGGTCGAAGGGGGCGGCTTCGCGTCCCTGCGTCAGGTCAAGGAGCTGATCGCGGCTCAGCACCATGCGCGGGCGCTGGACAAAAGCGAGAAGCAGGCGATAGTCGGCGGTGCTCAGGGGGATGGCGACGCCATCCTCGCCGCTCAGGGTCCAGCTGTCGCTATCGAGCCGCCATTCCCCGAACCGATAGACCACACCAGATTCGATGACTTCCCTCGCTTGCCCGGCCGCCGCCCGGCGCAGGATGGCCTTGATCCGGGCAAGCAGTTCGCGCGGCGAAAAGGGCTTCACCACATAGTCGTCCGCTCCCATTTCGAGGCCGATGATGCGGTCCGTCTCCTCCGATCGTGCGGTGACGAGGATGATCGGCATCTCGCCCTGCGCGCGAAGGTCGCGGCAGAGGCTGAGCCCGTCTTCACCGGGCATCATGATGTCGAGTATGACGAGGTCGATCGCGCCTGCTCCCAGCGCCTTGCGCGCGGCGGCGGCATCGCCGACGGGGGTGATGCGATAGCCGTTCCGCTGCAGAAAAACGCCAAGCGGTTCGCGGATCGAGCGTTCGTCGTCGACGATGAGAAGATGTGGGCGATTGGCCATGGCGGATCAGAGATTGTCCCTGGTCGCCCGACAAAGCAAGCCGAGCGGGGATGGCAGGCGTGCGCCTATTCGTCCGGCGCGCTGTGGCGGTCGTGCAAACGCGCACGCATCGTGCTTGCGAAAGCGTCGCGCTCGGCGGAGGTGATCTTGCCATCCCTGTTGGCATCCACCCGGTCGAACATCGCCAGTGCGCGCTCGGTTGCCTGCGTTCGGGTCGCTTCACCGTCGGGCATCATGCCCCGGTGGTGCCTGCCCGGTCCGCCCTTGTCCTGCATGCCAGGTCTGCCCGCAATGAACTCGTCGCGGCTGATCTGGCCGTTCCTGTCGGTGTCGAGCCGGTCGAACATCGCGCTCGCCATCTTCCTGTGCATTGCCGCCCGCGCAGCCTCGCGCTCGGCGTCGCTGATCGTGCCGTTCCGGTCGGTGTCAGCCGCATCGAAACGCTGCTCGGCCGCCGCCTTGGCCTCGGCTCGGGTGACGAACCCGTCCTTGTTCATATCGAGCGTCTCGAACATCATGCCGGGTCGTATCGGCGGTGGCGGGCCGTCCTCCGGCCATTGTGCGCTCGCAATGCTCGCGAAGGGCAGGCCGCCTGCGATTGCGAGAGCGAGGAGGGGGAGAGTCCTTTTCACGGTGGTCGTCCTTTCCGGTTGGCGCCAGCGCGGTGGGGGGGGGGGAGCGAACCGCGCTGGCAGAGATGCTATGACGCGCAATTGTAACGCAGCGATCCCCGGGAAGGGCCAGCTTGTCGCAATGTGTATCGCCGGACGGGAATTTGGAGCGGGTAGCGGGGATCGAACCCGCATCACAAGCTTGGAAGGCTAGTGCTCTACCATTGAGCTATACCCGCGCACCGTTGTGCAAGTGCAAGACGGCGCCCTTGCCATGGTCATGGGCGCTCCGTCAATCGCATCCTGGCTGGGGTGGTGCCGGCTG
>CAZGVX010000084.1:0-8442 GCA_964529225.1 uncultured Sphingobium sp.
ACCTCTCCGCCACCGTCGCGGACAAGCCGATCCTGAAGGGCCTGTCGCTCGCCATCAACGCGGGCGAGGTGCACGCGATCATGGGCCCCAATGGCGCGGGCAAGTCGACCCTTGCCTATGTGCTGGGCGGCCGGCCCGGCTATGAGGTGACGGGCGGGAGCGTGACGTTCGCCGGCGCCGACCTTCTCGCCCTCGCCCCGCACGAACGCGCGGCCGCCGGCCTGTTCCTCGGCTTCCAGTATCCGGTCGAAATCCCCGGCGTCTCCAACGTCCAGTTCCTGCGCGAGGCGCTCAATGCCCAGCGCGTGCTTCGTGGCGAGGCGCCGCTCTCGGCTGGCGCGTTCCTCAAGCTGGCGCGGGAGAAGGCGGCGCTGCTCGGCCTCGACATGGACATGCTGAAGCGGCCGGTGAATGTCGGCTTTTCGGGCGGTGAGAAGAAACGCGCCGAGATGGTGCAGATGGGCATCCTCGATCCCGGGCTCGCGATCCTCGACGAGACCGATTCCGGCCTCGACATCGACGCGCTCAAGACCGTTGGCAATGGCATCAACGCGATCATGCGCGCGCCCGGCAAGGCGGTGCTGCTCATCACCCACTATCAGCGCCTGCTCGACTATGTGAAGCCGGACTTCGTGCATGTGCTCTCGGCCGGCCGGATCGTGAAGTCCGGCGGGCCGGAACTGGCGCTCGACCTGGAGCGCGAGGGCTATGCGGAGCTGGTGGCGGGATGAGCGCGCTTGCCGCCCTGCCGACGCGCCGCGCCGAGGACTGGCGCTACAGCGACACCGAGGCGCTGGCGTCGGTCTGGCCGCTGCCCGCGCCGGAGCGGATCGCGGTCGCGGCGGATGGCTCTGAATCTATCGCGGTGATGCAGGACGCGGGCGATGCGGCGGTTGTTGTGCGGGACTATGTCGTCGATGTTGCGGCTGGCTCCGCCTTCTCTGCCCACCTCCTCAACATCGGCGGGCGGCTGGGGCGCGTCACCTTCGATGTGACGTTGCAGGAGGGCGCGCGCTTCGACCTCAACGCGGCGCTGATTGGTGGCGGCGAACAGACGCTGGAGATCGTCACGCGCGTGACCCATGCCGCGCCTGATGCCGTCTCCCGCCAGACGGTCCGCACGGTGCTCGCTGGGCAGGCGACTGGCAGCTATCTCGGCAAGGTCGCGGTGGCGAAGGGTGCGAACGGCACCGATGCCGAACAGTCGGTCAAGGCCATGCTGCTCTCCCGCAGGGCCACGGCCAACGCCAAGCCCGAGCTGGAGATTTTCGCCGACGACGTCAAATGCGCCCATGGCGCGAGCGTCGGCGAGCTGGACGCCGAGGCGCTGTTTTACTGCGCCTCGCGCGGGCTCGACCCGGCACGGGCGCGCACGCTGCTGTTGCAGGCGTTCATCGCCGGGCTGTTCGACGATATGGCCGGTGAGGCGGAGCGCACGCGGTTCGAGGCGGCGGCGTTGGCGAAGCTGGAGCGGTTGCCGGAGGAAGGGGCATGAGCGTGCTCGATGCGCCGGTGGACGTGCGCGCCGATTTTCCCGGTCTCCTCACCGCCGACGGCAAGCCCTGGCACTATCTCGACACCGCTGCGACCGCGCAGAAGCCGCGCGCGGTGATCGACGCCGTGGCGCAGGCGATGGGCGCTGACTATGCGACCGTCCATCGCGGCGTCTATGCGCGCTCGGCGGACATGACGCTCGCCTATGAGGCGGCGCGGCGGCGTGTGGCGCGGTTCATCGGCGGGCGCGAGGAGGAGATCGTCTTTGTGCGCGGCGCGACGGAGGGCATCAACCTCGTCGCGCAGAGCTGGGGCGCGGCGCACCTCAAGGCGGGCGACCGCATCCTGCTCAGCCAGCTCGAGCATCACAGCAACATCGTGCCGTGGCAGCTCATGGCCGAGCGGGTCGGCGCGGCGATCGACGTGGTGCCGCTGACGTCTGCTGGCGCCATCGACCTCGACGCCATGGCGGCGATGATCCGGCCCGAGCACAGGCTCGTCGCGCTCGCGCATGTCTCCAATGTGCTCGGCAGTCTGCTCGACGTGGCGCGCGCGACCGAGATCGCGCATGGCGCGGGTGCGAAAATACTGATCGACGGCTGTCAGGCGGTGCCGCGCATGGCGGTGGACATGGCGGCGCTCGGCTGCGACTTCTACGTTTTCTCCGCGCATAAGCTCTACGGGCCGACCGGCATCGGCGTGCTGTGGGCGCGCGGCGATATCCTGGCCGCAATGCCCCCCTGGCAGGGTGGCGGGTCGATGATCGACCGCGTGACCTTCGAACGCACGACCTATGCGCCCGCGCCGACCCGGTTCGAGGCGGGCACCCCGGCCATCGTCGAGGCGATCGGACTGGCTGCCGCGATCGACTATGTCGAGCGGATCGGCATGGATCGCATCGCCGCGCACGAGGCGGCGCTGGTGGCCGGAGCGCGCGATGCACTGTCCGCGCTCAATTCGGTGCGCGTGCTCGGTCCCGAGGCGTCGAGCGGCATTGTCTCTTTCGCGATGGAGGGGGTTCATCCGCACGACATCGGCACTATCTTGGACGAGAGCGATGTCGCGATCCGCGCCGGGCATCACTGCGCGCAGCCGCTTATGGATTGGCTGGCGCTGCCAGCGACCGCTCGCGCCAGCTTCGGCATTTATTCGGACGAGAGCGATATCGAGGCGCTCGTCCGGGGGATGGACCGGGTGAGGAAGATATTCGGATGAACGAGGAACCGAAATTCAGCGTCGAGGAAGTGGAGGCGGTCACGCCGCCGCCGCGCGCGCGCGTCGAGGACGCCGCAGCCGATGCGCCGCGCCAGCGCGACTACCTCGAAGGCTTTCTTAAAGAGCGCCCGGCGGGAGCCGCGCCGGGCGAGCCAGGCGGCGAGGTCTATGAGGGCGTGATCGCCGCGCTCAAGGACATTTACGACCCGGAGATTCCGGTGAACATCTACGATCTCGGGCTGATCTACGGGGTCGACGTGAGCGAGGACGGCCACACCGCCGTCACCATGACGCTGACCACCCCGCACTGTCCTGTCGCCGAATCCATGCCGGGCGAAGTCGAGATCCGGGTCGGGTCCGTGCCCGGCGTGGGCACGGTGGACGTCAATCTTGTGTGGGACCCGCCGTGGGACATGGCCAAGATGTCCGACGAGGCGAAACTCGAACTGGGGATGTTGTAAGATGAACGCGCCGACCCGCCTGCGCCCGGCCGCCGTGACGCTGACCCCTGCCGCCCAGGCGCGTATCGCCGAGCTTATGGCAAAGGCGCCGGAGGGTGCCATCGGCGTGCGCCTCTCCACGCCCCGGCGGGGCTGCTCGGGCCTCGCCTATTCGGTCGATTATGTGACCGAGGCAGCGGCGTTCGACGAAAAGATCGAAACGCCCGGCGGTGCCTTCTACATCGACGGCGCGTCGGTTCTTTATCTCGTCGGTTCGACGATGGACTGGCGGGAGGATGATTTTACCGCCGGTTTCGTGTTCGCCAATCCCAATGCCAAGGGCGCCTGCGGCTGCGGGGAGAGCTTTACCGTCTGACTTGCGTCAGGCGGCCAAGCGCCGCATCGCATTTCGGGTATGAGCTGATGTGCCGTCGCGCTCAATCCTGAACCTGGCGATCTGGTCTGCCAGTTCGTCGGCTTCCTGCGCCAGATTGCGGGTCGCTGCGGTCGACTGCTCGACCATGGCGGCATTCTGCTGGGTCATGTGGTCGATTTCACCAACGGATTGCGCCACCTTCTGCAGGCTGGCCGCCTGATTGTCGGCGGATGCCGCGATGGACGCGACCAGCTTGCTGATCTCGCCGATCTGGTCATTGATCCGGGCCAGCGCGGCGCCGGTGTCGCTCACCAGTTCGACCCCCGCGCGCACCTGATTGCCTGACGCCTCGACGCGCGCTTTGACGTCTCTGGCGGCATCGGCCGTGCGAAGTGCCAGCGCGCGAACCTCCGACGCGACAACGGCAAAGCCCTTGCCCGCTTCGCCAGCGCGGGCCGCCTCGACGCCAGCGTTGAGCGCCAGCAGGTTGGTCTGGAACGCGATGCCGTCGATGAGCCCGATAATGTCGCCGATCTCCAGAGCGCCGCGAGAGATGCCTTCCATCGCCGCCATGGCCCGCTCGACGATCTCGCCCGATCGCGCCGCCTCGTCTTCCACCTGCCCGACCGCCTTGTTGGCATGTGCTGCGTTACTGGCCGTTCCGGCGACGGTTTCGCTAAGGCCGCGGATCGTGCCTGAGGTTTCCTCGAGCTGCGTGGCCTGCCGCTCCGTGCGACGGGCAAGATCGTGCGAGGCCTGGCGAATCTCGCTCGCCCCGTCATTGATGCCCACGCTCGATCCGACAACCCGGACCATGGTCTCGTTGAGCGACTCGAGTGCCGCGTTGAAATCGTCGCGGAGCCGCGCAAAAGGCCCGCTGAGCTCCGCCGTGATCCGAGCCGAGAGGTTGCCCGATGCAAGCTGGGACAGGCCCTCGCCAACCGAGGCGACCAGCATGTCCGCCTGCTCCGCCTTGGCCACTTCCGCGGCCACGATCTGATCGCGGAATGACATGGTGGCGCTCACCAGACGGCCAAGCTCGTCCTGACGGCCCGACGCATCGAACGCCACGCTGAGGTCCCCTGCGGCCATCCGCCGCATCGCGTCAACCAGATCGGCGAGCGGCTTTACCACCTTGGCCGAACAGAGAAACGCGGCCAGAGCGATGGAGCCCGCCGCAATCAGCATGCCGATCGCCACCAGCCAAGTGCCGAGCGCGCTGATCCAGTGCGCCTCGTTGCTGATTAGATCGCCATGCGCCTCGATCCTGTCGCTCACCTCGGCCATGCCGTCTTCCAGCGTTTCGAAGGTCTTCTGAAAATCGGGATAAAGGGCCGCAGCAGCCGCGTGATCCCCTGATGTTGCCGCAGCGGCGATGGCGCGCGCCGCTTCGATATATCGGTCCCCCGCTTCGGTGATTCGCGTTGCGGCTTCCACCACAGCCGGGGCCTCGGCGAACTGCCGGTCGGCCGTCAACTGCGCGCGCAGCACCGCGCCGTGATCCTCGATGTCCTTGATGCCCTCCCGCGCCGCTGCCGCGGCATCGTTTGAGGCCAGTATCTTCAGGGCATCGCCGCGTAGCGCATCGTGCATCATGTCGGCGGTCATATGGTTGCGAGTCAGTTCCGATGCCGCCTGCAGCCGGTTCATCGTGGCCGCCTGACGCATGCTCACCCAGATACCAATCCCGCCGGAGATGAGGGCAATCGCAAGAAGCAGCGCAAATACCGCCTTTGCTGCCTGGTTGATCGAACTGAACTGCATAGCACCCTCTGCCGACTTCTATTGCTGCCATCGTTATTTAGTTCATCGGCTCTAATAGAAGGTAAATGTTAAGCCATCCATGGCATATGCTTGGACCGGAAAGGAATTCGCGCATGTTGCTGAGGTCGAAGATAACGGCCAGCTTCGCGCTGCTGGTGACCAGTGCTTCGGTTGTCAGTGCCAAGCCGGTCACATTGGGAGCGGACTATACGATCGACGTTGTCGGCGTCGCTGCGCCGGACGTCGACGACCGGCTATACTATCTCGACAATCTCGACATCGTCGCCGACATTGATCTGTCCGAGGCGATCGGATGGCATGGCGCCGCCGCGCATATCGACATACTCAACAATTTCGGGGCCGAACCCAACGACCGGGCGGCGACGCTGCAGGGCATCAACAACATTGCGGTCGCGAGCCAGCGGCTGCGGCTCTTCGAGGCGTGGATCGAGCAGAGCCTGGGCGATGCCACGTCGGTCAGGATCGGCCTCTATGACCTCAACAGCGAGTTCTACAGCAACGCCGCGGCGCAATATCTAATCGCGCCCGCCTTCGGTGTAGGGTCGGAGATCGCCGCGACCGGCCCCAACGGGCCTTCGATATTCCCGTCGACCGCGCTCGGGCTCAGGATCGAACATCGCGTCGGCGAGCGTTTCGTCGCCCGCGCCGCCGTCCTCAATGCCCATGCGCGCACGCTGGGCGATGTGCGCGGGGTGGACTGGTCGTTCGACGACGGTGCGCTGATGATCGGGGAGCTGGGCCTGGAGGGCCGTATCCGCACGGTGCTTGGCGGCTGGGCCTACAGCAAGCGGCACGAGGATCTGCGTGATGTGGATGCGACAGGGGCGCCGGTCCGGCGGCGCGCGCATGGCGGCTATCTGCTGGTCGAGTGGCAGCTGGCGCAGGACAAAGCCGGGCCGCAGACGAGCCTGTTCGCGCGCGCGGGCGCATCCGATGGCACGACGACGCCCTACAAGGGCGGCTGGCAGGCGGGCCTTCTCGTCGAGCGGCCCTTCGCCGCGCGGCCCGAGAGCCTCTTTTCCATCGGCGTCAATCAGGCACTGCTGAGCGGTCGCTACCGGGCGAACCTCCAGGACTCTGGAATCGGCAGCGTCGCGGCCGAAAGCGCGCTCGAACTGACTTATGCCGACCGGCTCGCCCCTTTTCTCACCGTGCAGCCCGATCTCCAGATCGTCTTCAAGCCCGGTGGCGAAAGCGCGCGGCGGACGCTGTTCGCGGGTGGCGTGCGTGTGACGATCAGCCTTTAGTCTTCCGCAGCGCCAGAGCCGTTGAGGCCGCACGCCATTCGCCCTAGATAAAGGGTGATGGACGTTGCGAGCATCTCCGATCTGACCGAACGCGCGCGCGACGTGTTCCGCTCGGTCGTCGAGGCTTATCTTGACGGCGGCCAGCCCGTCGGCTCGCGGACCATAAGCCGCCTGTCCGCGCTGAACCTCTCGCCTGCCTCGATCCGCAATGTGATGCAGGATCTGGAGGAGGCGGGGCTGCTCGCGGCGCCGCATACTTCCGCGGGGCGGATGCCGACCGAGACGGGCCTGCGCCTGTTCGTCGACGGGATGTTGCAGTCCGCCGACCCGTCGATCGAGGACCGGCGGGCCATTGAGCGCGAGCTGACCGGCGACAGCTCGGTCGAGGCCGCTCTGGCGGGCGCATCCTCCGTCCTTTCCGGCCTGTCGGCCTGCGCCGGGCTGGTCCTCGTCCCGCGTCAGGAAATGCTGGTGCGGCAGGTGGGCTTTGTGTCGCTGTCCCCGGCGCAGGCGCTGGCGGTGCTTGTCGGCATGGACGGAACGGTCGAGAACCGGCTCGTCGACCTGCCGCCCGGCACGACGCCCTCGATGCTGGCGGAGGCGGCGAACTATCTCACCGCGCGCCTCGCTGGCATGACGCTGGCCGAGGGACAGGCGCGCCTTGGCGAGGAGCTCTCGGCAGGCCGCGCTGCGCTCGATGCCGCCGCGCAGGCGCTTGTGGAAAGGGGGCTGGCCGCCTGGTCGACCGATTCGGCCGATCGGCCGGTGCTGATCGTGCGCGGTCAGGCCAATCTCATCGACCAGAGTGCGGCCGAGGATCTGGAGCGCGTGCGGCAACTGCTTGACGAGCTGGAGGAAAAGCGCGAGATCGCCCGCCTCCTCGACCGCGCGCGCGACGGTTCGGCGACCCGCATCTTCATCGGGTCGGAGAACAAGCTGTTCGCGCTTTCCGGTTCATCCATCGTCGCTGCCCCTTGGCGTGGCACGGGTGGCCGGGTGGTCGGGGTGGTCGGGGTGATCGGCCCCACCCGCTTGAACTATGCGCGCGTGGTTCCCATGGTGGATTTCACTGCCCAGATGCTGACGAGATTGATGCAATGACCGATGATGACATGAAGACCGACACCAGTGCCGCTTCGCCCGAGATGGTGGCCGCCGCCGAAGCCGACGCGGCAACCGCGGCCGATGGTGCGTCGGACAGCGGCCGCATCGCCGCGCTGGAGGCGGAGCTGGCGACGGCGAAGCAGGATGTGCTCTATGCCCATGCCGAGACGCAGAATGTGCGCCGCCGGCTCGAAAAGGAACTGGCCGACGCGCGGGCTTATGCCGCGACCGCCTTTTCCCGCGACATATTGTCGGTCGCGGACAATCTGGCGCGCGCCATGGCCGCGATCTCAGAGGAGTTGCGCGCCGACGAGACGTTCAGGGGCCTTGTCGCGGGTCTCGATGCCACGGCAAAGGATATGGAGAATGTCCTGAAGAAGCACGGCGTGGAGCGTTTCGTGTCTGTCGGCGAGCCGCTCGACCCCAACCGGCATCAGGCGATGATCGAGCTGCCGAGCGCGGACGCGGCGCCGGGGACGATCGTCCAGGAGCTGCAGGCCGGGTACATGATCCGCGACCGGCTGCTGCGCCCCGCGCTGGTGGGTGTCGCCAAGGCGCCCGACTGAGGGAATTGGTGCACCATTTTTCTGCAGGGCGATAAGGCGGGCGCTGGCAGGGTGCGTCCGCGCATGGCGTCGCCGGGGAGGCGTTGCCGCTTTTCCGATACAAATCAGTCCGGCGTGTTGCCCGTGCAAATGCCATGGCGCAAGATGGAGCTCGCCACATCGGCGACCTCCCCGGTAACCTCGCCGTCCGCCGACCAGACCGCGTAGCGCAACCC
>CAZGVX010000085.1:0-8406 GCA_964529225.1 uncultured Sphingobium sp.
CGTGGGTCCTGAATTTACGTCGCCCTCGCTGTTCAGCGTGGAAGAAAACCAGACTGTTGCCGCGCAGCTCACCGCCACCGATGCCGATGGCGACACGCTGATCTACACAATCACCGGCGGCCTCGATGCCGATCTGTTCGAGATCGACGCAGCGACCGGCCTCGTCAGCTTCAAGACCGCGCCGAACTTCGAGGCGCCCGCCGACTTCGGCGGCGACAATGTCTATGACGTCGATGTTGCGGTCGACGACGGCAACGGCCTCGTCGGCGAAGCGAGCCTCGCGATCACCGTCACCGATGTTGCCGACGGCCTGTTCACGCTGCAGCTGCTCCACTTTGCCGACGGCGAAGCCGGCCTGCTAGCCTCGCAGACAGCACCCTATATGGCTGCACTCGCCGATGCGTTCGAGGACGACTATGTCAACTCGATCACGCTCGCTGGCGGTGACAACTTCATCCCCGGTCCCTTCTTCGCAGCCGGTGCAGACCCGTCGATCACCAGCGTGATCCCCGGCGGCAATGTTCAGGGCCGCCCCGACATTGCCATCCACAACGCGATCGGTGTGCAGGCTTCGACCATTGGCAACCATGAATTCGATTTCGGCAGCCAGGGCTTCCGCGACGCATTCGGCGCTTCGGGTTCGTGGGTCGGCGCGCAGTTCCCGTATCTTTCGTCGAACCTCGACTTCTCCGGCGACAGCGTGCTGAACCCGGTCTATGTCAACACGCTGGCTGGCGCTGGTCTGGAGGAAGCTTCGGCGAACAAGGGCAAGATCGTGCCCTCCGCGATCATCACGGAGAACGGCGAGCAGATCGGCATCGTCGGCATTACCACCCAGCTTCTCGAGCAGATCAGCTCGCCCACCGGCACCGAGGTCAAGGGCTTCCCCACCGGTCCGGGCGCCAATGGCGAGTTTGACAACATGACGCTGCTTGCCAGCCAGGTGCAGGTCTATATCGACGACCTGATCGCCCAGGGCGTCAACAAGATCATCCTGATGTCGCACCTCCAGCTCATCAACAATGAAAAGACGCTGGCGCCGCTGCTGAACGGCGTGGACATCATCCTCGCCGCCGGTTCGAACACCCGTCTGGGCGACGCAGATGACGAGGCGGTGGCCTTCCCCGGCCACGCGGCCGACTTCGCGGACACCTATCCGATCGTGACGGCTGGCGCCGACGGCAAGACCACCGTCATCGTCAACACCGACAATGAGTACACCTATCTCGGTCGCCTCGTCGTCGACTTCGACGCGAATGGCGAGATCATCGCGGAAAGCCTCACTGCGAACGTGTCGGTCAACGGTGCCTATGCCGCTACCGAAGAAAACGTTGCCGAAGCATGGGGCGATCTGGACGGCGACCTCAGCGACACGGCCTTTGCCGAGGGGACGAGGGGCGAGACCGTTGATGACATCACCGGCGCCGTGCAGGCGGTGATCGACGCCAAGACCAGCAATATCTATGGCTATTCGGACGTGTATCTGGAAGGCGCGCGCGCCAAGGTCCGCTTCGAGGAAACAAATCTTGGCGACGTGTCCGCCGACGCCAATGCCGATGCGGCACGCGATGCGCTGGGCCTTGCTGCCGACAATGCCATCGTGTCGCTCAAAAATGGTGGCGGCATCCGTGCCCAGATCGGCACCGTGTCGGCGCCGGATCCGATCGACGGAACCGTCGACTTCCTGCCCAATGCTGGCGGTGTTGTGACCCAGCTCGACGTCGAGAACTCGCTGCGCTTCAACAACGCGCTGATGGTATTCGACACCACTGCGCAGGGCCTGCTCAACATCCTCAACAACCCGGCTGGCCTCACGCCGGGCAATGGTGGTTTCATCCAGATCGGCGGTATCGAGTTCAGCTACGATCCGACTCTGGCGGCGGGCAGCCGCGTGCGCGACATTGCTCTTGTCAACGAATATGGTGAGAAGATCGCCGTAATCGCCGATGACGGCGTCGTGGTCGCTGGCGCGCCAGCTAGCATAACCATGGTGGCGCTCAATTTCACAGCCAACGGCGGTGACGGATTCGCCGTCAAGGCCAATGGCGAGAACTTCCGCTATTTGCTCGCGGACGGCACAGTGTCGGCCGCGGTTGATGAGGCGCTCGACTTCACCGCGACGACGACTATCAATACCTACGCGGGTTCGTCCGCGAATATTCTGGGCGAGCAGAAGGCTTTCGCCGATTACTTCGCCGAGAATTTCGGTACGCCGGACGAGGCCTTTGATATTGCCGATACCGACCAGTCGGGCGATCTTCGCATCCAGAACCAGGCGGCGCGGACCGACACGGTTCTGAGCGGAACGTTTGTCACCATCGGTTCGGCCGCGGTCGACATCATGAACGGCACGACCGGCAACGACATACTGAAGGGTCTTGCCGGTAACGACCAGATCAATGGCGACGCTGGCGACGATACGCTCGTCGGCGGTCTGGGCCGCGACCGCATGGATGGTGGCGAGGGCATCGACACGGCGAGCTATGCCAATGCGGCGAGCGCCATTGTCGCCGATCTCGGCGCGCACAAGGGCAGCTATGGCGAGGCGCTCGGCGACACGCTCAAGAACTTCGAGAACCTCACGGGCTCGGCGTTCGACGACGCGCTGTTCGGTGATCGCGACGCCAACGTCCTCGACGGCGGCGACGGCAACGACAATCTGGAAGGTGCGGGCGGTAACGACACGCTGGTCGGCGGCGCTGGCAACGACGTGCTGCGCGGTGGCCTCGGCATTGACAGCCTGACCGGCGGCGCTGGCGACGACATCTTCGTGTTCGCCAAGAGCGACACCAAGAAAACGATGGCCGAAGCCGACACCATCGCGGACTTCGTGGTCGGCGACGATCTCATCGACCTGTCGGAGCTCGACGCGAACCTCAAGACCAAGCTCGAGGACGACGCCTTTGCCTTCATCGGCACCGGCGCCTTCACCAAGGTCGCGGGTCAACTTCACTATGAAGTGGTCGGCGGCGACGCCTATGTCAGTGGCGACGTGACCGGCGATGGCAAGGCGGACTTCATGATCCACCTCGTCGGCGTCACGACCCTCAGCGCGGCGGACTTCGTCCTTTAAGCGTCAGACGACTTGCACCCCTGTCGGTCCGGGATGGATCGGCAGGGGCTTGCCGCCCCGGCCCGGACAGGATAGGTTCACTATTCGTTCCCGCCGGAGGCGCATGTGGACCCCATTGCCTTACTCGTGCCGATCGTTGCTCTGACGGTCGGCTTTTTTGTCGCCTGGGCTTTGCGTGGCCGCGCGTTGGCTCGGTCGGGCGAACGGCTTTCGACCGCGGAAGAGATGCGCAACGCGGCGCTCAGGGATCTCGCGCTGGCCGAGCAGCGCGCGCAGCAGGCGGCGGAATGGCGCGGCACGGCCGAGCGCGCCACGCTGGAACGCGACAGCGCGCGGGCCGAGCTTTCGGCGATCAAGGCGGAACAAAGGGCGCGCGCGGAAGCCTATGAAGCGCAGATCGCGACCCTCAAGGAGGCGCGCGAACAGCTCTCCCTGCAATTCGGCGAGGTGGGTCGGCGCCTGCTGGATGATGCGCAGAAGACGTTTCTGGAGCGGGCGGAGCAACGGTTTGGCCAGAGCCAGGAGCAGAGCCGGTCCCAGATGAAGGCGCTGCTCGATCCGGTCGAGGCCGTGTTGAAACGCTATGAGGAGGGGCTTGGTCGGGTCGAGAAGGACCGCCACCAGAGCTATGCGGCGCTGCGCGAACAGGTCGAGCAGTTGCGGATCGGCACTGCCGAGACGCGCGCCGAGACGCAGAAGCTCGTCCACGCCCTGCGCAATGCGCCAAAGGCGCGCGGGCGCTGGGGCGAACATCAGCTCAGAAATGTGCTCGAAATGGCGGGCCTGTCCGAACATGCCGATTTCCAGACCGAGGTGTCGGTGGGCACCGAGGACGGGCGCCTCCGGCCTGATGTCATCGTCCGGCTGCCGGGCGGGCGGCAGCTCGTCATCGACGCCAAATGCTCGCTCAATGCCTATCTGGATGCTGCCGACGCCGCCGACGAGGCGACGCGCGCCGCGCATCTGAGCGCCCATGCCGGCGCGATCCGCACCCATGCCCAGCAGCTCGGCGCCAAGGAGTATCAGACGCGCTTTGGCGAGGCGGCCGACTATGTCGTGATGTTCATCCCCGGCGAGCATTTCCTCACCGCCGCGCTGGAGCAGGACGGCGCGCTTTGGGAATGGGCGTTTCAGAAGCGTGTGCTGATTGCCACCCCGACCAATCTTGTCGCGATCGCGCGCACGGTGGCAAGCGTCTGGCGGCAGGAGAAACTCGCCGAGGACGCGCGCGAGATCGCCCGGCTCGGCAAGGAGATGTATGAGCGCGTCGGCGTCGCGGCCGGCCATTTGCGCAAGATGGGCGACGGGCTCAATGCCGTCGTCGGCAATTACAATCGGCTGGTCGGCAGCATGGAGACTCGAGTCCTGTCGACCGCGCGCAAGTTCCGCGACCTCAATGTCGAGGATGGCGGGCGGGAGATCGAGCCGGTCGAGGCGATCGACCTTGTTGCGCGCGCGCCGGAGGGGCTCGCGGCGGCCGAGGAGCGTCCGGCGCTCCTGTTCGAGGATACGCCCTCACCGGCCGAATAGCTGTGTCGCCTAGCGGTCTCATAACAGTCGTGGTTGATCGCAGGGCGGCTGGAAAAGATCCTCGCGCAGGGGCGCCCGCCTCGCGGTCAAGCCATGGCGCTTGCGGGTCGCCGTCATGCGCGCGGCGATGAGCGCCGCGAAGGCGCCTTGCCCACGCATGCGCGTGCCAAACCGGGGATCATTGTCCTTGCCGCCCCGCATTGACTGGATGAGGTGCATGACCTTGGCGGCGCGCTCCGGGAAATGGGCCTCCAGCCAGGCGCGGAACAGGGGCGCCACCTCGTGCGGCAGGCGGACGGGAATGTTGGCAAGGCCACTTGCGCCTGCCGCCGCCGCCGCCGCGCCCAGCGCCTCGATCTCGTGATCGTTGATCGCGGGTATGATCGGTGAGAGGCAGGCCGTCACCGGCACGCCTGCCGCGCTCAGGCGCCTGATTGCTTCCAGCCTGCGCCGGGGATGCGGGGCGCGCGGCTCCATGATCCGCGCGAGCGCCGGGTCTAGCGTCGTCAGCGAGATGCCCACCGCCACCAGACCATCCGCCGCCATGGGGGCGAGCAGATCAAGGTCGCGCAGCACCCGGGCCGATTTCGTGGTGATGAGCAGCGGGTGGCGGCATTCGGCCAGGATCGCGATGCAGGCGCGGGTGATCCGCCATTCCGCCTCGATCGGCTGATAGGGATCGGTGTTCGTGCCCATTGCGATCGGTTCGGGCCTGTAACCGCGCCGGGCCAGTTCCGCGCGGAGAAGCCGGGGCGCATCGGGCTTCGCGACCAGCCGGGTTTCGAAATCCAGCCCCGGCGAGAGATCGAGCCAGGCGTGGGTCGGCCGGGCAAAACAATATATGCATCCGTGTTCGCAGCCCCTGTAGGCGTTGATCGACTGGTTGAAGGCGATGTCCGGCGAGCTGTTGTGCGCGATGATCGTGTGCGGCTGTTCGACGACCACCGTCGTGCGCAGAGGCGGGGCGTCGTCGGTGCCTCTGGTATCAAGCCAATCGCCGTCTTCCTCGCGCGAAGGCAGCGCGTAGCGGTTGCTTGTCTCATTGCGCGGCGCGCCGCGTCCCCGAATCGCCGTCATGCCAGCATTAGAACAAAGAAAGAACATCTTCGCAATCCCCCCGGCGCGGCCCAGGCGCCCCGGTCATCGAAAAAGGCAATTGCGCGGCGCATCGGTCTTGCCTATATGCGCCTCTCCCCTGGGGGCTGTAGCTCAGTTGGGAGAGCGCGTCGTTCGCAATGACGAGGTCAGCGGTTCGATCCCGCTCAGCTCCACCATCATCCTTTTTCCGGCGCTAAAGCCAGTCGTTGCGAAAGCCAGGCGTGGCCGGTATCGCGGCGGTGTGAGAGGATTTTTTCGATCTTGAGCGATCCTGACCCGCATGGCCGAGGCAATGCCGAGGCTGTTCCGGCCGCCACGCTCATCCTGCTGCGTGGCGGACACGACCGGGACGAGGCCGAGGTGCTGATGGTGCGTCGCGCGGGCCACATGGTCTTTGCGCCGGGCGCGCTGGCCTTTCCCGGCGGCCGGGTCGAAGCCGACGACTGTCACGTCGCGTCGGCTCTGGCGCATGGGCTCGAGCCGGAGGACGCCGCCGCGCGTATCGCCGTCATCCGCGAAACGCTGGAGGAGGCGGGGGTCGCGGTGGGCTTCATCGTCAGCCCCGTTGCCGATCGTCTCTCTGCGCTGCGCGCCCGGATGCACGAAGGCGAATTGTTCGGCGCGCTGCTCGCCGAATTCGGTGTCACGCTCGATCTCGATGCGATCGTGCCCTTCGCGCGCTGGTGTCCGCCCGCGCGGGAGAGGCTGACGCGCCGGTTCGACACCCGCTTTTATGTGGCGGTGGGCGGAGACGGTCTCGGTGAGGGGTCGGTCGACGGCACGGAGAATGACGAGCTTCGCTGGGACAGTCCGCGTCGGCTGCTGGCCGCGTGCGAGGCCGGAACGGCCCATGCGATTTTTCCGACCCTGCGCAATCTCGAACGCCTCGCTCTTTGCGCAAGTCCCGCTGATGTGCTTGCCGTGGCGCGGCGCTATCCGATCGAGCTCATCGAGCCCTGGGTAGAGCCGCGAGACGGGGTTCCCCACCTGTGCATTCCCGAGCATCTGGGCTATCCGGTCACGGCGGTGCCCCTCGACCTTGCGAGCCGGTCGTAACGGAGCGGTCGCTTTGGGCGGAGGCCTGAACGATTTCGGTTGCGACCGGGGCCTTGCCTGCCTATAGCGCACTCGCTTTCCTGACATCGCGAGACTGTTGGGCCGGGCCGAAAGGCGCCGGTGCCGGGATCGCGTCTTATCTGTAACGGAGCAACCGCTGGTCGATATTGCTGTCCTGACTGCTCTGATCGAGCCTGAGGCGCGTGCGCTCGGCTTCGATCTGGTGCGCGTCGCCTGGTTCGGTGGGGAGGGTGATCGCACCCTTCAGATCATGGCGGAGCGGCCCGAGACCCGGCAGCTCGACGTGAACGACTGCGCGGCGCTGTCGCACCGGGTTTCCGACCTGTTCGACGCGGCGGAGGCGGAAGGGCGTGACTATTTCGACGAGCCCTACCGGCTGGAAGTCAGCTCGCCGGGCATCGACCGCCCGCTGACGCGCCCGCGCGACTATATCGACTGGGCGGGCCACGAGGCAAAGATCGAGCTCGCTGAGCCTATGGATGGGCGCAAGCGCATCCAGGGCATCATCGCCGCGCCGGACGGCGAGGCGATCGCGGTGACCGACCGCAAGGGGGTCCGTTTCGCCGTCCCGCTTGCCAATATCGCGAGCGCAAAGCTGGTGCTGACCGACGCGCTTATTTCTGCTACTGTCCCGCTTTCGGTGGAAGGCGCGGACGACATCCACACCGAAGCACAGAAAGACTGAAGAGCCATGGCCAACGCCATTTCCGCCAATAAGGCCGAACTTCTCGCGATCGCCAACAGCGTCGCTGCGGAGAAGATGATCGACAAGGCTATCGTCGTCGAAGCGATGGAGGATGCGATCCAGCGCGCGGCGCGGGCACGCTATGGCGCGGAGAACGACATCCGTGCCAAGCTCGATCCCGATACCGGCGACCTCAGGCTGTGGCGCGTCGTCGAGGTGGTCGAGGAGGTCGAGGACTATTTCAAGCAGGTCGACGTGGCGCAGGCGCAGAAGCTCCAGGCCGGTGCCGCGGTCGGCGACTTCATCGTCGATCCGCTGCCCGCCATCGACCTTGGCCGCATCGACGCCCAGTCCGCCAAGCAGGTGATCTTCCAGAAGGTCCGCGATGCCGAGCGCGAGCGCCAGTATGAGGAGTTCAAGGACCGCGTCGGCGAGATCATCACCGGCGTGGTGAAGTCGGTCGAGTTCGGCCATGTCGTCGTCAATCTGGGCCGGGCCGAGGGCGTCATCCGCCGCGACCAGCAGATCCCGCGCGAGATGGTGCGCGTGGGCGATCGCGTCCGCTCGATCATCCTCAACGTGCGCCGCGAAAATCGCGGGCCGCAGATTTTCCTCAGCCGCGCGCATCCCGAGTTCATGAAGAAGCTGTTCGCGCAGGAAGTGCCGGAAATCTATGACGGCATCATCGAGATCAAGGCGGCGGCGCGCGATCCCGGCAGCCGCGCCAAGATCGGCGTCATCAGCCGCGACGGCAGCATCGACCCGGTCGGCGCCTGCGTCGGCATGAAGGGCAGCCGGGTGCAGGCGGTCGTGCAGGAACTCCAGGGCGAAAAGATCGACATCATCCCCTGGTCGGAGGATGCCGCCACTTTCGTGGTCAACGCGCTTCAGCCCGCCACCGTCAGCCGCGTCGTCATCGACGAGGAGGAGGCGCGCATCGAGG
>CAZGVX010000086.1:0-8182 GCA_964529225.1 uncultured Sphingobium sp.
CTGTGTTGACATCGCAGGGGTCGCAAGTTCAATCCTTGCCACGCCCACCATGAAAAGGCCTGAAACCGGATCCGGTTCAGGCCTTTTTTGTGTCCGGTCCGGTTCAGTCGCGGGCTGGCCCGTCCGATACCGCGCGCGGCGGCATATCCGCCAACGCTTCCGGCAATCGCGCTGGTTCAACCTTGGCGCCAAACACCGCGCGCGCCGTCTGCCGAAGGGAAAGCGGATAACGGCTTAGCCGGTCATCACGCTGAGAAGCCTCAAACATCATCCTCTGTCCATCCCGCTCGGGCACCTTTTATTTCTCTTCTTGTCGTGATGCAGCCGCCGGGATGAAACGCCGATGAACGAGCGCCGTTCCGACCAGTGCATCGTGCCAGCAAAAAGTGAGTCTGACCAGTGCCTCGTTCGCCATTCGCCGGATCGGGATCCCTCGAATATCGCGTGTAGCTAGAGGAAAAGAATTAAGGAATCCCTTCACCGCGCCGGGTCCTTCGCCTGTCGGAATGTCCCGTGATGGATCAACGCGATGGACATGCGGCCCGGAATTGATAGCTTTCGCGCATGAGCAAAGGAACAGGCGCCACTTCACCCTCTGGCCTCAACAGCGCAGTTGTCGCAATCTATTCGCTGAAGGGCGGCGTCGGAAAGACCACATTCGCGGTCAACCTCGCCTGGATGTCCACCGCAATATCGCGGCGGCGGACCCTGCTCTGGGATCTCGACCCGCAGGCGGCCTCCACCTGGCTCATGGGCGACGGCAAGCCGTCCAGCATGGAGGCGCAGTCGGTCTTTTCCCGCAGCGTTGATCCGCGCGCGCTGGTCCGCCCGTCGCGGGTGCCCGGCATTGATCTGCTCGGATCGGACACGTCTCTGCGCGGGCTCGACCGCCTGTTGTTCGACATCGGCAAGAAGAAGCGGCTGGCAAAACTGCTCGCCACGCTCACCGGCGATTACGACCGCATCTTTCTCGATTGCCCGCCGGGTCTTACCGAAACCTCCGAACAGGTGCTTCAGGCGGCGGACCTCGTCATCGTACCGGTCATCCCCTCGCCCCTGTCCCAGCGCGCGCTGGGTGAAGTGGCACGCTATCTCATCCAGAAAAGCGGGCGTCATCCGCCGATTCTGCCAGTCTTTTCGATGGTCGACCGGCGGCGGGCGCTCCATCAGCGCGCCATGGCCGAGGAGCCAGGATGGCCGACCATCCCGATGGCGAGCGCGATCGAGCAGATGACGGTCAGGCGTCAGCCGCTCGGCGCCTATGCCCCGGCCTCGGCGGCGGCAGGCGCCTATGGCCTCCTATGGACAGCGATCGAGCGGCGACTGGCCGGCACCGCCCACCGCGATCACGCCGCGATAGCGTAGGGAACGATCTGGCCTGACAGGTAGAGGTTGCGCGCCTTGGACCGGCTGAGCTTGCCGGAACTGGTGCGCGGCAGCGTGCGCGGGGGCACCAGTTCCACCACGCAGTTCATCCCGGTGATCGCTCGGACGCGCTCGCGTATATCCTCGCGCAACCGCACGCGCTCCGCATCGTCGGAGGTGCGGCAGTGGACGAGCACCGCGGGCGTTTCCTCGCCACCCGGCGTGGTGATGGCGAACGCCGCGATATCGCCCTGCTTGAAGCCGGGGAGCTGCTCGACCGCCCACTCGATATCCTGCGGCCAGTGGTTCCGGCCGTTGATGATGATCATGTCCTTGGCGCGGCCGACAATATAGAGATAGCCGTCGCTGAGATAGCCCATGTCGCCGGTGTCGAGCCACCCGTCCACCATGCAGGCTTCCGTCGCGGCATCGTCGCGGTAATAGCCGTTCATCAGCGAGGGGCCGGTCGTCCAGACCTTGCCGATCGCCTTTTCGGGGAGGCGCCCGCCATCCTCGTCACGGATCTCGACAGTCATGCCAAGCACCGGCTTGCCGCAGTTGACGATGGCGCGATACCGCTGGGGCCGCTCGCTGCTGGCATCACCGCCCGAGAGATCGGTTTCCTCGACCAGCTCCACGACGATCCCCTCGCCCGGCGGCATGATCGTGACGGCCAGCGTCGCCTCGGCGAGGCCGTAGCTCGGCAGGAAAGCCGCCGGATTGAACCCGACATCGGCGAAAGCATCAACAAAGCTCTGCATGACGTCGGGGCGGATCATATCGGCGCCATTGCCGGCCATGCGCCAGCGCGACAGGTCGAACCGATCGGATGCGCGGATCTGGCTCGACATGCGCCGCGCGCAGATGTCGTAGCCGAAGGTCGGCGAATAGCTGATGGTGGTGCCGGGGTTGCGGCTGATGAGATCGAGCCAGGCAAGCGGGCGCCGCGCAAAGTCCTCGGTCTTGAGATAATCCGTCGACACCTGATTGGCGACGACCGACAGGAAGCAGCCCACCAGACCCATGTCATGATACCAGGGCAGCCAGCTGATGCACCGGTCCGTCTGGATCAACTCCATGCCGTGGCTGTGCGCGGCGAGGTTACTGAGGAGCGCGGCATGGGTGACAGCGACGCCATGCGGGAAGCGGGTCGATCCACTCGAATATTGCAGATAGCAGATGTCGTCGGGCCGGGCGTCGGGCAGCGCGGTCACTGGACCGTCAAGGGCGAGAAGATCGCCGTAGCTCATGCCTTCGACGCGGTGAGCCGCGGCGGCGGCGCTCGCCATGCCGGCAAGCTCGTCGGGATAGAGGAGCAGCAGCGGATCGCAGCTCTGAAGCTGAACACCGAGCTGGTCGATATAGCTTTCCTTGCCGCCAAAGCTGGTTGGCAGCGGCAGCGGCACCGGCCAGGCGCCCGCATATACGGCGCCGAAGAAGCTCTGCGCGAATTCCTCTCCCGTTTCCGCCACGAGAGCGATGCGATCGCCCGGCTTTACGCCGCGCGCAATCAGGCGATGAGCGACGGCCAGCGCGTCGGCGCGCAGATCAGCGAACGGATAGGCGCGGCGAAGATTGCCGCGCGCGTCGTGAAAGTTCAGGCCCCGAACGCCCTTGGCGGCATAATCGAGTGCCTCGCCGAGCGTATCGAAATCGGCGAAGCGGCGCGGCAGCGCGTCGGTATTGGGGGTGGGAGTCATGCGTCCCGCTATCCTCCAAGGCAAAAAATGGACCCGTCGAACCCGAACGACTGGCGCACAGGCATCGCGAGCGTGCTATTAGCCGCCCGAACATGGCATAAAAATGGCGTATGCCGCGAATCCGTCAAAAACATCGGTTAACAGCCTTGGATTCGTCCGCGTTGGAGGCGCTCGCCCTTGCTTACGCGGCGCGATTCGCCACAAGCCGGGCCAGGCTCGAAGCCTATCTGGCGCGCAAGGTGCGGGAACGCGGCTGGTCGACTGACGGTTCCCCCGACATCCCTGCGCTCGTCGAGCGCCTCGTCGCGCTCGGCTATGTCGACGATGCCGGCTATGCCAGCGCCAAGGGCGCATCGCTTGGCCGTCGAGGCTATGGAACCCGGCGGCTTGCCGAAAGCCTGCGCGCGGCGGGCATCGCACCGGAAGATGGCGCTGCCGCGATGGCGGCGGCCCGCGCGGCCCGTTGGGAGGCTGCCGAACGCTTTGCCCGCAAGCGCCGGATCGGCCCCTTTGCCGAGCGGCCCGCAGCCCGCGAGGAACGCCCGAAACGCATCGCCGCATTTCTGCGCGCCGGGCACGACATGGCGACCGCCGCCGCCTGGGTGGACGCGCGACCCGGCGAGCCCCCGGATGCCCCTGCGCAGGACATGGTTGACGAGATGGAGTGAACGGCCGGTCGGCGGTAGGAACAGGCCATGCGTTCGCTCTTCCTTGCCGCCGCGCTGCTTGCCGTCGCCTGTCAGGGGCCTGCCGATGCGCCGGGACGGGACTCGCGCGCCGATGCCGCGCCAACGGTTCCCCTCGTGATCGAGACCGGCGATGGTCCGCGGCCGTTCACCATGGAACTGGCCGCCACGCCCGAAGCGCAGGCGCGCGGCCTCATGGACCGGCCGTCCCTCGCAGAGGGTCACGGCATGCTGTTCCCCTTTCCCTTTCCCAGAATCGCCAGCTTCTGGATGAAGGACACGCCGCAGCCGCTTGATCTGCTGTTTGTGTCGCCTGGCGGCAGGATTGCCGCGATCCTGCCCGGCAAACCCAATGACGAGACGCCGATCAGCACCGGCGAGCCGGTCAGCGCGGTGATCGAGATCGCAGGCGGCAGCGCGGATCGCCTTGGCCTCGTGATCGGCCAGAGGCTTCGCTGGGGCCGGTGCGACCCGGCGATGCCGGACCAGCCCGGCCGCATCGCCGATCCGGCCCGCTTCTGCCCGCACTGACCCACCCCGCTGAACGACCTTGCCAATCGCCCGCCCGAGGCGCTAAGCGCAGGCTCATGGGCTTTCTGGGCAAGATCTTCACCTGGTGGGACGGCGCCACCATCGGCACTCTCCTCTACAATGCGGCCAATGGCAGCAAGGTGGGCGAGGATCATGAAGGCAATGTCTATTATGAGGGCGGCAAGGATATCCATGGGAATCCGCGCCGCTGGGTGATGTATAAGGGCGCCAACGACGCCAGCCGCGTCCCCGCCGAATGGCATAGCTGGCTCCACCACAGCATAGATGGCACGCCGGAGAGCCACCTACCCCCGCCACGGGTCTGGGAGGCCGACTACACGCCCAATCGCACCGGCACGCCCGATGCCTATCGCCCGTCGGGCGCTTTGGAGGCCGGGGCACGGCGCCAGATGGCAACCGGCGACTACGAGGCCTGGACGCCCGGCGCCGAGTGAACCGTGGCATGAAAATATCTGCGGTCGCGGCGCTCTTGCCGGCCGCCATGCTGTCTGGATGCGGCAGCCCCAGCGAACTGCTCAACAAATCCGGCGCGGGCGACAAGGGCAAGGTGACGGCGGTGCGCTCCGCGGGACCGATCGCGGGCGGCGCAAAGCTCGTCGGCACGCCCATGGCGCAGCGGGTCGCCGTCATCGGCCTGCTCAACAAGCGCAACGGCATCACGCGCGATCTCACGATGAAGCCGGGTCAGGCGCTGCGCGTCGGCGCGGCGATCGTGCGGCTGCGCGCCTGCGAACAGACAGCGCCCTGGGAATCGCCGCAGGAGACGGGCGCGTTCGTCCAGCTCGATGTCAACGAGACGCGCGACAACAAATGGCACCGCATCTTTTCAGGCTGGCTTTTCAGGGAGCGTCCCGACCGGAATGTGGTGCAGCACCCGATCTATGATGTCTGGGTCAAGAGCTGCGCGATGAGCTGGCCGGAAACGGGTCCGGAGACAGTCAAGTTGTCGGATGTCGATTCGCCCGGCAAACGGTCCAACGCCTCGAAGTCACCCGATTCCACATCGGGCAATCCTGGCACAGCCCCCGCCACGGCCGCATCCAACAGCGCCGAATAGCGCGCCGCCGATACCTCGACCGCGCCCATTGAGTGTAGATGGTCGGTCATGAACTGACAATCGAGCAGGTAAAACCCGCCAGCGCCCAGCCGCGCGACAAGCCACGCCAACGCCACCTTTGATGCGTCAGTCTCGCGGGAGAACATGCTCTCGCCGAAAAAGGCGCGGCCCAGGGCTATGCCGTAAAGGCCGCCGACCAGCGCGTCGCCGTGCCAGCATTCGATGCTGTGCGCATGGCCGAGCGCGAACAGGCGCTCGCTCACCTCGAAGATCGGCGCATTGATCCAGGTTTCCCGGCGCCCCGCGACCGATTCGCCGCAGGCGGCGACAACGCGGGAAAAAGCGGCGTCGGCCGTGACCCGGAAACGATCCCGCCGGATCGTCCTGCGCAGGGAATGGGAGAGGTGAAATCCATCGAGCGGGAGGATCGCCCGGCGCTTCGGCTCCACCCAGAAAATGTCAGGATCATCCGCCGCGTTGGACATGGGGAACACGCCCACCGCATAAGCGCGCAGCATCATGATCGGATCAATGACAGTGTGATGCACGCGCGCAAGACTACGCCTGTTTGCCGCCGCGCATCAACCCTTGCCAGCATGTCACGAGACTGGACAAGTCCGCTATCCAGCGGCAGCGTTGCGGCGGGGGGCCGCAACGTGAACACGATCGAAGAACAGGGCGGAAGGTCGACGGCGGTCCTCGCATCGCCGGGCCGCACGCTTGCAGGCGCGGTTCTGCTGGTCAGCCTCGTCGCGGCGAGCGCGATCCTCGGCTATGTGGCCGCAGGCTGGCCGCTGGGCGATGCGATCTACATGGTCGTCCTCACCGTGTTCTCCGTCGGTTATGGCGAGGTTCGCCCGATCGACACGCCATTTCTGCGGGCGCTCACGGTCGGCACCATTGTGCTCGGATGCACGGGCATGATCCTGCTGACCGGCGCCATGGTCCAACTTTTCGCAACGGCGCAACTGCGCCGCCTACTCGGGATAGATGCCATGCAGGCCCAGATCGAACGCCTCGCCCACCATGTCGTGATCTGCGGCTTCGGCCGGATCGGCTATCAGCTCGCCAAGGAACTGCATGCCGCGCGGCGCGCCTTCGTCGTGCTTGAACGCGACGCCGCCAAGATCGCGGAAGCGCAGAGTCTTGGCTATCTCATCGTCCGGGGCGACGCCACGGACGAGGCCGCGCTGAAACTGGCGCGGATCGAAACGGCACGGACGCTCGCAACAGTGCTGCCCGACGATGCCGCGAACGTCTTCATCACCCTCTCTGCGCGCAATCTCAATCCGGGCATCGAGATCATCGCGCGGGGCGAAGTCCCCTCCACGGAATCGAAGCTCTATCATGCAGGGGCCAATCGCGTGGTGATGCCGACCCATATCGGGGCGGAACGGATCGCGGAGATGATCCTCTATCCGTCGACAGCAGCGTTCGTCGGCGCATCGGAATCGCTCACCGACATGAAGCGCGCGCTGCATGAGTTCGGCCTGGAGGTCGAGATCGTGGAAGCCCATCCGCATGGCGCGATGACGGGCGAAACCGTCGGCGAGGCGGAGCGGCGTTCCGGCGGGGCGTTCTTCGTCGTGCAGGTCGACCGGGCGGGCGGACAGTCCATCGTCCATCCCGGCGAGGATTGCCGCATCGAGCCGGGCGACCGGCTGATGCTGCTGGTGCGCGGCAGCCGCGTTTCGGCGGGGGCCGTCTTCTCGACATCCATGCAGGGCAAGCGCCGCTCCGGCCGAAGCCTCTACTGAAATGCGCGCGGGACAGCTTGCACGGCTGCCCCGCCCAAGGTAAGGCCCGCGCTCGCACCGGCACAGGAGTGTAGCTCAGCTGGTAGAGCGTCGGTCTCCAAAACCGAATGCCGGGGGTTCGAGTCCCTCCACTCCTGCCAATGCTTGCGCGGTTCGCTTTTCCGGCGTAATGGGCGGGGCTTATCCTCAATCGGATGACCTTCCCCATCCGGCCAGAGACGGTCGGGGCGGGGGCGCTCACCCTTTTGAGTTCAACGTAATCCAAGGATGCGGACGAAGCCGTGGCGAAGACATCCCCCAGCGAGTTCATCCGGCAGGTGCAGGTCGAGGCGAAGAAAATCGTCTGGCCGACCAGCCGGGAAACGATGATGACCACCGTGATGGTCATCATCATGACGAGCATATTGGGCCTGTTCTTCTTCGGCGTCGACACGCTGTTCGGCTGGATCGTCCGCAACCTGCTGCTGCTTGCGGCGGGTCAGGGCTGAACCGATCGACCCCGGACAGAACAGGACCAATGGAAGGCTGAAACGGACTTATGGCGCGCTGGTACATCATTCACGCTTATTCGGGCTTTGAGAACAAGGTTCGCGACGCGATCATGGCGGAGGCGGAGCGCCTCGGCCTCGATCAGCTGGTCGAATCCGTCGAAGTGCCGACCGAGACGGTGACGGAGGTCCGGCGCGGCAAGAAGGTGCAGTCGGAGCGCAAGTTCTTCCCCGGCTATGTCCTGGCCAAGCTCAACATGAACGACGATGTCTACCACCTCGTCAAGAACACGCCGAAGGTGACGGGCTTCCTCGGTTCGTCCGGCAAGCCGCAGGCGATCAGCGAGGCGGAGGCCGCACGCATCCTCAACACCAAGGAAGAGGCAGCCGCAGCGCCGCGTCACAAGGTCAGCGTCGATTATGAGATCGGCGACTCGGTCAAGGTGCTGGGCGGCCCCTTCGCGAGCTTTGTCGGCACGGTCGAGGAACTCGATTTCGAGAAGAGCAAGGTCAAGGTCTCGGTGTCCATCTTCGGCCGCGCGACGCCTGTCGAGCTCGACTTCGAGGAAGTCGAGCT
>CAZGVX010000087.1:0-8114 GCA_964529225.1 uncultured Sphingobium sp.
AGGCGCTCAGGAAGCTGAAGCACCCGAGCCGCTCGCGAAAGATGCGCAGCTTCCTGGATCAGTAATCGTCGCACGAACAGCCCCCCCCCCTTCGCCGTGGGGGGCTTCCCGGCGAGCAGATCAGTCGCAATGTCTGCCGATCTTTACTTGTTTGATCGCCAGCTCAAACCGACGAAGCCTCCACGGCCGTTCCATGCCGGATTGTAGGAAACAAGCCCGCCGCCATTCGAGATATGAGCGCCGTGATAGCCGCCTTCGACCGCCAGTCGATCCGAGAGGTGGACATTTACGCCGCCACCCCAGCGCACGAGGCCGTTGACCGACGAACCCTCCGCCGGAAAGGGGTGGCCGGCTGTGTAGAGGAAGTGCACGCCGCCTTCGACAAAAGGCTCCACCGGGCCAACCCGCATCGGCGCCAACCGGACACCGCCCCCGAACAGGGCGCCGGTTGCACCGCTATCGAGGGGCGGACGATTGACCTCGATGCGCTGGCCGTTGGCGTTGAGCACGCCCAGACCCAGCGCCGCCTCGACGCCGAATGGAAAACGCCAGACATGTGACGCAGTGACCGTCACAACATCAATCGGACGATTGGCTTCCTTTGGCGAAAGATAATCAGCTTGCAGCCGCCAACTGCGTTCCACTCCGCGCGTCGGTGCCCATTGCACGACATCCCGGTCGCGGGCCAACGCCGTGGTCGGCAGAACTAGCGCGGCGGGCAGGATCGCCCAGCGCGCGTGCCGCAGCTCTCCCCATTTGCGCAGCGTGGCGCCACGGATCGGTATCTTGCGCATTGCTAACAACTCTATTAAGTTAAATGTGATTTTTTTATTGTTTAACATATATTTTTTAATGCGTCAATGAGGTGTCCGATGGAGTTGAAGCGCATTGCCCTGGTGCTGCGGGGGCTGGCCTTGACGGGAGCGGCCATCGTGCTGACGCGGCCGTTTACAATCGCTGACGCTGCCCTTCCCTTGATCCCGCAGATCGCTCTGTCGCTTCCGCCCTATCTGTGCATCGCCTGGGGGCTCCTGCGGTTGGCCGGCTTCAGCGGGCATGTCGCCCGCGAACAGCATTTCACCCGCGCTGCCGCCCGCTCACTGATGCCCATCGGCTGGGCGATCCTTGCCGCGGCGGTGCTTCTGCCGATGACGAGGCTGATCGCACTGTTCTACACGCGCGACGCCTCCCTCGCTGAGATGCTCACTATTGCGCTGCGCCCGCCGACGGTGATCTCGGTGACGATGGGCCTGATCTTCGGCACGATCATCGTTCTGTTTTCGGCGCTCCTCGAAAAATCGGTGCAGTTGCAGGACGAGAATTCGAGCTTCGTATGAACGGAACGATTGTCGTCAATCTGGACGTCATGCTCGCAAGGCGCAAAATGCGCTCGCGCGACCTTGCTGCGCTGATAGGCATTTCCGAAGTCAATCTGTCACTGCTCAAGACCGGCCGAGTGAAGGGTGTGCGGTTCGAAACGCTGGCGAAAATCTGTGCGGCGCTGGACTGCCAGCCCGGTGACATCCTCGCCTTTGCATCGGAGAGTGACTCCGGAAGCTAGGCGGCGTCGGCCCTGCCAGTTTTGCGACCACCCCAATTAACGGGTGGAACGCGCCGCGCCAGTGGCGCATTGAGAGGGCATCGCGGGCCCGGGACAGCATTGGATCAGCGCCGAGCCGCAGGGGTTGCGGATCGTCCCGCGCAGACCTGTCGGCCGGCACACCGTCCATCTCCGCCCCCCCCCTTTCCTACACCCTTGCCTATATGCCACAGCCCTCCCGCTTCGGATGGCGCGCGGATGGCCAGGCGCGCTTGCCTTAGCGGAAGTCCGCCATGTCTCTCCCTCTCATGAGAAAGGCACTGGCGGGTCGGTCGGCGCGGAGCCATCCGGGACAAAATCGGATGTCCGTTCCCCGTCCGGCGGCGGAGCACAATATCCCTGTAGGGGTCGTTCGCGGCAGGCACCCAACGCCCAAGGCGACATCCCAAGCCTCCACGCGCATGGCCCGTTGGTCATGGACACAGGGGATCGCTCGCCGGACATATGAAGTCTCGACGCGACTGCCATGTTACCCAAGTCGTCGAGCCCCGGGTGCCCGAGGCGAGGACGCGCCGACCGATTTTCCCCTGACCGCCTCGTCAGCCGGTCTTCACGCCCCGCGATCCTACAGGCTCGCCTCGGGGTCCTTATGGCCCATTTCCCGGCCGATGCGCGGCCCCCGCGCATCCTGGAAATGGCCGGGCGAGGACGCGCCGACCGATTTTCCCCTGACCGCCTCGTCAGCCGGTCTTCACGCCCCGCGATCCTACAGGCTCGCCTCGGGGTCCTTATGGCCCATTTCCCGGCCGATGCGCGGCCCCCGCGCATCCTGGAAATGGCCGGGCGAGGCCTCGTCGCCTGTCGGCAGCCTGGATGCGCTGAACAGCCAATCCCTACTTGATATGTTACACCGTCTCATTCTATTGCAGACGCGAACAGGGCAACCGGGGTTATTCATGTACATTCGCTCATTGCTTACGACGGCGGTTCTTCTTTCGACCGCGCTTCCCATGCCGACCCGCGCCGAGGACGCTCGCGCGCCCTCCCGCAGGCCCACCGGGGGCGACATCATCGTGACCGCGCCCATCGCGCAGAGCGAGCGCGATGTGCTGTCGGGCACCTCGATCGTGACGGGCGACCAGCTCGAACGCGCGCTGCGCTCCAGCATCGGCGAGACGCTGGCGCGTCAGCCGGGCGTTTCCGCCAGTTCCTTCGGGCCGTCCGCCTCCCGCCCGATCCTGCGCGGCTTTCAGGGCGAGCGCATCCGCATATTGACGGACGGCATCGGCTCCATCGACGTGTCCAATACCTCCGCCGATCACGCCGTCGCGATCGACCCCCTGCTCGCCGAACGGATCGAAGTGCTGCGCGGTCCCGCCGCCCTGCTGTTCGGATCGTCGGCGGTGGGCGGGGTCGTCAATGTGCTCGACGGCCGCATACCGGACCGCCTGCCGGAGAATGGCTATCGCCTCGACGCGCTCGCCAGCTATGGTTCAGCCGCCGAGGAGCGGTCGGTCGCCGGGTCGGGCAACCTCGCCATAGGCCAGAACGTCGTCCTGCACGCCGATGGCAGCTACCAGAAGTCGGACGATCTCGGCATCGGCGGCTATGTCCTGTCGCCCTCGGCCCGCAGCGAGGCGCTTGCTTCGGGCGATCCCGATATCGAGGATCTCGCCGGTCTTGGCGGCACCCTGCCCAACAGCGCGTCGGAGAGCTGGGTCGTTGGTGTGGGCGCGGCCTGGGTCGATGGCGACAACAGCATCGGCCTCGCTTACAGCCATTATGACAATTTTTACGGCGTGCCGATCCGCTATGCGCTGGAGCCGGGTGAGGAAGCGGAAGCCCCCCGCCTCCAGATCGAGCAGGACCGGGTCGACCTCCGGATGCAGGCGGACCTGTCCGGCTTCATCGACACGATCCGCCTGCGCGCCGCCTATGCCGACTACACCCATGCCGAGCTGCAGGAGGATGGCGGCGTCGGCACCCGCTTCTTCAACAAGGGACTGGAAGGCCGGCTGGAACTGGTGCAGTCCCGGCGTGGCATCTGGCAGGGTGCGTCGGGCGTGCAATATGTCCATCGCGACTTCGACGTGATCGGCGAGGAAGCGTTTCTCCCCCGCAACAGCTCGAGCCAGATCGGCCTGTTCACACTGCAGCAGTTCGACTGGGGTGCGTTGAAAGCGGAAGGCGGTCTGCGCTTTGAGCATAGCAGCCAGCGGTCGACCCCTGAAGGCAGCGACCTGCGCTTCCCCCGCATAGCCCGCGACTATGACGCCATCTCCGGCGCGGCGGGTCTGTCCTACGGCTTCAGCGAAGCGGTGCGCGTCGGCTTCAACCTGTCGCACACCCAACGCGCGCCTTCGCCGGAGGAACTGTTCGCAAACGGCCCCCATGGCGGCACCCAGGCCTGGGAGCTTGGCAGCCCCAATTTCGGGCTTGAGAAAAGCTGGGGCATCGAGGCCACCCTGCATGTCCATCGCGCGGGTTTCAGCTTCGATGCGTCTGCCTATTATAACTGGTTTTCCGGCTATATAGCCGAAAATCAGGTCGACCAGTCGATCTGCGAGGCGGCCGCAGCGCCCAGCGGACGGGATGTCGACCTGCCTTGCTTCCAGTTCACGCAGAGGCGCGCGCGCTACTACGGCGTTGAGGCGGACATGACCGGCAGGCTCGCGACCGTCGGCCCCTGGTCGCTCAATGCCGATCTGCTCGGGGACTATGTGCACGCGACCATCGTCGATGAAAGCCCCGTCGCACGCATCCCGGCGCCCCGTATTCTCGGCGGGCTCGAGGCGCAGTCCGATGCACTGACGGCGCGCGGGGAGGTGGAGCATGTATTCCGCCAGACCCGCGTCGCGCCTTTCGAGACGACAACCGCCGCCTACACCCAGGTGAACGCCTCCGTCAGCTGGAAGCCGCTCGCCGGCAATGACCGGGTGTCGATCCTGCTCGCCGCGAACAACATCTTCGACGTGGACGCGCGGCGCGCATCGAGCGTGCTCAAGGATTTCGCACCGCTCGCGGGCCGGGACATCCGGGTGACGCTGCGGGTGGGGATCTGAGGGGTCGGATGGTGGGCCCGGCAGGACTCGAACCCGCAACCTAGCCGTTATGAGCGGCCAGCTCTAACCATTGAGCTACAGGCCCCGACCATGCCGGGCGCGAGCGGGGACACCGCCCCTCGCCTCTGGCGTGTGGGTTAGCGGACCCTCAGGCCGCTTGGCAAGCCTGATCACCCCGTTCCGAGGCGAGGATCGCGAGAAACTCGGGCAGGGCCATCGGCGCAACGCCCCGGCGGGCCAGATGGCCGAGCACCGCGTCCCACCAGCGCCAGAAAGCCGCCAGGTCGGCGGCATCACGCACATAGGGCGTATTGCCCGGCTCCAGGGTGGGCGAGTGAAAGGACAGGCTCAGAACGGGCACATCCTCCGCCAGCAGCGCGTCGATCGCCGCCAGGGCCTCGGCCGGGCGCGTGCCCTCCGGCGTCAGCGGCACCCGCTGCAACAGGCCGGTGCGGGCGAGAACCGCGCTGGCCAGCGGCACCCTCCGGGCCATGCCGAAAAGTGCTGCACCCCCCGCCCGCGCCGCGCCGGTGTAGGCGGTTGACAGCGGCAGCACGGCGAGCGTCCGTTCCGGCCCGATCCAATAGGGATGCAGCGGGTGTCGGGCATAATCCGGCCCGCCGTCCCGGCTGTAGTTGAAGCGCGCGCGCACCGAGCAGTCGAGCCGGTAACCCAGTTCGGAGAGTATCCGGGCCGTATTCGGCCCCGCGCCATAGCGCCCGGCGCGATAGACGAGCGGATGCCCGCCGAGACGCGCGGCGATGTCGGCGGTTAGCGCGGCGAGCTTGGCGCGCTCAAGCGCCTCGGGCAGGTTCCCTGCAAAGCTGTTTTCGCCGGAGACAAGTTCTTCGTGCGGCGGGGTGATCCACGGGTGGAGATGCGCGCCGACATCGGCCTCGCCGGCTGCGCGCCATCCGCTTATGGCATCACAGGCAAGCGGATCGTGGACGATGGCATGATCGCACAGATAGACTGGCCGGACGCGGGCCGCCCTGAACCTTGCCTGCGCCGCGCTCAGCCCGCCAACGTGGCGCACGCGCGTCGCCGAACGGTCAAATGGCGCGGACCAGTCGAATTCCTCTTCGGTATCGACAAACAGCATGAAGCGCCGCCCGCGCTCTGACGGCCAGGCGATGCGCTGAGAGGAGGCCGGGATATCGAGAAGCGAAGTCACCCGGCACGTTTACCGGAACCCGCCTTGCCAAATCCTTGCGAGGCTTTCAGGGCGCGCGATACACGTCGTCCGCCAAGCCCGCCTTGCGGCGAGGCAATATGAGCACCAGCGCGCCGTCCTCGACCTTCAGCGCACCGCCGACGCTCTGGGCAATGCGGCGGACGAGCCGCAGGGTGAAGCCGACGCCCAGTGCCGGCATCCGGTCGGAATGGCCGGGCAGATCGCGCCCCGCATCGAACAGCACCGTTTCGTCCAGCCCTGCCAGCACGGCCGGACAACCGAAGCGGATGTGCACATGACTGTCGTCGACGATCATCTGCGCGGCCAGTTGTTCCCCGGTCGCGCAGGCAACCAGTGTGCGGACGAGGTGACGGATGGCCCGCTCCGCGAGCCCGGCATCCATGTCGAGCGGTGCGGCCCTGACCGGCGCCGCCGGGTCGAACAGGATCAGCCCGCCGCCATGACCTTCCGGCGCGAACAGCGCAATCGCATCGCGCAAAAGCCCGACGGCGTCGGCAGCGGCGCCGCTGCCCGGCGGCAGCGAACCGAGATCGCGGCTCGCCAGGTCGAGATCGTCAAGTATCTCCACCAGGTGGCGCACCTCACCGACGATATCGTCGGCGAGCGTGCGATAGCCCCCGCTAACCGGGCCGAGAAACTGCTGTTCGATCAGCTCGGCGAAGCCCATCACACCGTTGAGCGGCGTACGCAGCTCGTGGATGAGCTGACGCATCGAATCGCCCGAAAGGCTGGAGCCCGCCAGCACCCCGGAGCCGCGTGGTGCCTGATCCGTCGCCCCGGAACGGCGCGCCGACCCGCGATACCCCATGAAGCGGCCTGAGCGTTGATCGAAAAAGGGCTGCGCCGAGACGAGCCAGCGCCCCGCCAACGGCCCGGATGCGACCACAAAGCCGCCATCGCGAACGGCGCCGCGACGCCGGAACGCGCCCAATATCTGCCCGTCCGGCCCGGATGTGCAATCGAGGCCCGGACTGGAAAGTTCGATCCCGGCGATCATCGCCACCTCGATGCCGTCGCCGCCCGTGATCACGCCCGCGGCATCGGTCACGAAAGCAAAGCGGGCCGCCGGCAATGCCTCTCCAGCGGGTTGCGCCGGTGAAGCGGCCGAACGTTCCTTGCGCTCGCTGGTGAACCGCTCGATCCGGTCGACAATCTGGCGAATCTGACTTCCGGCGGGCTGCGGTTCAACCGTCTCGGGTGGCGACACCTCCGTCGCATCCGCCACGTCCGCCGGACTGCGCCCGTCCGTCAGGCTGAGATCGTGGCGTCCGAAGGCCGCCAGCGCCGCCTTCGCACCCGGGCCCAGATCGTCCCTGCGGCGAAGGATGCTGCGGCCAACCGGACCGACCTCGGCGATGACGGGAATCCACGCCGGGTCCGCCAGCCGGGCGGCGCGGAGCGCGGCCGCGCGCACCGGCATCCGGTCCGCCATCAGCACCCGGAGCAGCCGGGCCGACCGCAGGCGTCCACCAAGATCCGAAATCGCCGCCAGCTTGTGCAGTGCGGGGACATCGGGCCGGATACGCTCCAGCGTGGCGATCACGGCATCGACCTGCTCGCGCTCCGCCTGCCCTTCGGCGTCACCGAACTGCGCGAGCAGATCGACGCACTGGCGCCACAATATCGCCCGCGCGAAGTCGCCGTCGGCGCGCGCGGCGAGCACTGTCGCCACAAGATCGTTAAACCGCACGCCAGCCTCGCGCCCTGCCCCGTATCACGCGGTCTTTGCCCTGTGGCGCCCGGGTAACCAACAGCATTTTTCGGGACGTTGCAGAGTGGGACAATTGCATTGATGCGCTGCAACCAGTAACGCCTGCGCCGACGCCAGGACGGGGAGCGACCGGTCATGTCCGCCTTTGCCCTAGATGCCGTGGATCGACAGATTCTGACGGAATTACAAGCCAATGGCCGCATGACCAATGTCGATCTGGCCAAAAAGGTCGGCCTGACGCCGCCGCCTTGTTTGCGGCGAATCAAGTCGCTGGAGGATCGGGGCCTTATCCGCGCCTATCATGCCGAAATCGACGCGGCGGCGCTTGGCTATGGCATCATGGTGTTCGCGATGGTGAGCCTGAGGAGCCAGGCCGAGGCCGACCTCAAGGCGTTCGAGAGCCATGTCGCCGCTCTGCCCGAAGTGCGCGAATGCCATATGCTGAACGGCGAGATCGACTTCATCCTGAAGCTGGTCGCGCGTGATCTTCAGGCATTTCAGGCCTTCCTGACCACGCAGATTACCCCAGCGCCCAACGTCGCGAGCGTCAAGACATCGCTCACGATCCGCACGTCGAAGCTGCTATACGGCGTGCCCGTCGACTAG
>CAZGVX010000088.1:0-7809 GCA_964529225.1 uncultured Sphingobium sp.
TACGATGCGTTCTGGGAGAGCGGCCTTGCGCCGTGGGACGTGGCGGCGGGCATCCTGCTGGTGCGCGAGGCAGGCGGCTTCGTGACCGATTTCCGGGGCGGCGATCAGCCGATCGAGCGTGCCGAGATACTGGCGGGCAACGACCATATCCACAGCCGCCTCCACAAGTTGCTGGCCGGGGCGTTGCGCTGAGCCTTATTGAAGCGTCGCCGGCCCCTCGCGGTCGCCAGCGCCGAAGAACCGCATCAGCTGCACCATGAGCTCCGCGCGTTCGGAGAGGCTGTTGGCCTCCAGGAGCGCCTGCTTGGCGGCGACGTCAAAGGGCGCGACCTGACCCATGGCGTGCACAAGCGTTTCGTCGTCCAGGCGACCCACCTGCTCCCAGTCGACGACGTAGCCGAGCTGTTCGGCGAAACGGCGCGCCTCCGCCTCCAGCGAGGCCCGCTCGACGGCCGCGAGGTGGCCGGGGTCGTCCTCCTCAGGCAGCAGCGGCAGCGCGAGAACCTGGCGGAACGGCGTGGCGACATCGAGCTCCCGAACCACACGAAAGCGCGCCTCGCCCTCAAGGACAATATTGTAACGGCCATCGCTCAGCGCCTCGATATCCACGATGCGACCAATGCAGCCGAGCTGGAACAGCTCGGGGCGCTGGCCTGTGTCGAGCGGCTGGATCATGCCGATCCGCTGATCGCTCGCCATCACATGCGCAACCATCGCACGATAGCGCGGTTCGAAAATGTGAAGTGGCAGGCGCATGCGCGGGAAAAGGATGGCCTGACCCAGTGGAAAGACCGCCAGCCGCCGAGACGCGAGCGGGCGATCCTGATCAAGCCCGTCAGGCAAAGAGAATCGCCGAAAGACGCCGGCGCTGGGCCGCGACCCAGGGATCCTCGAGCCCGACCGCCTCGAAGAGCTTGAGGAGCTGCGCCCGGGCGGCGCCCTCGTTCCAGTCGCGGTCCCGCGCAATGCTGTCGAGCAGCGCATCCGCCGCGCCGTCCCTGTCGCCATTGCCCATGCGTCCATTGGCAAGCTCGAACAGGGCCTCCGGATCGTCGGGGCTGGCGGCGACGCGCGCCTCGAGCGGAGACAGGTCGGCGGCGGGTTTGGCGTTGCGGGCAAGGTCGAGCGCGGCGCGGGCTCGGGCAATCGCGGCGTCTTTCGCGACATCCGCCGGCACATCGTCGAGCAGGGCGGCCGCCTCCTCAACCTGGCCAAGCGCGATCAGCGAGCGACAGAAGCCGCCGACGACCTCGGCATTGTCGGGCGCGATCTGGATGAGTTGCCCAAAGATGCTTTCAGCGCGCGACGCATCGCCCTCCGCCAGCACGTCCTCGCCCATGGCGATCAGCGGCGCAATTTCCTGCGCCTGCTGCCCCGCTTCGGTCTGAACAGGCAGCTGCGCGAGGATTTGGTCGAGATACTGTTTCAGGGCGCCTTCCGTACGGGCCTGGGTCAGGTCAGCGACAGGCTGGCCCTGGAAAATGGCATAGACGGTGGGGATCGACTGAACGCGGAACTGGCTGGCAATGAAGCGGTTCTCGTCCACGTTGATCTTGACGAGCACGACGCCCTTGTCGGCATAGTCGGCCGCCACCTTTTCGAGAACCGGGGTCAGCTGCTTGCATGGCCCGCACCATTCGGCCCAGAAATCGAGGACGACGAGCTTTGTCTGCGACGGATCGACAACGTCACGGCGGAACGCTGCGATCGCGTCCTTCTCCTGCTCGCCAAGGCCGAGTGTCGCCATGCCAGATCTCCCATCGCGCTGAAACCGGGGGACATATGGGGAAAGGTCACGCTGGATGGCAAGGGACGATGCGGATTCTTTGCATGTCCTTGCGCTGGATCGCACTTGGGGCTTGCCGGTCGGCGGCGGCGATGCTAGTGGCGCGCCTCACCCCGGCGGGTTGCCCGCCGATGACGCCAGGGCGGGCGTAGCTCAGGGGTAGAGCACAACCTTGCCAAGGTTGGGGTCGAGGGTTCGAATCCCTTCGCCCGCTCCATGTTTACGCTGGTCGGCGAGTTTCGCCCACCGGCGATTTTGCGTTTGGGCGAGATGATGTGCGGGCGGATGGCCGCTCGCCGAAATGAGGTGTCGATGTTCGAATCCCTGAGCGATCGTCTGGGCGGTGTGTTTGACCGTCTGCGCGGTCGCGGCGCCCTGACGGAGGACGATGTCCGCGCCGCCATGCGGGAGGTTCGCGTTGCGCTGCTCGAGGCGGACGTGGCGCTGCCCGTGGTCCGCAGCTTTATCGACGAAGTGACCGAGGAAGCGGTCGGCCAGAATGTCCTGAAGTCGGTCACCCCGGGCCAGATGGTCGTCAAGATCGTCAACGATGGCCTGACCCGCATGCTTGGCTCGGAGGCGTCCGAGCTTGAACTTGGCACCGTACCGCCGGCGATCGTGATGATGGTCGGCCTGCAGGGCTCGGGCAAGACGACCACCACCGCGAAGATCGCCAGGCGCCTCAAGGAGCGGGAACGCAAGAAGGTGCTCATGGCGTCGCTCGACGTCAATCGTCCCGCAGCGCAGGAGCAGCTGGCTGTCCTCGGGCAGCAGGTCGATGTCGCCACCCTGCCGATCGTCGCAGGGCAGCAGCCGGTCGAGATCGCGCGGCGGGCGATGCAGGCGGCGAAGCTGCAGGGCTTCGACGTGCTGATGCTCGACACCGCCGGGCGGCTCCATGTCGATCAGGCGCTGATGGAGGAGATGAAGGCGGTCGCGGCGGTCGCGAACCCAGCCGAGATCCTCCTCGTCGTCGATTCGCTGACCGGGCAGGACGCGGTCAACGTCGCGACGAGCTTCACCGAACAGGTGCCGCTGACCGGCGTTGTCCTCACCCGAATGGACGGCGATGCGCGCGGGGGTGCGGCGCTCTCGATGCGGGCCGTCACCGGGCGGCCGATCAAGTTCGCGGGCACGGGCGAAAAGCTCGATGCGATCGAGCCATTCCATCCGGGGCGGGTCGCCGGGCGCATCCTTGGCATGGGCGACGTGGTGTCGCTGGTCGAGAAGGCCGCGGAGAGCATCCAGCAGGAGGAGGCGGACAAGCTCGCCCGGCGCATGGCCGAGGGCAAGTTCGACATGAACGACCTGCGTGCGCAGCTCCAGCAGATGCAGCGCATGGGTGGCCTCGGCATGCTGGCGGGAATGATCCCCGGCCTCAAGAAGGCGCAGGCGGCGATGGCCCAGTCGGGCGTCAGCGACAAGGCGCTCATCCATCTCGATGCGATCATCGGGTCGATGACGCCCAAGGAGCGCGCGAAGCCCGAGCTGCTCAATGCGAAGCGCAAGATCCGCATCGCCAACGGTTCCGGCCGGACGGTTCAGGAAGTCAACAAGCTCCTCAAGATGCATCAGGAAATGGCAACGGCCATGAAGAAGATCCGCAAGATGGGTGGGCTCAAGGGGCTCGCGCGGATGTTCACGGGCGCCGGGATGGACGACCCGGCCGCGCTGCTCGGTGGCGGTGCGGGCGGTTCGGGTGGCCTGCCGGGTCTTGGCGGCGGCATGGGCGGACTAGGCGGCGGTGGCCTGCCGGGCTTGCCGGGCGGGCAAAAACTGCCACCGGGCTTTCAGAACTTTCGCAAGAAATAATCCACAAGAGACATTGATTTGGAAGGGTAAGGTTAGAACATATGGCAACCAGTATTCGTCTGTCGCGCGGTGGCTCCAAGAAGCGCCCCTTTTATCAGATCGTGGTGGCGGACAGCCGCAGCCCTCGCGATGGCAAGTTTATCGAGAAGATCGGCCGCTATAATCCGCTGCTCGGCAAGGACGATGCCAACCGCGTGATCCTCGATGTCGAGCGGGCGAAGCACTGGGTTGCGGCTGGCGCTCAGCCCACTGACCGGGTCGCGCGCTTTCTCGATGCGGCGGGCGTGAAGGAGCGCGCCGCCCGCAACAATCCGAACAAGGCGGAGCCGGGCAAGAAGGCCAAGGATCGCGCCGAGGAGCGTGCAGAGAAGCTCGCTGCCGCCGAGGAGGCAAAGCGCGAGGCGGAAGAGGCTGCCAAGGCCGCCGCTGAGGAAGCCGCCGCTGCACCGGCTGCCGAGGAAGCGCCCGCCGAGGATGCCGCTCCTGCGGAAGAGGCCACCGAAGAGGCTGCACCGGCTGCGGAGGAAGCGCCCGCCACCGAGGCGTCCGACGAAGAAAAGGCCGAGGGCTGATCCTTGGACGCTGACCGGCCCGTTACCCTTGCCGCGATCATCGGCGCGCATGGGGTGACGGGCGAGGTCCGGCTAAAGCTGTTTGGGGAAGGGACCGACAGCCTGTTGGCCTATAGGGAATTTGACGCGGGCGGCCGGGCTTTGACGCTCAAGGGCTTGCGGCCCGGGCCACATGGGGCGATTGCCCGTTTTACCGAGATCAATGACCGCAATGCCGCCGAGGCGCTGCGCGGGATCGACCTCACTGTGCCGCGCTCGGCCCTGCCGCCGCTGGCGGAGGGTGAATATTATCACTGCGATCTTATTGGCTTGTCCTGCGTATCTGAAAATGGCTCTCAAGTTGGCAGGATCGTGGCCGTCGAGAATTTCGGCGCTGGCGACGTGATCGAGATCGAAAAGCCTGACGGCAGGCGCTTCATGGTGCCGATCCGTGCGGCGACCATCGGTGATGTCGCTGTCATTGACGAGGCGTTTGTCGAATAGGCCTGCGCTTGGGCAGGTCGATCAGCCAGGCTTTTGGTCGTCCGCTGGGGTGAGGCTGGCCATCGAGCCTTACCGCCCGCACTATCCTGATGGGCTTCAGCAGCATCTGCCCGCGCATCGCCCCGCGTCCGCCCCCGGTCGGCATGGCGAGGATGCGGCGGACCACGTCCATCCCGGCGCTGACCTGCCCGAAGGCGGCATAGCCGGGATAGGCCCCCGCCGCGTCGAGTGACGGATGCGGCCCCAGCATGATCGAGAAGTTGCAGGTCGCGAGATTGGGATCGTCGCCGCGCGCCATCGAGACAGTGCCGTCGACATGGGTGAGACCGGTCATCGTCGTGGACTCGAAGGGGGCAGGGGGCAGACGGCGGCGCACGTCGGGGCCGATGCCGCCCTGAATCAGGCCCTCCTTTGGATCCCGCGAAGCGCGCGAGGCGCGATAGAACTCGGTGTTGTCGAGTCGCCCGTCATCCACATAGGTCATGAAGCTGCGCACCGTCGCCGGCGCGCGTTTTGCATTGAGCGACAGCGTGATGTTGCCCGCGCTCGTCTCCAGCCGCACGCGGACGATGCCGGGCTCGGCGGCGGTGGCGGGGGTTACAAGGAGGAGGGTCGAGAGGACGGCGATCAGGAACGTCATGGGGAGGAGATAGGGGAAGGGCCCGGCAAGCGGCAAGCGTTGACGGGATGAGCAATGACGTATATACATGATGTATATATGGAGGCGCGCATGAGCGACGACCGACCCGAATATCGTGGCAGGACATTCAAGTCCGGCAATTCGGTTGCGCTGCGCCTGCCCAAGGGGCTTGGCGTACCGGAGGGCATTGAGGTGCGTCTGGTCAAGGAGGATCGCATGACCTTCCGCGTCGAGCCGGTGGACGCCGCGCCCAAGAAGATCGACATCAGCGGTTTTGCGGGGAAGTTGCCTGGTTTCAAACCCGCGCCTCGCGAAGATTTCGAGGATCGTCCGAGCACCATCGCCAGATGGAAGGCGTTGCGCGGGGAGTGACTCCTTATCTCATCGATTCCGATCTGGCGATCTATGCGATGGGTGGAGAGGCTGGCTCGCCGCTCAATCAGCGGCTGGCGGAGCGCCGTCCTGGCGAAGTCCTGATCTCCGCGGTCAGCTTTGCCGAAGTGGCGCTCGGCACCTGGAACGGCAAGCCGCCGAAACAGGCCGTGCTGGATGCGTTTGTGCGCGCCATTCCGATTGTGCCTTTCGACGAGGCTGCCGCGCGGGAATATGCGCGGCTTCCCTTCAAACGGGCGCGCTTCGATCGGTTGCTGGCGGCGCATGCGCTCAGCATCGGGGCGACGGTGGTGACGAACAACGAGGCAGATTTCGAGGGCGCGCCGGGGCTGAAGGTTGAGAACTGGATGCTTCCATGACCTTCCACGCACAGATCCTGACCCTCTACCCGGAGATGTTTCCCGGCCCGCTTGGCGTGTCGCTGGCGGGCCGGGCGCTGGCGGACGGCATCTGGTCGTGCGAACCGGTCCACATCCGCGACTTTACGACGGACAAGCACCGCACCGTCGACGACACTCCGGCAGGTGGCGGGGCGGGCATGGTGCTGCGCGCCGACATCCTCGCGGCGGCGGTGGACGAGGCGGCGCGGCGCGGGCCGGAAAATCCCATCCTCGCCATGACGCCACGCGGGCGCCCCGTCACGCAACAGCGCGTCCGCGACCTTGCCGCCGGGCCGGGCGTCACGATTCTGTGCGGGCGGTTCGAGGGCTTCGACGAGCGGCTTTTCGACGCGCGCCCGCAGATCGAACAGGTCAGCATGGGCGACATCATCCTGTCGGGCGGCGAGATGGCGGCTTTGACGCTGCTGGACGCTTGCATCCGCCTGCTCCCCGGTGTAATGGGCGCGCCTTCCAGCGGAGACGAGGAAAGCTTCGAAAGCGGCCTCCTCGAATATCCGCATTATACCCGACCTGCTGAGTGGGAAGGGCGCACGATCCCCGAAGTGTTGCGATCGGGGGATCATGCGAGGATCGCCGCCTGGCGGAAACAACGGGCGGAAGAGGACACACGGCTAAGGCGGCCGGACCTTTGGGAGCGCCATATCGGCGCTCGGGCCCGACCGCCCTCTGGCGCGCGACGCGAAGATGAGGGGCTATAGAGCCATGAACCTGTTGCAGCAGATCGAGGCGGAGAACATCGCCGCCCTCGCCAAGGATATCCCGGTGTTCCGTCCCGGCGACACGCTTCGCGTCGGCGTGAAGGTCGTCGAGGGCGAGCGCACCCGCGTCCAGAATTACGAGGGCGTGTGCATCGCCCGCTCGAACAAGGGCATGGGCTCCAACTTCACCGTCCGCAAGATCAGTTTCGGTGAGGGTGTCGAGCGCGTTTTCCCGCTCTACTCGCCCAACATCGAGAGCATTACCGTCGTGCGTCGCGGCATCGTGCGTCGCGCCAAGCTCTATTATCTGCGCGGTCGCACCGGCAAACGTGCCCGTATTGCGGAGCGTCGCGACGCCCGGCCGGGAAGCGAGGGCTGAAGCCAGCCTCCGCGAAAGGTTCGAAAGGGCGTCGGAGACAACTCCGGCGCCTTTTTCTATGATTTCCCTCCATTGAGGAGCAACAGCAGTGGGTTATCGTGTCGTCGTCGTAGGAGCCACCGGCAATGTCGGTCGCGAAATGCTCAACATCCTCGCCGAACGGGAGTTTCCGGCGGACGAGATCGCCGTCGTCGCCAGCCCGCGCTCTACCGGCACGGAGATCGACTATGGCGACAGCGGCCGGACGCTGAAGTGCCAGAATATCGAGCATTTCGACTTTGCCGGATGGGACATGGCCCTGTTCGCGGCAGGCTCCGGCCCGACCAGGGAATATGCGCCCAGGGCCGCGGCGGCCGGCTGCGTGGTGATCGACAATAGCTCGCTCTATCGCATGGACCCGGATGTGCCGCTGATCGTGCCCGAGGTAAACCCGGATGCCATCGACGGCTATACCCGCAAAAACATCATCGCCAATCCGAACTGCTCGACCGCGCAGATGGTGGTTGCGCTGAAACCCCTGCATGACGCAGCGACGATCAAGCGCGTGGTCGTGTCGACCTATCAGTCCGTCTCCGGCGCGGGCAAGATCGGCATGGACGAGCTGTTCGAGCAGTCGCGCAACATCTTTGTCGGCGATCCGGCCGA
>CAZGVX010000089.1:0-2120 GCA_964529225.1 uncultured Sphingobium sp.
GCATTGTTCAGCCAAGCGCCTTCTTCAATATCTCGTTGACGACCCCCGGATTGGCCTTGCCCTGCATCGCCTTCATCGTCTGACCGACGAAAAAGCCGAACAGCGCCTCCTTGCCGCTCTTGTACTGGGCGACCTTGTCGGCATTGTCGGCCAGCACCTTTGCCACCGCCGCTTCGATCGCGCCGGTGTCGCTTGTCTGCTTGAGCCCGCGCGCCTCGACGATCGCGGCCGGGCTGCCGCCCTCCTCCAGCATGATCTCGAAAACCTGCTTGGAAATGGTGCCCGAAATGGTGCCATCCGCAACCAAAGCGAGCAACTCGGCGCCCTGCTCCGGCGTTACCGGACTGTCCTCCAGCGACCGGCCAAGCCGGTTCAGCGCGCCGTAAAGCTCGGAGAGGAGCCAATTCGCGGAGGCCTTGGCGACCTCGCCCTCGCTCTTCCTCTGGATGCGCGCGCCCTCCGCCAGCAACGCCTCGAACCAGCGCGCGGTATCCGCTTCAGCGGTCAGCGTCGCGGCATTGTAGGCCGACAGGCCGAGCGCCTCCTCATAGCGGCGGCGCTTCGCGGCGGGCAATTCGGGCAGCGAATGGCGGCACTCGTCGAGGAACGCCTCGTCCAGTTCCAGCGGCAACAGGTCAGGATCGGGGAAATAGCGATAATCGTGCGCGTCCTCCTTGGAGCGCATCGAGCGGGTCTCGCCCTTGTCCGGGTCGAACAGCCGCGTCTCCTGCACGATCGTGCCGCCCGCCTCCAGCACATCGACCTGCCGCTGCGCCTCATGCTCGATCGCCGCCATGACGAAGCGGACCGAGTTGACATTCTTGGTCTCGGTGCGGGTGCCGAGCGGCTCGCCGGGCTTGCGGACGGACACGTTCACGTCGGCGCGCATCGAGCCCTGATCCATATTGCCGTCGCAACTGCCGACGTAGCGCAGAATCTGTCTCAACTTCGCCAGATAAGCTCCTGCTTCGGCGGGCGATCGCATGTCCGGGCGGCTAACGATCTCCATCAGCGCCACACCCGAGCGGTTGAGGTCGACATAGGAGCGGGTCGGATGCTGATCGTGCATCAGCTTGCCGGCGTCCTGCTCGACATGGATGCGCTCGATGCCGATGGTCTTGGGCGCGGGGATGCCGGCCTTCTCGTCCGCTTCGATCTCAAGCGACCCTTCGCCGACAAGCGGATGATAAAGCTGGGAAATCTGGTATCCCTGCGGCAGATCGGCATAGAAATAGTTCTTGCGATCAAACCGGCTCCAGCGGTTGATGACCGCGTCGATCGCCATGCCGGTGCGCACCGCCTGCCGGATGCATTCGCGGTTGGGCACGGGGAGCATGCCGGGCATGGCCGCATCGACGAGGCTAACCTGCGTATTCGGTTCCGCGCCGAAGGCGGTGGCGGCGCCGGAGAACAGCTTGGCCTTACTGGTGACTTGGGCATGAACCTCAAGGCCGATCACGACCTCCCATTCGCCGGTCGCGCCCTGGATGCGGTAGCTCGTTTCAGTCATGTCGCTCACCACCACTTCCCCGGCCGCGCCACGAAGCCCGCGCGTTCCTCGATCGCCAGCGCGGCATTCAGCACGCCCTGCTCATCCAGCGGCTTGCCGATAAGCTGGAGGCCAAGCGGCAGGCCCTGCCCGTCCAGCCCGGCGGGCACCGACATGGCCGGCAGCCCGGCGAGCGAGGCTGGCACGGTGAACACGTCATTCAGATACATCGCCAGCGGATCGGCCTGCTTCTCGCCCAGCGCAAACGCCGCCGAGGGTGCGGTCGGCGCAAGCAGCACGTCGCATTTGTCCCAAGCCTCATCGAAATCGCGGGCTATCAGCGCGCGCACCTTCTGCGCCTGCGTATAATAGGCGTCGTAAAACCCTGCGGAGAGCACATAGGTGCCGATCATGATCCGGCGCTTCACCTCCGGCCCGAAACCAGCGGCGCGGGTGGCGGCGTACATTGCTTGCAGGCCTCCGCCTGCGGGCATATCCTGCAACCCCGCCCCGTCCGCCAACGCGCGCTGCCCGTAGCGCACCCCGTCATAGCGCGCGAGGTTGGAGGACGCCTCCGCCGGCGCGACGATATAATAAGCGGGCAGCGCGTATTTCGTGTGCGGGAGCGACA
>CAZGVX010000089.1:2220-7693 GCA_964529225.1 uncultured Sphingobium sp.
CGGTCATTCGATCACCTTCGGCACAGCGAAGAAGCCATGCTCCGCCTGCGGCGCGTTGGCGAGCACCCTGTCGCGCACATCGCCGTCGGTCACGGCATCCTCGCGCAGGCGCAGATGGTTGGGGATGACGGCGGTCATCGGCTCGACGCCCGCGACGTCGACCTCGCCAAGCTGTTCGACCCAATGCAGGATCTGGTTGAGTTCGGGCACCAGCGCCTCGGCCTCACCGTCGGTGACGGCGATGCGGGCAAGGCTGGCGATCTTTTTGACGGTGGCCAAGTCTACGCTCATGGCCGGGGCGGGTAGCACCGGACTTGGCGGCCATCAAGCGGGCGGCTATCGGGAGGCGTGACCGCGCCCATCATTACGACCGATCTGGCTGCCTTCCGGGCCGCGCTTCCCGGCGCGGGCCGCCTCATCGGTCTCGACCTTGGCACACGGACGATAGGCCTTGCCTTGTGCGATGCGGGCTGGACGATCGCCAGCCCTGCCGAAACCATTGCCCGCACCAAGTTCGCCAAGGACAAGGCGAAGCTGGAGGCCATCTGCGCGGCCCAGTCGGTGCGCGGCTTCGTCCTCGGCCTGCCGCTCAACATGGACGGAAGCGAGTCGCCTCGGAGCCAGGCCGCGCGCGCCTTTGCCCGCAACATTGCCGATCTCGCGCTGCCGGTGCTGCTGTGGGACGAGCGTTGGTCGACCGCCGCCGTGACCCGCACCCTCATCGACGCCGACGCCAGCCGTGCGCGCCGCGCGGAACTGGTCGACAAGCTGGCGGCGAGCTACATTCTGCAAGGGGCGATTGATGCCCTGGCCGGCGTCGGTTGACAGCGCGCCCCCGATCCCGTCAAGACACCGCTTCAATCCATGGGAGGCCCGATGGCCAGCTCTGCCCTCGCCGACAATGCCGATCTCGCCGCGCGCATCCGCACCATCCCGGACTATCCGAAGCCCGGCATCCTGTTTCGCGACGTATCCACGCTTTTGCTCGACGGGCCGGCCTTTCGCGAGACGATCGACCGGCTGGCGGGGCTGATCGACCCGGATTCGATCGACCTGATCGCCGGGATCGAGGCGCGCGGCTTCATCGTCGCCTCCGCCCTCTCCTACAAGCTTACCAAGGGCAAGGTGATCCTGCGCAAGCCCGGCAAGCTGCCGGGTGAGAGCGTCGGTGTGGACTATGCGCTGGAATATGGCACCGACCGCATAGAGATGCATGTCGGCGCGGTGACGGATCACCACCGCGTGCTGCTGGTTGATGACCTGCTCGCCACCGGCGGCACGGCGCTGGCGGGGGCAAGTCTGCTGCGCGGTGAGGGCGCGCGCGTGACGCAGGCGCTGTTTATCGTGGACCTGCCCGACCTCGGCGGCGGCGCCCGGCTCCGCGCCGCCGGTATCGAGCCACTGGCGCTGTGCGCCTTCGACGGCGATTGAACCGCAATGCAAATTCTGCTGCTCGCCGCCCTTTCCGAGGAGGCCGAGGCTTTCTTGCCCGGTGAAGGCATCATCACGGATGCCGGCTGGCCCCACATCCGTCGCGTCAGCGCACTGGGACATGATCTGCGGATCGCCACCACCGGCATAGGCAAGGTCAACATCGCGGCGGCTGCCGCCATGCTCCATGCCGCTGAACCGGCGGATCTGTTCGCGATCATCGGCACGGCGGGCAAGATCGGTGTCGCGCGTGGCGACTGCTTCTGGCTCGCGCACGCCGTGCAGCATGACTATGGTGCGGAGCGCCCCGGCAGCTTCGTCCACTACACGCCCGGCGCATGGCCACTCGGCCCCGCGAGCGTCGAGCCCTTCACCGCCCTGCCCGACCCCGGCAGCGGCCTTCCTGCCGTCACCATCGCAAGCGGCGACGCTTTCGTCGAGTGCCCGGCGCAGTCAGCCTTCCTCGCCGAACGGCTTGGCGCCGCCCTGGTTGACATGGAAACCGGGGCGCTGGGCCAGTTTGCGCGGCAAGTCGCGCGCCCGTGGATCGGCATCAAGGCGACAACCGACGAAGCCAATCAGGACAGTGCCGCCGACTTTCACACCAATCTGAGGATAGCGTCGAACCGTTCAGCCCGGGCGATGGAACAGGTTCTTTCCGCACTCGGTGTCGCGATTTCGTAAAACTGCAACCGTAGGTCGCGCCGCGCATTGTCATCAAACAACCTCGGAGGAAACTGACATGCTCCCCCATCGTTTCGCGCCTGTGATGGCGCTGGCTTCGGCGCTGACCGCTGGCTGCGCCTCGCAGTCTTATTCATACGATCCGGCGCTGGGGCGCCCGGTTGCCCGGGCGATGCTGCGGGATGCATCAGGGAAAACCTCGGGCTCGCTCAGCCTTCGCGCGAGGGGCGATGACCTCCTTGGCACCGTGAGCGTCGCCTATTTGAAACCGGGCGTGCACGGCCTTCACCTCCACGAAACGGGCAAGTGCGACGGCCCCGACTTTGCGACGGCGGGGGGGCACCTCAATCCCACGGACCGGCAGCATGGCCTTGAAAATCCGATGGGCGCCCATGTCGGCGACCTTCCTTCGCTGACAGTGAGCGGCGATGGCACCGCCAGCCTGTCATTCACCGTCAAAGGTAACGCTTCGCAACTTTTCGATGCCGATGGCGCGGCGATCATTGTGCATGAGAAGGCAGACGACAACCGGACCGATCCGAGCGGCAACAGCGGTGCCCGGCTGCTGTGCGGGGTTTTGACGCCGGCCGTGAAGGCGCGTTAAGGGTCTTGCACCGATCCAACAAGTCGCTATATGCGTTCCTCTTCGGCCAAGCCTCTCCGGCTTTGCTGACCTCCCCTCGCCCGGGATGGATTGTCTTGTTGCGACGACGATTCGAGAATTGGGCGGAGCCGAGGATGACAGTCGCTCCAGTGCGGTCCGGACAGCCCCGGCCCGCACTTTTTTGCGTCCAGGGCGGATTTCTTCCCCCGAAACCATCTCCGGCTGAAGGCTTGCCGCAATGCAGGCCGTGCGAAATTTGAGACCAACGAGGCAGGACAACTCCATGGCAACACCGGCTCTCCCACCCGTCGCTCACCGCGACGCAGGCAAGAAGCGCATCCGCAAGGTTTTCGGCAACATCCACGAAGTGGTCCAGATGCCCAACCTCATCGAGGTGCAGCGCGAGAGCTATGAGCAGTTTCTCCGGTCCGATCCCTCGATCGGCTATGTGTCAGGCCTTGAAAAGACGCTGCGTTCGGTGTTTCCGATCCGCGACTTCGCTGGCACAGCCGAGCTTGATTTCGTCCACTACGAGCTTGAAGACCCCAAATATGACGTCGAGGAATGCCGCCAGCGCGGCATCACCTACTCGGCACCGATGCGGGTGACCCTTCGCCTGATCGTGTTCGAAGTGGACGCCGATACCCAGACCCGTTCCGTCCTCGATATCAAGGAGCAGGATGTCTACATGGGCGACATGCCGCTCATGACGGGCAACGGCACCTTCTTCATCAACGGCACCGAGCGCGTCATCGTCAGCCAGATGCACCGCTCGCCCGGCGTCCTGTTCGACCATGACCGCGGCAAGACGCACAGCAGCGGCAAGTATCTCTTTGCGGCGCGCGTCATCCCCTATCGCGGCTCGTGGCTCGATTTCGAATTCGACGCAAAGGACATCGTCAACGTCCGCATCGACCGCAAGCGCAAGCTGCCGGTGACGGCGCTGCTCTATGCGCTCGGGCTCAACGGCGAGGAAATCCTCGAGCAATTCTATGGCCGCATCACCTATCTGCGCGGCCCGAACGGCTGGCAGATCCCCTTCACGGCCGAGGCATGGCGCGGCCAGAAGCCGCTGTTCGACATCATCGACGCCAAGTCGGGCGAGGTCGTCTTCGCCGCCGGCCACAAGATCAGCCCCCGCGCCGCCAACAAGGCGGCGAAGGACGGTCTTGAGACTCTCCTGATCCCGACCGAGGAGATCTATGGTCGCTATTCTGCGCTTGATCTTGTCAACGACTCGACGGGCGAGATTTACATCGAAGCAGGTGACGAGGTGTCGCCCGAGAATCTCGAAAAGCTCGACGCCGCCGGCATCGACCGGATCGAGCTGCTCGATATCGACCATATCAACACCGGCGCCTGGATCCGCAACACGCTGAAAGCCGACAAGGCGGAGGACCGCGACCACGCGCTCGCCGACATCTACCGGGTCATGCGTCCCGGCGAACCGCCGACCCGCGAGACCGCCGAGGCCCTGTTCGAGGGGCTGTTCTTCGACCCGGAGCGTTATGACCTCTCGGCCGTCGGCCGCGTCAAGCTCAACATGCGACTCGGCCTCGATGCCGAGGACACGATCACCACGCTCCGCCGCGAGGACATCCTTGCCGTGGTCAAGGAGCTGGTAAACCTCAAGGACGGCAAGGGCGAGATCGACGATATCGACAATCTCGGCAACCGCCGCGTCCGCTCGGTCGGCGAGCTGCTGGAGAACCAGTATCGCGTCGGCCTCCTGCGCATGGAGCGCGCGGTCAAGGAGCGCATGTCCAGCGTCGACGTCTCGACGGTCATGCCCAACGATCTCATCAACGCCAAGCCGGCGGTGGCGGCAGTGCGCGAGTTCTTCGGCTCGTCGCAGCTCTCGCAGTTCATGGATCAGACCAATCCGCTGTCGGAAGTCACGCACAAGCGCCGCGTTTCGGCCCTCGGACCGGGCGGCCTGACCCGTGAGCGCGCGGGGTTCGAGGTGCGCGACGTCCACCCGACGCACTATGGCCGCATTTGCCCGATCGAGACGCCGGAAGGCCCGAACATCGGCCTTATCAACTCGCTCGCGACGTTCAGCCGCGTGAACAAATATGGCTTCATCGAGACCCCTTATCGCAAGGTGGTCGACAACAAGGTGACGGGCGAGGTCGTCTATCTCTCCGCCATGGAAGAAGCCAAGCACACCATCGCGCAGGCCAATGCCGAGCTCGATGACGAGGGCCATTTCGTCGAGGATCTCATCTCCGCGCGCCAGGCGGGCGAGTTCCTGATGTCGCCCAAGGACAATATCACGCTGATGGACGTGAGCCCCAAGCAGCTCGTGTCGGTCGCGGCGTCGCTCATTCCGTTCCTCGAGAACGATGACGCCAACCGCGCGCTGATGGGATCGAACATGCAGCGTCAGGCCGTGCCGCTGCTGCGGGCAGAGGCGCCGTTTGTCGGCACCGGCATGGAGGAGACCGTTGCCCGCGACTCCGGCGCCGCGATCGCCGCGCGCCGTGCCGGCATCGTCGATCAGGTCGACGCAACCCGTATCGTCATCCGTGCGACCGAGGATATCGAACCCGGCAAGTCGGGCGTCGACATCTATACGCTGATGAAGTTCCAGCGTTCCAACCAGGACACCTGCATCAACCAGCGCCCGCTGGTGAAGGTTGGCGACATGGTGCGCGGCGGCGAGGTGATCGCCGACGGCCCGAGCACCGAACTGGGTGAACTTGCGCTCGGTCGCAACAGCCTCGTCGCGTTCATGCCGTGGAACGGCTACAA
>CAZGVX010000090.1:0-7662 GCA_964529225.1 uncultured Sphingobium sp.
GCGACGCTCCGCCAGCTGCGCGCAAGCCAGTCGCCGATCGCATCCCAGTCGGTATCGCCCAGATCGAGACGCATGCCGATCCAGCCGTCGCCGAAATAGGCAGGGCGGTAATAGCGCACCGGGTCGTTGTCGATCAGCTGCGCCTGCTCGTCCGGTCCGCTGATCTTGACCAGCAGAGCCACCCGGCCGTCGCCATGATGGTTGAGCGACACATAGGCGAACTTCTTGCCTTTCGCGATGCCGAAACAGGGCATCCCATGGCTGGTCACCTCATCCGCTTCGGGCAGGGTCAGCGCGCGCGCACGCACCTGTCCCACCAAATAGTCGGGTGACGTAGCCCGCGCCACATAGTCGGCCAGTACCCGGCTGTAGAGTTGATGCTCGGCAATGAGGACGCGGGCGGCAAGACTGTCCTCGGTGTCGCCGGGGAGGATCGCCACCTGCGTCTGGCCGAGCACGGGTCCGTCGTCGAGCTCCGCCGTCACGAGATGGACCGAACAGCCGGCATGGCTGTCACCCGCCTCCAGCGCGCGCGCGTGCGTATGCAGCCCCTTGTAGAGCGGCAGCAGCGACGGATGGATGTTCAGCATCCGTCCCTCCCAACGTGCCACGAATTCGGGAGTCAGCACCCGCATATAGCCCGCCAGCGCCACATATTGCGCCCCCGCTTCCTCCAGCGCGGCGTGTATCGCTGTGTCATGCGCCGCGCGGGTCATGCCCCGGTGCGACAGCGCGAACGTGGCGATACCCTCCGCCTCGGCCAGTCGGAGGCCGCCCGACTCCGGGTTGTTCGACGCCACCAGAACGATCTCAAAGGGGCAGTCGACCGCACGGCTCGCGTAAAGCAGTGCCGCCATGTTGGTGCCGCTGCCGGAGATGAGGACGGCGACCCGCGCCCTAGCCAAGATGCGTCGCTTCCCAGGGCGTCGCAAGGCTCCACGTATCCGCCGCTCCGACCACGGTGCAGCCGCGCTCGCCCGCGCCGATCATGCCGATGCGGTGAACGGTCTCGCCCGCCGTTTCCAGCGCCGCGACGACCCGCCCGACCACGGCTGGATCGACGATCAGCGCCATGCCGATCCCGCAATTGAAGGTGCGCGCCATCTCGCCGGGTTCGATATGCCCCTGCGCCTGGAGGAAGGCCATCAGACGCGGCTGTTCCCAGCTGTGCGCGTCGATCATCGCGTGGCAGCCATCCGGCAGGACGCGCGGAATATTCTCCAGAAGGCCGCCGCCGGTGATGTGGGCCATGGCGTTCACCAGCCCGTCGCGGACCAACGGCAGCAGCGGCTTCACATAGATGCGGGTCGGCGCCATCAGCGCGTCGATCAGCAGCACGTCCTGATCGAACAGCGCGGGGCGGTCGAGCTTCCAGCCCTTGTCCGCCGCCAGCCTGCGCACCAGCGAATAGCCGTTCGAATGCACGCCCGACGAGGCGAGCCCGAGGATCACGTCGCCCGCCTTGACCCGGTCCCCCGCCAGCACCTGATCGCGCTCGACCGCGCCGACGCAGAACCCCGCGAGATCATAGTCGCCGGGCGCATACATGCCGGGCATTTCGGCGGTTTCCCCGCCGATGAGCGCGCATCCTGCCTGGCGGCACCCTTCCGCGATTCCCGCGATCACGCGCTCCGCCAGCCCGGTCTCCAGCTTGCCGGTCGCAAAATAGTCGAGGAAAAAGAGCGGCTCGGCGCCCTGCACGATGAGGTCGTTGGCGCACATGGCGACAAGGTCGATCCCGACGCCGTCATGGCGGCCGGACTCAATCGCCAGCTTGAGCTTGGTCCCGACGCCGTCATTGGCCGCGACCAGCAAGGGGTCCACATAGCCGGCCGCCTTCAGATCGAAAAACCCGCCGAAGCCGCCAAGCTCGGCGTTCGCACCCGGACGACTGGTCGCCCTGGCGAGCGGCGCAATGGCACGCACCAGCGCATTGCCTGCGGCAATATCGACGCCGGCCTCGGCGTAGCTATAGGCTTTGTCTGTCATGCCTGAGCGAATAGCAGTTCGCACTTGGTTTTCCAGCCCGATCCCGCCAAAAGAGCGCCGTGATCCGCGCCCTGCCCGCTCCCCGGCCCATTCATGTCGCCGTGCTCGTCATTCTTGCCCTCTGCGCCGCCGTTCTGGTCGCCCAGATCGAGGGCGAGCGCGGCATCCCGCCCATCGCCAGCAGCGCCGACTATGAGGTGGGAGACGTCCATGTCGACGTTTACGGCCCCAATGCGGAGGCGGCGCGCGCGGCGGGCTGGCGGCTCGCCCAGCGCCTTGCATGGCGCAAACTGGCGCGCCAGATGGCGAGCGGCGCGGGCAACCTGCCGGACAGCGCCATTGGCGCGATGGTCGCCGCGATCGAGGTGGAGCGGGAACAGATTGGCCCGAACCGCTACATCGCCACGCTGGCGGTCATGTTCAACCGGACGCGCGCCGGGGCGTATCTCGGGGCTGGCGGCCCGGTGCTGCGTTCGCCGCCGCTGCTCGTCATTCCGGTGCTCACCGACGGCGGCGTGTCCTCGGTCTTCGAATATCCCTCCGAGTGGCAGAAGGCGTGGGCATTGTTCCGAACGGGGGAGAGCGCGATCGACTATGTCCGCACCTCCGGCGCGGGGGGCGATGCAATCCTGCTGACGGCGGGCCAGATCGACCGGCCGGGGCGCAACTGGTGGCGCACGCTGCTCGATCAATATGGCGCGGCTGATGTCATCATGCCGCTTGCGCGGCTTGAGCGGCTCGGCCCCGACGGCCCTGTGGTCGGACATTTCGCCGCGCGCTATGGCCCCGACAACCGCTATATCGGCAGCTTCGAGCTGCGCGTTGCCCGGCCTGCCGCCATCCCCGCGATGATGACCGAAGCGGTCAGGCGGATGGACAGCCTCTACACCCGCGCCCTGCAAAGCGGCATATTGCGGCCGGACCCCTCCCTTACCGTCGAAGAGCCGGACAATGCGATGGTGGGCGACGAAGACCCGCTTGGCACCATGCCGGAGTTCATCCCGGTCGAGTCGGCACCGGGGGCGAGCCTCGGCGAGACGCAATACGTCATTCAGTATGAGACGCCGGGCGTCGCCTCGGTCGGTCAGGGAGAGGCCATGATGCGGTCCATCCCCGGCGTGCGGACCGCCACCACCACCAGCCTGGCGCTGGGCGGAATCTCCGTGATGCAGGTTACGACCACGAGCACGCCCGAAGAACTGCGCATCGCCCTGTCGGCGCGCGGCTACAGCGTTCAGGGCCAGGGCACGACCTGGCGCATCCAGCGGCGCGCGGGGCCAGCCGCGGCGCCACCGCCGGGCGGTGACGCGGCGGGGCAGGTGAACCCATGAACGCGGCAATCCTCAGCCAGCCGCCGCTTCCCATCGACTGGCGCGATGTCGAGCAGGGGCGCCCCGTTCTCGTCGGCGAGGCGAACCGCGCCGCCCTCTCCTTCGTGGAGCGGCCGGACCTCTGGCCGTCCCACTGCGCGCTGCTCGTGGGGCCGCCCCGCTCCGGCCGCTCGACCATTGCCCACGCGCTCGCGGGCACGGGGATGGCCGACGTCATCGACGACGCGGATGGCCTGGACGAAGCCGAGCTGTTCCATGCCTGGAACCGCACGAGGGAGGCGGGCGTGCGCCTGCTGCTGGTCGCGCGCGCCGCGCCGCCCGTCTGGCAGATCGCTTTGCCCGATCTCGCCTCCCGCCTGGCAACGGCTGGCGTCGCGCGGATAGGCGCCCCGGACGAGGCGCTGACCGAGGCGCTTATCGCCGATGGCCTCGCGACCATCGGAGCGCCATTCTCCGCCGATCTCCCGCGCTGGCTGGCACGACGCCTGCCGCGCTCTTATGTAGCGGTCGACCGCATCATCGCCCTGCTGAACCGGGCCGCACTTGGCACAGGCAAGCGCATCACGCCCGCGCTCGCCGCGCCTTGGCTTGACGGTCTGGACGAGGGGGACGACGATGGATCGTCCGACAACGACTGACGAGGTGCCGGTGCCAGAGGTCAATTCCCTTCTCCCCGTGGCGGTGGCGCAGGAGCGGTATTTCAACCGCGAGCTGAGCTGGCTCAAGTTCAACCAGCGCGTGCTGGAGGAGGCGAGCAATGTCGCCCACCCGCTGCTGGAGCGGCTGCGCTTCCTGTCGATTTCGGGCGCCAATCTCGACGAGTTCTACATGGTCCGCGTTGCCGGGCTGAAGGGGCAGCTCACCCAGGATGTCGATCTGCGTTCCGCCGACGGCATGACCGCCGCCCAGCAGCTCAGCGCCATCGGGTCGGAGGCGGACGCGCTGATGATGGACCAGCAACGCGTATGGCACCAGCTGGCCGACGAGCTGGCGCGGGTCGATCTTGCGGTGCTCGGCGTCGATGCGCCCGATGACGAGGCCGATTCCTGGCTCAGAAATCATTTCCTGACGCAGGTGTTTCCGGTGCTGACGCCGCAGGCGCTCGATCCGGCCCACCCGTTTCCCTTCATCCCGAACCGGGGCCTGTGCCTGTCCTTCAATCTCACCCGCATATCGGACCGGGAGAAGGTGCAGGAACTTGTCATTCTGCCGACCACCCTTCCCCGGTTCCTGCGCCTGCCGGGCGAGCGCGCCGCCTATATCGCGCTGGAGACGATCATCCGCCGCTACTCGGGCCTGCTGTTCCCCGGCTACCGGGTTGACGAAAGCATCCTGTTCCGCATCCTGCGCGACAGCGACATCGAGATCGAGGAAGAGGCGGAGGATCTCGTCCGTTACTATCGCACCGCCATCAAAAGGCGGCGTCGCGGCAAGGTCATCAGGCTGGAAATCGAGAAAAGCGTCTCACCGGCGGTAGAGGAGATGTTCCAGTCGATGATGCTCGGCGAGGACGCGACAACGGTTGAAACGGACGGCTTCGTGGGCATCAGCGACCTTGCCCTGCTGGTCGAGGAGGACAGGCCGGACCTCAAGTTCGTCGCCTATTCGCCGCGATTTCCTGAACGAATTCGCGAATATGGCGGGGATTGCTTCGCCGCGATCAAGGCGAAGGACATCGTTGTCCATCACCCGTATGAAAGTTTCGATGTCGTCATCGCCTTCCTCAATCAGGCGGCGGCCGACCCCGATGTCGTGGCGATCAAACAGACGCTTTACCGCGCCGGCAAGCAGTCGGCGGTTATCCGCGCGCTGATCGACGCCGCCGAAGCCGGCAAGTCGGTCACCGCCATCGTGGAACTGAAAGCCCGGTTTGACGAGGAGCAGAATCTGCTCTGGGCAAGCCAGCTTGAGCGTGCGGGCGTTCAGGTGGTCTATGGCTTTATCGAATGGAAGACTCACGCCAAGGTGTCGATGGTCGTCCGGCGCGAGGGCGATGCATTCCGCACCTACTGCCATTTCGGCACCGGCAACTACCACCCGATCACGGCGCGGATCTACACCGACCTCAGCTTCTTTACCGCAGATCCCCGGCTCGGGCGGGATGCAGCGGCGCTGTTCAACTACATCACCGGCTATGTGGAGCCGGCCGACATGCAATTGCTCGCCCTGTCCCCGCTGCACCTGCGCGGTCGGCTGTCGGACCTGATCGACGCCGAAATGGCCTTTGCCGCCGAGGGCAAGCCCGCCGCCATCTGGGCCAAGATGAACAGCCTTGTCGACCCGGCCATCATCGAGAAGCTCTATCAGGCCAGCAATGCGGGGGTGGAGATCGACCTCATCGTTCGCGGCATATGCTGCCTGCGGCCCGGCGTTCCGGGCATGAGCGAGAATATTCATGTCCGGTCCGTCGTCGGGCGGTTCCTTGAACACAGCCGGATCTGGGCGTTCGGCAATGGCCGCGCCCTCCCGAACGATCGCGCGAAGCTGTTCATCAGTTCCGCCGACTGGATGCCGCGCAACTTCGACCGGCGCGTCGAGTATATGCTGCCGATCGAGAACCCCACGGTGCACGACCAGATCCTCGATCAGGTGCTGCTTGCCAATCTTCTCGACAATGAACAGAGCTGGGAGCTGGATGCGGACGGCACCTATGAGCGCGTTCAACGCGGAGAAGACAAGCCTTTCAATCTGCATCATTATTTCATGACAAACCCGTCGCTGTCCGGGCGCGGCGCCGCCCTCAAGACAAGCGAGCGCGTGCCCAAGCTCACGCTTCGCCGCAGGCGACGGCCTACCGAAACCGAGGCATGACCATTCTCGACAGAATCGCGCGCACCGCGCCGCTCCGGGGCGGCCGGACCGCCCGCAAGCCAGACGGAGCGCCGTTCCGCCGCGCCGCCATCGTGGACATCGGCTCGAACAGCGTGCGCCTTGTCGTCTATGACGGCCCCCGTCGCCTGCCCTTCATCCTGTTCAACGAGAAGGTGATGGCGGGGCTCGGCGCGGACCTCGATCGCACCGGACGGATCGGCAGAAGCGCCATGACGCGCGGAATCGCGGCGCTGCGCCGGTTCCATCAGCTCTGCACAGATATGGACGTGGCGGACATTCAGTGCGTGGCCACCGCGGCCGTCCGCGACGCCGCCAATGGCGCCCAGTTCATCGCGCAGGCGGCCGAAGTCGGCTTCAACGTCCGTCTGCTGAGCGGCGAGGAAGAAGCCACGGCGTCGGCGGCCGGCCTCCTGTCGGGCATGCCCGATGCCGACGGCATCATGGGCGATCTCGGCGGTGGCAGCCTGGAACTGGCGCGCGTTGCGAACGGTCAGGTTGCGCAATGCCTTTCGCTCCCGCTCGGCGCCCTGCGGGTGGCCGAGATCAGGTCACGCGGCAAGGATGCGCTCGCCAGGACGCTGGCTGACAAGCTGGCGCAGGCGGGATGGTCCGACATGGCGCGGGGCCTGCCTTTCTACATGATCGGCGGCAGCTGGCGGGCGCTTGCCCGCATCGACATGCACCGGACGGGCTATGGCCTTCCGATATTCCACGCCTATGAGTTGGCGCCACGCCGGATTGCTGGCCTCGTTCGGCTGCTGGACGCAGCCGACGCAGCGCAACTGAAGGCGATGCCCTTCGTCTCCAGCGCCCGCGCGCCGACCCTGCCCCACGCCGCCGCGCTGCTCGCCGCACTGGTGCGGCAGTTTGATCCTGCGAGCCTGATCGTGTCGGCCTATGGCCTTCGCGAGGGGCTGCTCTATCGCGCGTTGCCGCCCGAAATCGCCGCCGAGGACCCGCTCCTGGTGGCGGCGCGCGCCGAGGGCGAGGCGCAGGGTCGCTTTCCCGGCCATGGCGACCAGATCGACCGATGGATCGCGCCCCTGTTTCCCGACGATGCGCCAGCGATGCGCCGCATCAGGCAGGCGGCCTGTCTGCTTGCTGATGTGGGCTGGCGCGCCAATCCCGATTTCCGTGCGGAACGGGGCCTCGAGACGGGACTTCACGGGAACTGGGTCGGCATCAACGGCGCCGAGCGGGCTATGCTGGCACAGGCGCTCTATACCAGCCTCGGCGGCAGCGACAATCCGGCGCCTACCCTCGGTCGACTCGCCGAACCGGATCTCATCACCAGGGCGCGGCAATGGGGACTGGCTATTCGCCTCGCCCAGCGGCTGAGCGGGGGCGTCGCGGCATCACTCGAACGTGCGCGGCTCACCTATGACATGGACGGGATCATGCTCACGCTGACCGGGGACGATGCGGACCTTACCGGCGAATCCGTGGAGCGGCGGCTCAAGCAGCTCGGCCAGGCGATGCGGCGCGGCTACCGGATCGCGACCACAGCTTA
>CAZGVX010000091.1:0-7592 GCA_964529225.1 uncultured Sphingobium sp.
CTCGGCATAGGCCCAGTCGAGCCATGGGCCGAGCGCCTCGATATCGGCGGTGTCGACGGTCGCGCCGCACCAGATGCGAAGGCCCGGTGGCGCATCGCGATAGCCAGCGACATCATAGGCGGCGTCCTCGGCCTCGAGCAGCGCGGCCATCTTCTTGATGAAGGCCTCGTCCGCGCCTTCGACCGTCAGGCAGACGCTGGTGGTCGAGCGGGTCGCCGGGTCCGGCGCGAGATGGCCGAGCCAGTCGCGCGCCGCGACAATCGCGTCGAGTGCCGCCGCATTGGCGTTCGACCGGGCGATCATGCCGGCGAGGCCACCAAGCGACTTGCCCCATTCGAGGGCGAAGATCGCATCCTCGACCGCGAGCATCGACGGGGTGTTGATCGTCTCGCCCTTGAAAACGCCCTCGGCCAGCTTGCCCTTGGACATCAGGCGGAAGACCTTGGGGAGCGGCCAGGCGGGGGTGTGCGTCTCGAGACGCTCGACCGCGCGCGGGCCGAGGATCAGCACGCCATGCGCACCTTCGCCGCCCAGAACCTTCTGCCAGGAGAAGGTGGCGACGTCGATCTTCGTCCAGTCGATCTCGTAAGCGAACACCGCCGAGGTCGCGTCGGCGAAGGAGAGGCCCTCGCGGTCCGCGGGGATCCAGTCCGCATTGGGCACGCGCGCGCCCGACGTGGTGCCGTTCCAGGTGAACAGCACGTCATTCGACCAGTCGACCGCGCCGAGATCCGGGATGTGGCCATAATCCGCGCGCAGGATATTGGGATCGAGCTTCAGCTGCTTGGCGGCATCGGTCACCCAGCCCTCGCCAAAGCTTTCCCAGGCGAGCGTGGTGACGGGGCGCGCGCCCAGCATCGTCCACATCGCCATTTCAAAGGCGCCGGTGTCGGAGCCCGGGACGATGCCGATGCGGTGCGTCTCCGGCAGGTTCAGCAGCTCGCGCATCAGGTCGATGCAATGGGCGAGGCGCTGCTTGCCCAGTTTCGATCGGTGCGAGCGGCCGAGGCACGCCGTGGCGATTTTGGAAAGGTCGTATCCCGGCGGCTTCGCGCACGGACCCGACGAAAAATGCGGACGCGCAGGCTTGCCCTGCGGCTTCGGTGTATCGGTCATGTCATGCTTCTCCTTGCAGAGAGCGCGCGCGGCGTTGGGACCGCGTGGCCCGCCGACGGCCCTAGCGGCGGGCGGGTTAATGTCAAATGAAATCCCCATCCGGAGTGCGATTCCGAACGGAAGCGCAATGTCTGTGCGTCACGTCACGGTTTCACGACCGACTCCGCGCGCGCGGCGATCTGACCGATAAACGACCGATCGCCTACCGGACTCGGCTCACCGGGTCCGGCGAGCGAGTTAACCTTTTCTTAACTATGTTTAACCAAAGTCGCCGCCATGCATGGCATGGCGCGCGGCAGGCTTTCGGGGCTCTTGGCGGTGGTGTCGACCGCCCTCCTGTCTGCCTGCGTCGATGGGCCGGAGATGCGCCGCCCCACCCCCCGCGTGAGCGCGGCGCCCGCCCCCCGGCCACCCAGCGTCGCCTTTCGGCAATGCGCAGCCCGCCTCGATGCGTTAAGCGTCGCGTACACGCGACTGCCCGATCAGAACAGGGGCGGCGGCTGTTTCCTCGACGACGCGGTGCGGCTTGACCGGATCGCCGTGCCCGCGAGCAATCTCGGCCCAATGACCTGCCCCCTCGCTGAAAAATTCGCGGCATGGGCGCGTTATGCGGTCGCACCCGCAGCCCGCCTTCACCTCGGCAGCGAGGTCGTCCGCATCGAAACCTTCGGCACCTATGCCTGCCGCAACATCGTCGGCAATGCGGGCATGGCCGGCAAACGGTCCGAACATGCCCATGGCAATGCCGTCGACGTGTCCGCCTTCGTCCTGGCGGATGGGCGACGCATCACCCTGGCGGACGACTGGACGCGGCAGGGCGGTCCCTCGCGCCGCTTTCTCGACGCGGTCCACGCCAGCGCCTGCAAGCGGTTCCGCACCGTGCTCGGCCCCGACTACAATGCGGCGCACTACAATCATTTCCACTTCGACATGGGCGGGCGTGGCGGCTACTGCCGCTGACCATGGCCGACGCACCTGACAAGCCCCGGCGGGCGCCCGCCAAGCTGACCGATACCACTGTGGGCGAACGCCGCTTCCGCCCCGCCGAGGAGGAGGCGCTGGACGCGCGCCGGTCGGTGGGCACGGCACAGACGCAGAGCACGTCCTATCGCCTCGCGTTTCAGGACACCGACTTTCTGCTGCGCGAGGATCTGCGCCCGGTGCGGTTCCAGCTCGAACTGATGAAGCCGGAACTGCTGCTGGACGAGGCGCGAATTGTCTCAACCTTCGTGTTCTATGGCTCGGCGCGGATTCCGCGGCCGGATGAGGCCGAGGATTTCGTCGCCGCCGCCATGACCGAACGGGACAGGCAGGTGGCGCAGCGGCTCGCTGCAAAGGCGAAATATTATGACGAAGCGCGCGCGCTCGCCCGGATCGCCGCGCGGTTCCCGGTCACCGCCGACGGGTGCCGCAACTTCGTCGTCTGCTCAGGGGGCGGCCCGTCTATGATGGAGGCCGCCAATCGCGGCGCGGCGGATGAGGGCGCGCCCTCCATCGGCATGAACATTGTGCTGCCGCATGAGCAGCATCCCAACCCGTTCGTCACACCGGAGCTGAGCTTTCAGTTTCACTATTTCGCGCTTCGCAAGATGCATTTCCTGCTGCGCGCGCGCGCCCTGGCGGTGTTCCCCGGCGGCTTTGGCACGTTCGACGAATTTTTCGAACTGCTGACGCTCATCCAGACCGGCAAGATGAAGCCGATCCCGATCCTGCTGTTCGGTCGCGATTTCTGGACGCGCGTCGTGAACTTCGATGCACTCGCCGAGGAAGGGGTCATTTCGCCGCACGACCTCGACCTCATCAGCTGGGTCGAGACGGCCGGTGAGGCCTGGGCGCGCGTTGAGGACTTCTACCGGGACGAGGAAGCGGCGGGCTGCGGTTAGGCGCCGCCGGAATCCTTACTTCGCGGCGTCCGCCTCGGCCGGCGCCGCGCTGTTGGCCGCCTCGGCGGCGTTGCCAGCGGCATTGCCCGCCGCGTTGTCGCCAGCTGCCGGGGCGGCGGCTTCGGTCGCCGCCGGGATCGGCAGGTTGGAACCCTGCGCGTTCATATAGGCGATGACGTTGGCGCGATCCTCGGGCTTGGCAAGCCCGGCGAAGGTCATCTTGGTGCCGGCCGCGAAATCGCGCGGGCTGGTCAGCCACTTGTTCATCTGGTCGAACGTCCAGGTGCCGCCGACCCCCTTCAGCGCGTCGGAGAAGGCGAAGCCGCCCTTGCCGGTAGCGATGGGCTCGCCCAGCGTGGCATAGAGATTGGGGCCGATGCCGTTCGCGCCGCCCTGGTTGATGGTGTGGCAGGCGGCGCACTTGCCGAATACCTTTTCACCGGCGGCCACATCGGCCTTGGCGAGCAGAACCGCAAAGGGCGGTCCGGCATCCGCGCCGCCTTCGCCCTCGGCCTCGACGCCCTCGATGGCATAGCCCATCGGCTCGGGCCGCTCCTCATGGAAGAACTTGGCGCTGATGATGCCACCGCCCAGAGCGATGATACCGGCGAACAAGGCCCAGCCGGCCACGGTGTTGAAACGGTCACCCATGCGCTATCTGTCTTTCCCCAAATCCGGTCTTTGGCCGCGAGACATGGCCGATGCCGGAAATGCCCCGTTCGATTGGCCGGAACCCTTAATCGCTCGCTCCCGGCCATGCAAGCCATGCTTGCGCGGTGGTGCCACCTCGCCTATCGCCCGCCTGACCTATGGAAAACTACCCCTTGCCTGCGCGGCGACTGGTCGCAGAGATGACCGATGCCGCGCGGGCCGCGCCGGACCGGGCGCTCGCCTTTCAGGGCGCGCCGGGCGCGAACTCCCACCTCGCCGCGCGGCAGTTCGACGCCGATGCGCTGCCGCTCCCCTGCTTTTCGTTCGAGGACGCGATCGAGGCGGTGCAGGACGGGCGCGCGGCGCGCGCCATCATTCCCATCGAAAACAGCCTGCACGGCCGGGTGGCGGACATGCACTTCCTGCTGCCGGAGTCGCGCCTCTCGATCATTGGCGAGCATTTCCTGCCGATCCATCACTGCCTGATGGCGAGCGATGCCGATGCGCCTGTGGTATCGGCGGCGAGCCACAGCCAGGCGCTCGGCCAGTGCCGCCACTATCTGCGCGCCCACGGCATCCGCCCGGTCCCCTATGCCGACACCGCCGGCGCCGCGGCCCTGATCGCCGAGACGCAGGAGCCCGGCGCCGCCGCCATCGCGCCGCGCCTTGCCGCGGACCTGTACGGCCTCGTCCTGCGCGCCGAGCATATCGAGGACAGCGGCGACAACATGACCCGCTTTGTCATCCTCGCCCGCGACCCTGTCGCCCCGCCGCCCGACGGGCCGGTGATGACAAGCTTCCTGTTCGAGGTGAAGAACATCCCCGCCGCGCTCTACAAGGCGATGGGCGGCTTTGCGACTAACGGCGTCAACATGACCAAGCTGGAGAGCTACCAGCGCGGCGCAAGCTTCGCCGCGACCGAGTTCTACGCCGATATCGAGGGGATGCCGGGCGATCCGCCTGTCGACCGGGCGCTGGAGGAACTCGCCTTTCACACGAAATGGGTGCGGCTGCTTGGCAGCTACCGGCAGGCGCGGCCGCGCTCGATGCCCGCATGATCGTGGCGCGCATCGCCCGCTGGAGCGGCGCGCTGGCGCTGTGGATCGTCATTCTGGCGCTGCTCGCCATCGTCCTCGTCCCGCCCTTTCTCGACCGGCGCTACTATGACGGCCCGTTGAGCGACCATTATGACGGCGCGCGCTTCTTCAACCCGGACGTCGCCGTCACGAGCGACCCCGTGACGCGCCGGGGCCCGGCGATCCTGCGCTATCTGCTGGGGCTCGACGCGCGGCCCGCCTGGCCGGACCATGTCGCCGTCACGACGGTCGACCCCGCCAGCCTGCCGCCGCTGGGCGCGGGGCAGATGCGTGCCATCCGGGTCGGCCATGCGACGGTGCTGGTCCAGGTCGCGGGCCTCAACATCCTCACCGATCCCATATGGAGCGATGTCGCCGGGCCGCTCGGCATCGGCCCGCACCGCGTCGCCGCCCCGGCCATCGCGTTCGACAGGCTGCCGCGCATCGACCTCGTCCTCGTCAGCCACAATCACTACGACCATATGGACCTCGCCACCCTGAAGCGCCTGTGGGACCGTGACCGGCCAGTGATCCTGTCGTCGCTGGGCAATGAGAGGCTGATGGCCTCGGCCGGGATCGGCGCGAAGGGCCTCGACTGGGACCAGGCGCTGAAGATGCCGCGCGCCACGGTCCATGTCGCGCGCGTCCACCACTGGTCGTCGCGCTGGGGCGTCGACGCGCGCCGGGCGCTGTGGAGCGGCTTTGTCGTGGAGACAGGTGCGGGCAACCTGTTCTTTGCGGGCGACACCGGGCCGGGCGACATGCGCTGGCCGATCGAGGCGCGGCGCTGGGGGCCGATCCGGCTTGCGCTCCTGCCCATCGGCGCGTTCCGCTTCCAGCCCGGCCAGATGGTGACGGACACCCATATCGGCCCGCGCGAGGCGGTGGAGGCGTTCGTGCGCCTCGGCGCGACGCAGGCGATCGGCATGCACTGGGGCACGTTCCGCCTCTCGTTCGAGGCGCGGGGCACGCCGCCCGCACTCACCGCCCTTTACCTGAAATGCCGGGGCATCGACCCGCGCCGCTTCGTCACGCCGGAGGCCGGGTTGCCGGTCGACGTGCTGCGCGCGGGCGCGATGCCGCCTGCACGCGCCGCAACGCCGGGATGCCCGACCCCCGCCGATCTTCGCCGCTATCCCTGAGCCCGGACCGGCGCGGCCGCGCCCCGGCGCCGCGCCCGGATAGCCCGCAGGCTGCGCGCAAAGGTTACAAAGGTTACAGGGTAAAGCCTATTCTCTTCCCGCCCGAGGACGGGGCAGGCGCAGGGCACGCCCGGTCCCTGCCCCCTCTCCCGGATAGGGAGCGGAGCCGGTGGATCGTCACGAAGGGAAAGAGCCGATCCGCGCGTCATGGCATGGCGGTCGCCGGTAGGACAGAGGCCGGTTTTCGCCGGGACAGCACGCGACCTCGCCGCCGCCCTCACGGCGCGAACAGCGGCAGGCGCCCGACATCCTCGGCGGGAAGCGCGATGCCGAAGCTCTCATCAAGCAGCGCGCGATAGGCGCTGGCGTCGGCGACGGGCCAGCTTTCCGCGCGCCCCTCGCTGTAGAGCGTCAGCTGTCGGTCGCTGAGCGCGGCAAAGCCGTCGGGCAGCACCCGGCTCACCACATGCAGGCTGGTGAAGCGCGTGCCCGGCGCTGTCGCGGTCCAGTGATTCGCCGCCGCGATATCCGCCGGCGCGATCCCTTCCAGGCTGAAGCCATATTGCGGCACCCACCCGGCGCCCTCCGCCCGGCCGTCGGTCGCGGCGGCGGGGCCGTCGCGCTCGAGCAGCCACTGACCGCTCGGATCACCCGGCATGGCCGCGCGGCGCAAGAGGTGCCGCGTCCCGTCGGGCATCGCGACCCCCGCGCCGTCCGCCAGCGGCAGAGGCGGCACCATGCTCCCGCCGAAACCGACATCGGCGATCCACTGGCCGCCCGGCACCTTGACCAGCGCCAGCATATGCGTGCGCGGCGGCACGTCACCCGCCGCGATGCCGAGCCAGACCCGCGCGAGGAGCGGCCGCGCCTCGAACCCGAGCGCCGCCAGCATGCGCAGGAACAGCCCGTTCTGTTCGAAGCAATAGCCGCCGCGCCGCTGCCCGACGAGCTTGTCGAACACCGCGCCGGGCGAGACATCCACGCCGCGCCCCAGCATGATGTCGAGATTCTCGAACGGGATGGCGAGGCGGTGCGCGCGCTGGAGCGTGACCAGCCCCTCCGCCGTGGCGGGCGGGGCGTCGGTCAGCCCGATCCGGTCCAGATAGGCCCTGAGCGCCCCGGCTTCGGTCAAGAGGCGTCCTTGCCGGTGCAGGCGCCGACGCGCTTGCCGCTGATCCGCATCGCCACCCGCATCGTCTTCATCGCGCCCTCGCCGCCCGTGGCGTCGGACTGCACATCCATCCGATAGGCATCGCCCGAATAGCTGCCGTGCATCTCCATCACCTGCCGCATGCCGCTTTCATGGGCGCACTGCATGGTCATGTCGATCCTGCCCCCGCCAAAGGCGAAGCGGTCATATTTGCAGTGCTTCATCTGCTCGCCGCCGAAAAACTGCTCGCGCGGCTTCTTCGCCTCCTCGGGCGTGACGCAGCTCCGGTCGCTGTGCCCCTCGGCCATGTGCTGTTTCATCTGCGCGGCCATTTCCGGCGGCATGCCGGGGATCGAGACGTCGGTGATCTCGACCATGGTTTCCCACTGGCCGGGGTTGATGAAGCTGTCCCCGGCGATGCCCGACTCCTTGACCTTCTCCGCCACTTCGGCGACCGAGGCATTCTCGGCGGTGACGCGCTTTTCCCCACAGGCAGCGAGCGGCAGGAGCGCCATCGCGGCGCCGGAAATCATTATGGCCTTTCGCATGATGCGTCTCCCCCTGTTCCGGGCGC
>CAZGVX010000092.1:0-7574 GCA_964529225.1 uncultured Sphingobium sp.
TTCATCCCGCATCGGGCCACCACGGCTCATGTGGAATATGTCCACACCGCCTAGCGGAATTCTCCGGCTCGCAGGGGCGCTGGCGGCCTGTCTGCTGCTGGCGCTGGCGCTCTCTGTCTGGTGGCAGTGGCCGCGCTGGCGGCACAAGGCGGATGTCGCGGCCGGTTTCGCCGCGCGTGTCGCCTGCGCCTGCCGGGAGGTGGAGGGCCGCCCGCTTGGCCAGTGCCGGGACGATCTGCGCGGTCTTGAAGGCATGTGGCTCGTTCACCTGTCGGAGCGACCGGAGGCACGGGCGGTTGACGCCAGCGTGCCGTTTCTTGCAGGCCGGACGGCGCGCTTCGCACCGGGCTTCGGGTGCCTGATCGCGCCTTCGCGATTCGAGTCGCGCCCCTGAATTGAGGCGTGGCGCGGCTCGAACGCTGACCGCGACAGGAGTAAACTCGATTCGTCCCGGTAACGGTTCGACTCGTCCTGCACATTATCAGCCAGATTCGGACTCGCCCGCCCGCGCTGTTACCCACAGCGCCAGTCACAAGAATGTAACGGTCGGGTCCTCAGGTGTCAGATTTGAATACGGGCTTTGCGAGGCTCGTCGCGCGGATCGGCGCGATGGCCCCGGAGAGGGAGATTTTCGTTCGCGCCGGGGGCGCAGTGCGTTACCTGCGTGTAACGACACGCGCACAACTGGTCGGCGCCGGTCTGGCCTGCCTCTTTGTTTTGCTGTGCCTCGCCGTGTCCGGCAGCGCCCTGTGGCGCGCATGGGCGCTGGACGATGCGGCCGCTGCCATGTCCGCGCAGAAGGCTGCGGTTCGGAGTGAGGCCGCGCGGCTGGATGCCGACAAGCGGTCCGTCGAGTCCGTCGCCAAGGGGCTCGAGGCGCGGCAGGACGCGCTCGACGCCCTGATGCGCGCGCATTTCGGCGATGAGGCGGCTGCCGGTGCGCGGGCCGGGGCCGCACGCGGCGACAAGGTGAGCGAGGCGGCCGATCCGCGCGCTGTCGCCGACCGCCTCGCCCAGGTCCGCCAGAGGCAGGAGGGCTTTGCGCGGCGCCTGACCGTCCTCGCTACCGCCCGGCTTGCCCGCGTCGAGTCCGCGCTGCGCGATGTCGGGCTCAATCCGCGCCAGTTCGCGACCCGGGGGCAGGGCGGCCCCTTCATCCCCGTTGCGGCCCGAGCCGACTTTGCCGCGCCCGCCGATTTCGGCGCGCTGACCAGTCTGCTCGACCGGCTGTCCGCGATGGAAGCCGCGCTCAGCGTCCTGCCCTCTGCCCGGCCGACGACCGCGCCGATGGAATCCAGCTCCTACGGCTATCGCCGCGATCCCTTCAACGGGCAGCTCGCCTTTCACGCGGGCATCGATTTTCCGGGCCGCTACGGCCAGCCGATCCTCGCCGCATCGGATGGCAGGGTGATTTTCGCCGGGCCTCGGGCAGGTTACGGCAATTGCCTGGAAATCGACCATGGCCATGGTATAGTGACGCGCTATGCTCACCTTGCCGGCTTTGCAGCGCGGACAGGCGATGTCGTAACCCGCGGCGCGCAGGTCGGGCGGATGGGATCGACCGGGCGCTCGACTGGCACGCATCTGCATTTCGAGGTGCGGGTGCGCGGCGACGCGGTCGACCCGCGGCCATTTCTGGAAGCCCGTTTTGCCAAGGGGGGGCGTGATGTTCTCAAAGATCGACAAATCATCATCGGCGACGCGACCCGCTCCGGCAACCGGGGCTAGACAGATACCCTTTTCGCTCATCGGCGGAGACATCGTCATCAGCGGCAACGTGACGGCGAGCGCCGACCTCCATATCGACGGCCGGGTCGATGGCGATATCGCCTGCGCCGCGTTGGTGCAGGGACCGGACAGCCGCATCACCGGGCAGGTGGTCGCCAAGTCGGCGCGGATCGGCGGCCATGTCGAGGGCAGCATCACGGCCGACGATCTCGTCGTCGAGGCGACCGCAAGAATTACCGGCGATGTGACCTACCAGACGGTGAGCATCGCGCCGGGCGCGCAGGTGTCCGGGCGCTTCGCGGTCAAGGGTGCTGGCGCGGACCTGAAGCTGGTCGAGAACAAGGCGGGCTGAGTCGACGCCCTTTATCCGGTTTTCGTGTCTCAGTTCACCGGTGCGCGCCGCCGGTAGCTGAGCGCCTCCGCGACATGGATGCGACCGACCTCGGCAGCGCCTGACAGATCGGCGATGGTGCGGGACACGCGCAGCACGCGGGTATAGCCGCGCGCCGTCAGGTTCATCGCCGCTGCCGCCTCTGCAAGGAGGCGCCTGCCCGCCTCGTCAGGCGTCGCCACCGCGTCCAGCGCCTCGCCTTCCAGCTCGGCATTGGTCCGGGCAAGCCCCCGCGCTGTCTGGACCGCGCGCGCCGCCGCGACCCGCGCGCCGACCTCGGCCGACCCCTCGGCGCTCGGTGGCAGCACAAGGTCGGCGGCGGTGACGGCGGCGACCTCGACATGCAGGTCGATGCGGTCGAGCAGCGGCCCGGACACCCGCGCCTGATAGTCGGCGGCGCATTTGGGCGCGCGCGCGCAGGCCAGCGCCGGATCGCCGAGATGGCCGCAGCGGCAGGGGTTCATCGCGGCCACCAGCTGAACGCGCGCAGGGAAGGAGACATGGGCATTGGCGCGCGCCACCGTCACCTCGCCGGTTTCCAGCGGTTGACGCAGGGAATCGAGCACCGCGCGCTGGAACTCCGGCAGTTCGTCCAGGAACAGCACGCCGAGATGGGCGAGGCTGACCTCGCCCGGCCGCACCTTGAGCCCACCCCCCACCAGCGCCGCCATCGAGGCGCTGTGATGCGGCGCGCGATAGGGGCGGCGGCGGCTGAGCCGACCCGCGTCCAGCGTGCCCGCGACGCTCGCGACCATCGACACTTCAAGCGCCTCGGCAGGGGTCAGCGGCGGCAATATGCCGGGCAGGCAGCTTGCCATCAGCGACTTGCCCGCGCCGGGTGGCCCGACCATCAGGAGATTGTGACCGCCCGCCGCCGCGATCTCAAGTGCGCGCCGCGCCGTTTCCTGGCCGCGCACCTGCCTCAGATCCGGGCCGGGGCGAACCTCCTCCACCTCTCCGGCCATTGGCGCGGCCAGCAGACCATGCCCCTTGAGGTGATTGAGCAGGCCGAGGAGATCGGAGGCTGCAACCACCTCGACCGTGCCTGCCCATGCGGCCTCGCTGCCCTGCGCGGCCGGGCAGATGAGGCCGAGATCGTTTGCGCCGGCGTGGATGGCGGCGAGCAGCACGCCGGGCGACGGCGCGATCCGGCCATCGAGCGCCAGTTCGCCGACGACGCAGTAGCCGCTCAGCGCCTCGCGGTCGACCAGCCCCATGGCACCGAGTAACGCGAGTGCGATCGGAAGGTCGAAATGCGATCCCTCCTTGGGCAGGTCGGCGGGCGACAGGTTCACGGTGATGCGTTTGGGCGGCAGTGACAGGCCGATGGCGGCGATGGCGTTGCGCACCCGCTCGCGGCTTTCCGCCACGGCCTTGTCGGGCAGGCCGACGACGATGAAGTTGGGCAGGCCCGCGACCAGCTGGCACTGCACCTCCACCGCGCGCGCCTCCAGCCCCAGATAGGCGACAGTCGCCACGGTCGCGAGCATCGGTCGAGAATGTCCCCCTTGTTCCGCGCTGTTATGCGGGGGGCGACCCGTGCTGTCGAGAGGCGGGTTGGAAGCGGCCGGGCAAATGGAACAGATCGGCGAAGCGCGCCGCGACTGCCGGGTCGCCGCTGCGCGAAAGCAGTTCCTGCCGTTCGAGCGCGTCGATGGGAACCTTGCCATAGAAATGGCTGGCCAGTCCGCGCGCCGTGCCCGCATAGGCAAGGTTCGGAGCGGCGGCGTCGCCCGCGGCAATGGTGAGGCCGGTTGCATCGAGCGTTCCGGCAAAGGATCGGCCATCGACAGCAAAGTGCAGCCGCAGCGCCAGCGAGCCGATCTTCGCTCGGTCGGCATTAGCGACAAGCGACAGCAGCATGGCATTGGCGGTCAGCGGCTTCATCCGGTCATGCGTGGGCGAGCGATAGGCCCAGCGCGCGATCGCAAGCACCATCGGTTCCGCCTCATGCCCCCATTCGGTCAGGCCATAGACCTGGACATTGGCAGGCGGCGGCAGGCGCAGCCGGTGGATGATATGGCTCGCTTCCAGCTCGGTGAGGCGCTGTGTCAGCACATTGGCGGAAATTCCGGGCAGGTCGGCGCGAATGTCGCTGAACCGACGCGGGCCCAGTATCAACTCCCGCAGGATCAGTAATGCCCAGCGATCGCCTACCAACTCCATGGCATGCGCAAGCCCGCAGGCGTCTTGGAAACCGCGCTTGGTCAACGTCCGGTCTTTACAGGTTAGAATTTGTAACAAGAGAGTTGCAAATGGTAATCACTATGGCATCCCTGTCAACGGCGATTCGGCCCGCGCTGGAATGCCTTGAAACAAGAGGCACATGATTTCGTTAATCGCCTGACTGCGATCGAGGGCGGCCGAGGCGAAGCGCACTGAACCCTTGAGGAGCATGAGAATGACCGACAATCACACCGCCCCCATCGAAGTTACCGGGTTCAGCTGGGTCCCGCCCTTCGCGCGCGGTCTGGTGCGCGACCTGCGCGTGCGCTGGACGCTGGAGGAGCTGGGCCAGAGCTATGGCACCAGGTTGTTCGATCCGCGTCAGGATCGCGCGCCCGTCAGGCAGTTCCAGCCCTTCGGTCAGGTGCCGAGCCTTGTCGAGGGCGATGCGCATCTGTTTGAGACAGGCGCCATCTGCCTCTGGCTCGCGGAGCGCAGCGAGGCACTGCTGCCGCGCGAGGCGGCGGCGCGAGCCGAGGTCATGAGCTGGTCTCTGGCTGCGCTCAACAGCATCGAGCCGTTCATCCTCAGCTACCAGATGGTCAGCTTTTTCGACAAGGACAAGCCGGGGGCCGCCGACTATCTGCCGGTGGTCGAGGCGCGGCTGCGCGATCGTCTGGCCCAGCTTGCCGAGGCGCTGGGATCGCAGGATTGGCTCGCCAGCCAGTTCTCCGTCGCAGACATACTGATGGTCCATGTGCTGCTGCCGCTCGCCAAGAATGGCGGGCTTGCTGACCATCCCGCACTCGCCGCCTATGTCGCGCGCGGCGAGGCGCGCCCTGCCTATGCGCGGGCGCTGGCGGCACAGATCGCGGATTTCAGCGACGAAGAGGAAGGCGCCTTCGCATGACCTATGTTGACGGATTCATGGCGCCGGTGAAGCCGGGCCGCAAGCAGGACTATCTGGCGATGGCGCGCCAGTTCGCCGAGGTGGCCCGCGACTATGGCGTCATCCGCGTGGTCGAATGCTGGAACGACGATATCAAGCCCGGCAAGACCAACGACATGCGCACCGCCGTGCTGGCCGAGGAGGGCGAGGATGTCGTCTTCTCCTGGATCGAATGGCCCGACAAGGCGACCCGCGACACCGGCTGGGAAAAGCTGATGGCCGACGAGCGCATGAAGCCGCCGGAGGACAATCCCATGGCCGGCGCGCGCATGATCTACGGCGGGTTCTCGCCGATCCTCGACGAGAGCCGATAGGGAGAGAGACGATGGCGAACGGACATGGCGACTGGATATGGTATGAGCTGATGACGACCGATGCCGACGCGGCCACGGCATTTTATGAGCCGGTGCTGGGCTGGACGGTCGGCGCGCCGATGAGCCCTGAGTTCGACTATCGGGCGATCACCGCCAGCGAGGGCATGGTCGGCGGGGTGCTCGCCCTGACGCCCGAGATGACCGATGGCGGCGCGCGGCCCTGCTGGGTCGGGTATCTTGCCGTCGACGATTGCGACAGGATGGTCGCCTCCATCGAGGCGGACGGCGGCCGTGTGCTGATGCCCGCGCGCGACATGGAGGGGGTGGGGCGGATCGCGATGGTCACCGATCCGCAGGGGGCGCCACTTTACGTCATGAAGCCGGCGATGCCTGCCGACGCCGCCGATCGGACGAGCAACGCCTTTGCCGCCGATCGGCCGATGGACGGCCATTGCGCCTGGAACGAACTCATCACCAGCGACAAGGACGCCGCCTGGCATTTCTACACCAAGCATTTCGGCTGGGTGAAGGATGGCGCGATGGATATGGGGCCGATGGGCAGCTATGACTTCATCCGGCACAAGGCGATGCTCGGCGCGATGATGACCGGCACCGCCGAGATGGGGCCGCCCCACTGGAACTTCTATTTCCGCGTGCCGGACATCGAGGCGGCCAAGGCAATGGTCGAGACCAGCGGCGGTCAGGTGATCAACGGTCCGCAGGAGGTGCCCGGCGGCGACTTCATCATCAACGGCATCGACCCGCAGGGCGCGCACTTCGCCCTGGTCGGCAAGCGCGTCTAGGCGAAGGCCGATGCCGTCCGAACGGTTCAGGAACCGCGTCTGCCTGTGGTTCGACGACGAGGCAGAGGCGGCCGCCTCCTTCTATGCGGACACCTTCCCGGACAGCCGGGTCGAGGGCGTGTTTCGCTCGCCCGCCGACAATCCCTCGGCCAAGGCTGGCGATGTGCTGACTGTCGAGTTCACCGTCGCCGGCATCCCCTGCGTCGGGCTCAACGGCGGCCCGATGTTCAGGCACAGCGAGGCCTTCTCCTTTCAGATCCTGACCGACGATCAGGACGAGACAGACCGGCTGTGGGACGCCATCGTCTCCAACGGCGGCGCGGAGAGCAACTGCGGCTGGTGCAGGGACCGCTGGGGCCTCAGCTGGCAGATCACGCCCCGCCGGCTCCTCGAACTCAATGCCGACCCCGATCCCGCTGTAGCCAGGCGCGCGTTCGAGGCAATGATGACGATGAAGAGGCTCGTCATTGCCGAGATTGAAGCGGCGGCGGCGCCATGACCCCGTCCGCGTCGATGATGACCCAAGGAGAGTGAACGATATGGCCGAGGCCCCCAAGGAACTCAGCATCAGCCGCTATATTGCGGCGCCCCCGGCGACCGTCTGGCATGTTCTGGCCGAGCGGCAGGAGGAATGGTGGTGCCCGACGCCCTGGCGGGCGGCGGTCGACCGGCAGGAGCGCCGTCCCGGCGGCCGCTGCGACATGACGTTCCACGGTCCCGACGGCGAGACGATGCCGCAGAACGGCATCTATCTCGCCTATGAGGAGGGGCGGCGCTTTGTGACAACCGATGCGGTCAATGGCGATTTCGAACCCAGCGAACCGTTCATGGTCGGCATCTGGGAGATCGCGCCGGAAGGTGAGGGCACCCGCTACACCGCCCGCGCGCGCCACTGGACCGAGGCGGCGATGGAACAACACCGGGCCATGGGCTTCGAGGCAGGATGGGGCGCGTGCGCCGATCAGCTCGCGGCGCTGTGCGAGGCGGCGGCTGCGACGGAAAGCTGAGCCTGTAGGATCGCGACCGGCGGGCGCGCGGATGCGCGCGCCGGCAAAGGACGTCGAAGGGAAATCGGTCGGCGCGTCCTGCCCGGTGCACCCGAGGCTCGACGACTTTGGCACGTAGGTAAGAAAGTCGCGTCGAGACTTTCTTGCCGATGGCTGACCCCTGCTCGTCACATCGCAGAAGATTCCTGACGGGCAATTATGGTTGGCCGCGACGGG
>CAZGVX010000093.1:0-7341 GCA_964529225.1 uncultured Sphingobium sp.
CTGGGCGGCGGCACGAACATCATGGGCGCGCTCTACAAGGGCTTCTGGACGACCGCGCTCCTGTCGGTCGCGGGCATCTACTATGTGACGTGGCAGGTGATGGGCGGCGACATGAACCGCGCCGTCGGCGCAGGCCTCGACGGGGCGGGCGGCTATACCGGCATGGCGCTGTTCTGGTGCATGCTGATCGGCCTGGCCGTGACGGGCCTGCTCGTTGTCATCACCGAATATTATACCGGCACCAACTTCCGGCCGGTCAAGTCCATCGCCAAGGCCAGCGTCACCGGCCATGGCACCAACGTCATCCAGGGGCTCGCGGTGAGCCTTGAGTCCACCGCCGCGCCGACGCTTGTCATCGTGGTCGCCGTGATCGCAACCTATCAGATCGCGGGCATCATCGGCGTGGCATTCGCGGCGACCTCGCTCCTCGCACTCGCCGGGATGGTGGTGGCGCTCGATGCGTACGGCCCCGTCACCGACAATGCGGGCGGCATCGCCGAAATGGCGGGGCTGGAGGACGATGTGCGCACCCGCACCGATGCGCTCGACGCGGTCGGCAACACCACGAAAGCCGTGACCAAGGGCTATGCGATCGGCTCGGCGGCGCTCGCCGCGCTGGTGCTGTTCGGTGCCTACACGACCGACCTCAGGGAGTATTTTCCGGGCGTGGAGGTGGATTTCTCGCTGAGCAATCCGTTCGTGATCGTCGGGCTGCTGCTCGGCGCGCTGCTGCCCTATCTGTTCGGCGCGTTCGGCATGACGGCGGTGGGCCGGGCGGCGGGATCGGTGGTGGAGGATGTGCGCGAGCAGTTCCGTTCCAATCCCGGGATCATGGCAGGCACGTCCAAGCCCGACTATGCCCGCACCGTCGACATCGTGACCAAGGCGGCGATCCGGGAAATGATCGTGCCGAGCCTGCTGCCGGTGCTGTCGCCGATCGCCGTCTATTTCATCGTCACGGGTGTCGCCGGGCAGGCGCAGGGCTTTGCCTCGCTCGGCTCGATGCTGCTCGGCGTTATCGTGTCCGGCCTGTTCGTCGCGATCTCTATGACGTCGGGCGGCGGCGCATGGGACAATGCCAAGAAGTATATCGAGGACGGCCATCATGGCGGCAAGGGATCGGACGCGCACAAGGCGGCGGTGACCGGCGACACGGTGGGCGACCCCTATAAGGACACCGCCGGCCCGGCGGTCAACCCGATGATCAAGATCACCAACATCGTGGCGTTGCTGCTGCTCGCGGCGCTCGCGCACGGGACGATGTAGGCCATCCCATAGCCCTCGGGTCGAACAAGGGGGGGCAGCCCGCCCGGATCAGCGCCATCGCGGTGAGGGTCCGGGCGGGTTTTTATTCGTGCCGGGCGCGCCTATAGAGCCGCCATGCACGATCCGCTCGCACCGCTGGCCCGGCGTCTCGATGCGCTTGACGCGCGCGGGCGGCGGCGCACGCTGGCGGGGCGCGCGGGGATCGACTTTTCGTCCAACGACTATCTCGGCCTCGCCCGCGACCCCGCGATGGCCGGTGCGGTGAAGGACGCCATCGCGCGCGGCGTTCCGGTCGGCTCCGGCGGTTCCCGCCTGCTGCGCGGCCACGCGCCCGAGCACGCGGCGCTGGAAGCGCGGGCGGCCGCATTTTTCGGTAGCGAAGCGGCGCTGTTCTTCGGCTCGGGCTTTGCCGCCAATAGCGCGCTGTTCTCGACGCTGCCGCAGGCGGGCGATCTGGTGGTGATGGATGCGCTCATCCATGCGAGCGCCCATGAAGGGCTGCGCCTGTCGCGGGCCGAGCGTGTGGCGGCGGCGCACAACGACGCCGGCGCGGTCGACGCGGCCATCGCGGCATGGCGGCAGGCGGGCGGCACGGGCATTGCGTGGATCGCCCTCGAGAGCGTCTATTCGATGGACGGCGACATCGCCCCGCTTGCGGACCTCGCGGCCGTGGCCGACCGCCACGACGCGATGCTGGTGATCGACGAGGCTCATGCGACCGGCCTGTTCGGCCCGGGCGGGCGAGGGCTGGCCGCGCCCTATGAGGGCCGAAGCAACGTCATCGCGCTCCACACCTGCGGCAAGGCGCTGGGGGCGGAGGGCGCGCTGGTGACAGGGCCGAGGATCGCGATCGACTGGCTGGTGAACAAGGCGCGCGGGTTCATCTTTTCGACCGCGCCCTCGCCGCTGATGGCCGTGGCCGCGATGGCGGCGCTGGACCGCATCGCGGAGGCGGACGACCTGCGCGCGCGCCTCCATGCGCTGCGCGACCATGCCGGGCGTGCACTGTGCGCGCCGCTGGGTCTTGCACCGCCCGCAACGCCGATCCTGCCGGTAGTCCTCGGCGACGACCATCGCACCATGGCGGCGGCGGCGCGGTTGCAGGCCGCCGGGTTCGACATTCGCGGGGTGCGGCCGCCCACGGTCCCGGCCGGCACGGCGCGCCTCAGGATCACGCTGACGCTGAACGCGACGGAAGGCGACATCGACCGGCTTGCACCTTTGCTGGCGGAGGTGGCTGCATGAGCGGGGTGCTGGTGGTGACGGGCACCGACACCGGCATCGGCAAGACCGTGGTCGCGGCGGGTCTCGCGGCGGCGCTGGGCGCGACCTACTGGAAGCCGATACAGGCGGGCACGGAAGGCGGCACGGACAGCGAGACGGCGGCGGCGCTTGGCGTGGGCACGGTGTTGCCCGAAGCCTATCGGCTGACACTGCCCGCCTCGCCGCACCTCGCGGCGGAGTCGGAGGGACTGTTGCTCGATCCCGCGCGGCTCGCCTTGCCGGTGATACGGCCGCTGGTTGTCGAGGGCGCGGGCGGCGTGATGGTGCCGATCCGGCACGATCCGCCCTGGCTCTTCCTCGACCAGTTCGCGGCATGGCGCGCGCCGGTGCTGTTGGCGGCGCGCACCGCGCTGGGCACGATCAACCACAGCCTCCTCAGCATCGCCGCGCTGAAGGGGGCGGGCGTGCCGGTCGCGGGCGTGCTGTTCGTCGGCGAGGCGCATGCCGACAATGAAGCGATTGTGCCGGCGCTGGGACAGGTTTGCTGCTTTGGTCGGCTGCCGGTGCTCGACCCGCTCGATCCGGCGGCGCTCGCGGCGGCGATGCGCTCGCATGTCGATCTGCCCGCGATCCGCAGGGCGATGGCATGAACGGCTCGCCCGTCTGGCACCCGTTCACCCAGCACGGCCTCGGCGAGCCGATCCCCCGGATCGTTTCGGCGTCCGGCGCGCATCTCCACTGCGCCGATGGCCGCACGCTGATCGACGGCATATCGAGCTGGTGGGTGATCACCCACGGCCATTGCGAGCCGCGCATCGCCGCCGCCATCGCGGACCAGGCCGGGCGACTCGACCAGGTAATCTTCGCCGGCTACACTCATGCGCCCGCCGAGGCGCTGGCGCGCAGCCTCGTCCGGCTGACCCCGCCCGGGCTCGACCATGTGTTTTTTTCCGACAGCGGCTCGACCGCGGTCGAGGTCGCGGTCAAGATGGCGCTTGGCCACTGGCATAGCCGGGGCGCGGCCCGCCATCGCATCGTCGTGATGCAGCACAGCTATCATGGCGATACCATCGGCGCGATGTCGGTGGGCGAGCGCGGCGCGTTCAACCGGGCCTATGCGCCGCTGCTGTTCGATGTCGCCCGCATTCCCTTTCCCGTGCAAGGCGCGGACCAGGAGACGCTTGACGCGCTGGAGGCGGCCTGCCGTGCCGAGCCGAAGCCGGCCGCCCTGCTGGTCGAGCCGCTGGTGCTCGGTGCGGGCGGGATGCTGGTCTATCCCCCGCAGATGCTTGCGGCGATGGCGGATATCTGCCGCGCGCACGACGTGCTGCTGATCGCTGACGAGGTGATGACCGGCTGGGGTCGCACGGGCACGCTCTGGGCCTGCGAGCGGGCGGGGGTCGCGCCGGACCTGCTCTGCACCGCCAAGGGGCTGACGGGGGGCGTGATCCCGTTGGCGGCGACCCTCGCAACCGGCGCGATTTTTGAGAGCCACTACAGCCGGTCGCGGGCGGACATGTTCTTCCATTCGTCGAGCTTCACCGCAAACCCGATCGCCTGCGCCGCCGCCAATGCCAATGTCGCCATCTGGGATGGGGAGGACGTGCCCCGGCGCATCGCCGCGCTGGGCGCCGCGCTGGACGACGCGCTGGCGAGCCTGTCGACCCATCCCGCCCTCGCCCGGTCGCGCCGGATCGGCGCCCTTGCGGCGATCGACCTCGAGGTGGCAGACGGCGGCTATCTCAGCGAGATCGCGCCAAGTCTGCGCGCGCATTTTCTGGCGGCGGGCCTGTTGCTGCGGCCGCTCGGCAACACCATCTACCTGATGCCGCCTTATTGCACCGCGCCGAGCGATATTGCGGCGATGGCGACGGCCATCGGTGACGCGGCGGACCGCTTTGCCCGCGCCTAGCTTTCCTTGAGAGCCATTTGGCGCTATGGCGCGCGGATTCACTCATAGCTACGGACAATCATGGCGAAAGAAGAACTGCTCGAAATGCGCGGACAGGTGGTGGAGCTGCTCCCCAATGCCATGTTCCGCGTGCGCCTCGAAAACGATCACGAGATATTGGGTCATACCGCCGGGAAAATGCGCAAGAACCGCATCCGCGTGCTGGTGGGGGACGAGGTGCTGGTCGAGCTGACGCCCTATGATCTGACCAAGGGCCGCATCACCTACCGCTATATGCCCGGTCGCGGTGGACCCGGTCCGGTCTGATCCGCGCCTTGATGGCTGACACGGACACCGTCAGGCCGCAGCTCGTCCTCGCTTCCGCATCGCCGCGCAGGCGCGACCTGCTGGCCCAGATCGGGATCACGCCCGACGCGGTCGACCCGGCCGACATCGACGAAACACCGGGCCGGACCGAGCTGCCCGAGCCCTATGCGCGCCGCATGGCCACCGAAAAGGCGATGGCGGTGGCGGTTCGTCACCCCGGCGTCGCGATCCTGTCGGGCGACACGGTGGTCGCCTGCGGCCGACGCATCCTGCCCAAGGCGGAGGACGAGGCTACCGCGCGCGCCTGCCTCGCGCTCCTGTCCGGGCGCCGCCACAGGGTGTTGAGCGCGGTGACGCTGATCGCGCCCGATGGTGCCGTGCGCCACCGGCTGTCGGTGAGCATGGTGGCCTTCAAGCGGCTCCATTCTGACGAGCTCGCGGCCTATCTCGCCACCGGCGAATGGCACGGCAAGGCAGGCGGCTATGCGATCCAGGGCCATGCCGCCGCGCTCATCTGCGCCATGTCCGGCAGCCCCTCCGGCGTGATCGGCCTGCCGCTTTACGAGACGCGCGCGCTGCTCGCGGCGGCAGGGCTGCTGCCCGGTGGCTGAATGGCTCTATGAGGATGGCATCGGCGAGGCGCGGGCCGCGCTCGTCGAGGATGGCGAAATTGTCGAGGCGCTGATCGCGCGCGACGGCGCGGGCGCGCGCGCCGGTTCTGTGGTGCCGGCGCGGCTCGTGCGGGTGATTGCGCCCCGGCGGCGGGCGCTCGCGCTGCTGGACACGGGCGAGGAGCTGCTCGTCGAGCCGATCCCGCCAGGCGTATCGGAGGGGCAAGCACTCCTCGTCGAGGTGACGCGCGAGGCGCTGCCTGAGCCGGGGCTCGACGGCGTGCGGCCCAAGCGCGCGCTGGGACGGGTTGCGCCAGCCGACAGCGAACCGGCCGACGCGCCGCCGCTGCGCGCGCGGATCGCCGCCACGGGTATCGTGGTGCGCGACTGTCACGCCCATGCGCCGGACCTTCTCGAAGACCATGGCTGGAGCGCGCTGCTCGAGGAGGCGTCAACCGGGGAAGTCGTGCGGGAGGAGGCGGCGCTCCGCCTTCATCCCACGCCGGCGATGATGCTGATCGACGTCGACGGGACCGCGCCCGCGGCCAGGCTGGCGCGTGCCGGCGCGCGGCTTGCTGCCGGGACGATCCGGCGCATGGGCCTGTCAGGCTCGATCGGTATCGACCTTCCGACCATGGCGAGCAAAGGGGAGCGCAGCGCGGCGGATGCCGAGATAGACGCGCATCTCCCGCCGCCGTTCGAGCGCACGGCGGTCAACGGTTTCGGTTTTGTCCAGATCATCCGGCGCAGGACCCGGGCCTCGCTCATTGAGCTGCTGCGCGCGGACCCGGTGGAAAGCGCCGCGCTGGCGGCATTGCGCGCGGCCGAGCGGGACGGGGGCGGCGTCGGCCCGGTGACGATTGCCGCGCCGCTGGCGGTCATCCAGCGTATCGCCGACAACCCTTGCTGGACCGCCGCACTGGAGCGGCGGCGCGGCGGTGCGCTGACACTGGCCGCAAGCCATATAGCCGCAGCTGGAGGCGCCCATGTCCGCTAGATCGCTCTGTCCCGGTTGCAGGAAGCCGACCAGCCCGGACCATGCGCCCTTCTGTTCGCGCGGATGCCGCGACCGCGACCTTGTCGCCTGGTTCGGCGAGGCCTACCGTGTCCCGGTTCGCGGGAATGACGACGAGGATGGCAACCCGCCCGACGACGGGTAATTGGGGGCTGGACAGGAAGCGTCGGCGACGCCTATAGGCTGCGCCTTCCTGTTCGGACGGGCCTGTGACCGGGTGTCCGTTCGGCCCCGTGCCCGGGTAGCTCAGTTGGTAGAGCATGCGACTGAAAATCGCAGTGTCGGTGGTTCGATTCCGCCCCCGGGCACCATTTTCCTGATCGCCAAAGATCGCTGACGGCTTCAAACGCCTCAGAAATCTGCGGACTGCGAAGGCAAAGGAAAAGCCATACAAGCTGGCCGACGGAGAGGGCCTATACCTTCAGGTGGTACCGGGCGGCGGCAATCTGTGGCGGCTGAAATACCGGGTCGACGGCAAGGAGAAGAAGCTGGCGCTGGGAGCCTATCCCGCGATCAGTCTCGCTCAGGCCCGCGCCCGCCGCGCCACCACGGCTCATATGGAATATGTCCACACCGCCTAGTATGCAGGCGCGCGTATCATGGAAGTTGGCGATCCCGAAGCGTGGAGCTTTCTGGTGCGCGCTTCGCGGATCGAGCAGGAGAATCGGAAGTTGATTATGGGCTGCGTCCAGCGGGCGAAGGCGAATGGCCAAGCCGTCCGGTGCGACGTGAGTGTTTCTCCGTCGAGCGAGTGAAGCTGTAGATATTCTACCAGGCGATTGACACCGATCCCAGCACTTCAAAATGCGCCGTGACAAACTGTCCCTTTTTCAGGGACGGGGCAGAGGTCAGGCCGCCCGTCAGGATGATCGAGCCGGCTGGCAGGGTTTCGCCAAGCGCGTGCAACTCGTTGATCAGCCATGTCAGGGCGTAGAGCGGGCCGCCCAGCGCGGCCGACGAATGTCCCGCGAGGCTTTGCGCCTCGCCAATCTCAAACTTGACGGCTA
>CAZGVX010000094.1:0-6213 GCA_964529225.1 uncultured Sphingobium sp.
CCGCCCTTGCCGCCGCCCATCGGCAGGCCGGTCAGCGCGTTCTTGAAGGTCTGCTCGAAAGCGAGGAACTTCAGCACGCTTTCGGTCACCGAGGGGTGGAAACGGATGCCGCCCTTATAGGGGCCGATGGCGTTGTTGTTCTGGACGCGCCAGCCGCGCTGCACGCGGATGTTGCCGTTGTCGTCCTCCCAGCACACCCGGAAAGACACGACGCGATCCGGCTCGGCGATGCGGCGCAGGATCTGCTGCTGGTGATATTCTTCCTTATCCTCGATGAAGTCGAAGATATCCTCCGCCACTTCCTGCACAGCCTGAATGAATTCCGACTGGCCGGGGTTGCGCTTGGCTACCCCTTCCATGAACTGCGCAAGATTGACGTGATCGGACACGGCCATAACGCTCACTCCCCCATGATCCGGCCACGATCATGGGCCGGCGATTCACCCCCGCCGGCCAGCACCGCCTTTGGCGGCGCCGAGTCGGAGAGCCCAGTCTATGCGGTGGCGGGCGATCGGTCGAGGATCGCCGCGATCGCGGTCGTGACCTCGGCAATGTCAGCCATGCCGTCGACGCGGCTGACGATCCCGCGCGCTTCGTAGATCGGCAGGATGGGCGCGGTCTTGGCGCGATACTCGGCCATGCGCGTGCGCACCGTTTCCTCATTGTCGTCGGGCCGACGCTTGAATTCGGACGATCCGCATTTGTCGCAGACCCCGGCGGCGGCGGTCTGCTTGTAACGATCGTGATAGCCCTCGCCGCACTTGGCGCAGGTGAAGCGGCCGGTGATGCGATCGACCAGCGCATCCTCGTCGACCTCAAGCTCGACGACATGATCGAGGCTGCGGCCACGCTCGCCAAGCAGCGCGTCGAGGGACGCAGCCTGCGGCGCGGTGCGCGGATAGCCGTCGAAGATCACGCCCTGATCGGGCCTCAGCGCGTCCAGCGCCTCGCCGATGATGCCGGAGACGATCTCGTCCGACACCAGACCGCCGGATTCCATCACGGCCTTGGCCTGGAGGCCAACGGGTGTGCCCGCCTTGACAGCGGCGCGGAGCATGTCGCCGGTGGAAAGCTGCACCATGGCGCGCGCCTCGACCAGCCGCTGCGCCTGGGTGCCCTTGCCAGCGCCCGGCGGACCCAACAAAATGATGTTCATCCCCTGCCTGTCCCCTTTATGCCGCCAGCCTGTCAACGCATCCGCGTCTTGAGCCGCGCCTTCTTGATGAGATCGCCATATTGGTGCGCGATCAGATGGCTCTGAATCTGCGTGACCGTGTCGACGGTAACATTAACGACGATCAGGATGCTAGTCCCACCAAGGTAGAAGGGGATGCCGGCCCGCGCGATCAGAAATTCCGGAATGAGACAGATGATCGCGAGATAGGCCGCGCCGATGACCGTGATCCTGGTCAGCACATAGTCCAGATAATTCTCGGTATTCTTGCCCGGTCGGATGCCGGGCACGAAGCCGCCGTGACGCTTCAGATTGTCGGCCGTCTCCTCGGGATTGAACACGACCGCGGTGTAGAAGAACGAGAAGAAGATGATGCCCGCGCCATACAGCAGCAGATAGACCGGACTGCCATGGGCGAGATACTGGTTGAGCGTCAGTATCACGTCGCCGAACTGACTGCCCTCGCCGAACTGACGCCCGGCGAACTGCGAAATGGTCAGCGGCATCAGCAACAGCGACGAGGCAAAGATCGGCGGAATGACGCCCGCCGTGTTGATCTTGAGCGGCAGGTGACTGCGATCCGCCTGCATGAGGCCCTGGCGCGTCTGACGCTTGGGATACTGGATCAGCACCCGGCGCTGGCCACGCTCCATGAAGCAGATGAACGCGATGAGGGCGAGGCCCACGACCAGCATCCCGGCGATGAGCAGACCGGAGATCGAACCTTCGCGGCCCGACTGGAAGAGGTTGCTGAGCGTCACCGGCAATTGCGCGACGATGCCCGCCATGATGATGAGCGACGCGCCGTTGCCGATGCCCCGGCTGGTGATCTGCTCGCCGAGCCACATGAGGAACATCGTCCCGCCGATCAGCGAGACCACGGCGGCGATGCGGAACATCATGCCCGGTTCCACCACCGCCTGAATACCCGACTGCGCGCCAAGGCTCTCTAGACCGACCGCGATGAAATAGCCCTGAATGGCGGTAAGTCCCACCGTGCCATAGCGCGTATACTGATTGAGGCGCTTGCGCCCGCTCTCCCCGTCCTTCTTGATCGCCGCAAGCGTGGGCGACAGCGACGAGGCGAGCTGAACCACGATGGACGCGGTGATGTAGGGCATGATGCCGAGCGCGATGAGGCTCATGCGCTCGAGCGAGCCGCCCGAAAAGGTATTGAAAATGTCGAGAATGCCGCCCCGCGTCTGGTCGTAGAGCTGCGACAGGGCGGTCGGGTCCACGCCCGGCAGCGGAACGAAGCTCAGCAGCCGGAACACGAGAAGTGCGCCGATGGTGAACCAGAGGCGCTTCTGCAACTCGGTCGCCTGCCCGAATTTGGCCAGGCTCAGATTGGAGGCAAGTTGGTCGGCTCTCGATGCCATCTTACTATGGTCGCTTCCTGTTCGGTCCCGCGCGCGTGGCGAGGAGACGTCCGACGCCGGGAGATGCGCCGCCGGTCATGCCAGTCGCCATATGCCCCGCGCGCGCGGGGCGCAAGAGCCGCGCAGCCGGGGAGCGCCCCCGGCAGAGCGGACCTTATTTTCCGGCCCGGCCCGTCTTGCTATCCTTCTTGGCGGCCGCCTTCTCGGCAGCAGAAACGCGCTCGATCACGGCAACGCTGCCGCCCGCCTTCTCGACCGCCTCGATCGCGCCCTTCGACGCGCCAGCAACCGAAAAGCTGACCTTGGTGGTCAGCTCGCCCTTGGCCAGCAGGCGCACGCCATGCTTGCCACCGCGCGAGATGCCAGCCGCGCGCAGCGCCGCCTGATCGACGGTCGCGGACGCATCGAGCTTGCCCGCGTCGATCGCCTTCTGAACCATGCCGAGGTTCACAACCGCAAAGTCCTTGCGGAAGATGTTGTTGAAGCCGCGCTTCGGCAGACGCATGTGGAGCGGCATCTGGCCGCCCTCGAAACCGTTGATGGCCACGCCCGATCGTGCCTTGGCACCCTTCTGGCCGCGCCCGGCGGTCTTGCCCTTGCCCGAGCCGATACCGCGCCCGACGCGCATCCGGCCCTTGCGGGCGCCTTCATTATCGGTGAGTTCGTTCAGTTTCATGTCTTGCACTCGCTTTCGCTGGCCAGCCCTGGGGCCGGCGCCAGTCGCGCCAAATTACTCTACGATTTCGACCATGTGCGGCAGCTTGCGGATGGCGCCGCGCACTTCGGGCGTATCCTCCAGCTCGACGACACGGTGCATCTTGCCAAGGCCGAGACCGATCAGGATCTTCTCCTGATTGGCGGGACGGCGGATCGGCGAACCGATCTGCTTCAGCTTGATCTTTGCCATCGTCTCTTACTCCGCAATCGCTTCGGCATCAGCCTCGGCCACCGCGACCGAGGCGCCACCACGGCGGAGCAGGTCGGCGATCTTCTTGCCGCGACGCTGCGCGACCGCCTTGGGGCTGGACTGATCGGCGAGCGCGGCGAAGGTCGCCCGGATCATGTTATAGGGATTGGACGTGCCGACCGACTTGGTGACCACATCGGCCACGCCAAGGCTCTCGAACACCGCGCGCATCGGACCGCCAGCGATGATGCCGGTGCCCGGAGGCGCCGTGCGCACCGTCACCTTGCCCGCACCGAAATGGCCGCGCCCGTCGTGGTGCAGCGTGCGGCCTTCCTTGAGCGGAACCCTGACCATCGCCTTCTTGGCCGCGGCTGTCGCCTTGGTCATCGCATCGCCGACTTCGCGCGCCTTGCCGTGACCGAAGCCGGCCCGGCCCTTGCCGTCGCCGACGACGACGAGCGCGGCAAAGCCGAACCGCTTGCCGCCCTTCACGGTCTTGGAGACGCGGTTGATGTGGACGAGCTTCTCGATGAACTCCTCGCCGCCCTCTTCCTCGTTCTTGCCGCGCCGATCGTCACGGCGGCCACGGCCCCCGCGATCGCCACGCTCGCGCCCGCCACGGCCGCCACGGCCCCGACGCTCGTTCTGGCCCTCGCCCTCGGCGCCGGCAGCCGCGCCGGGCTGTGCGTTGATCTCGTTCACGTCCGCCATATCAGAACTCCAGTCCGCCCTCGCGGGCGGCATCGGCCAGCGCCTTCACGCGGCCATGGAAAAGGAAACCGCCACGGTCGAACACGACCTTGCTGACGCCGGCCTTGGTCGCCGCCTCGGCGACGCGCTTGCCCACTTCCACAGCGGCATCGACATTGGCGCCGCTCTTTTCGCGCAGATCCTTGTCGAGCGTGGAGGCAGCCGCAATGGTCCGCCCGGCGACATCGTCGATGACCTGAGCATAGATGTGCCGCCCGGAGCGGTGGACCGAGAGGCGGGGCTTGCCGCCCGCACGCGCCCGGAGCGAGGTGCGCACGCGCTGGCGGCGCCGGTCGAAGGGAGAGATTTTCGCCATGGCTTACTTCTTCTTGCCTTCTTTGCGGAAGATGAACTCGCCGCGATATTTGATGCCCTTGCCCTTATAGGGTTCAGGCTTGCGCCAGCGCCGGATCTCGGCCGCGACCTGACCAACCTTCTGCTTGTCGATCCCCGTGATCTCGACGGTGGTGTTGTCCGGCGTCTTGATCTCGATTCCGGCAGGCACGTCGTAGTTCACGTCATGGCTGTAGCCGAGCTGGAGCTTCAGGGTCTTGCCCTGCGCCGTCGCGCGATAGCCGACGCCGGTGATGTCCAGCGTCTTGCTATACCCTTCCGTCACCCCGGTGACGAGGTTCTGGACGAGCGTGCGCTGCATGCCCCAGAAGGCGCGCGCCTGCTTGCTGTCATTGGCGGGCTTGACGCTGATCGCCTCGTCCTCAAGCGTATAGCTGATGAGGTCGGTGAGCGGCATGGCAAGCGTGCCCTTCGGCCCCTTAACCGACAGCTCGCCGCCATTGATGGTCGCTGTCACCCCCTTGGGGATCGCGACCGGCTTCTTACCGATGCGGCTCATCAGAACACCTCCGCCAGCACTTCGCCGCCGACATTCTGCTCGCGCGCCTCGGCATCCGAGAGCACGCCGCGCGGCGTCGAGACAATGGTGATGCCAAGGCCGTTGCGCACCACCGGCAGCTCCTTGGAGCCCGAATAGACGCGGCGGCCAGGCTTGGACACGCGGGCGACATGCTTGATCGCCGGCTGGCCCTCGAAATATTTGAGCTCGATGCGCAGGCCCGGATGCGCGCCGAGCGACTCCTCGGTATAGCCGCGGATGAAGCCCTCGCGCTGGAGCACGTCAAGCACGCGGGCGCGCAGCTTGGACGCAGGCGACAGGACGCTGTCCTTTCTCGCCTGCTGGCCGTTGCGGATGCGGGTGAGCATATCGCCCAGGGGATCGGTCAATGCCATATCGTCTTTCCCTTACCAGCTCGACTTGGTGACGCCGGGGATCAGGCCCTTGTTGGCCAGATCGCGCAGCTGGACACGGCACAGCCGGAACTTGCGGTAGTAGGCGCGCGGGCGGCCGGTCAGCTCGCAGCGGTTGCGCACGCGGGTCGGGTTGCCGTTGCGGGGCAGCTCGGCCATCTTGAGGCGCGCCATCAGCCGGTCGGTGTCGTCGAGGCTCTGGTCGGCCGCGATCGCCTTCAGCTTGGCATATTTGCCCGCATATTTTTTCACGAGCGCCTTGCGCTTCTCGTTCTTGTTGATCGAACTCAGTTTCGCCATGGACTTAAGCTCTCTTGCCTGAATTGCTGTCTGCGGCGCCCATCAGGCGGCCTGCTGCTGGTCATGCATGCCGATGAACGGAAAACCGAACAGGCGCAGCAGCTCGCGCGCCTCGTCGTCCGTCTTGGCGGTGGTGGTGACGATGATGTCCATGCCGCGCACCTTGTCGATGCGGTCATAGTTGATTTCCGGGAAGATGATCTGTTCCTTGATCCCGAAGGCATAGTTGCCGCGGCCATCGAACGACTTGGGGTTGAGGCCCCGGAAGTCACGGATGCGGGGCATCGCGATGGTGACGAGCCGGTCGAGGAACTCGTACATGTTATCGCGGCGCAGCGTAACCTTGGCGCCGATGGGCATGCCCTCGCGCAGCTTGAAGCTGGCGATCGACTTCTTGGCCTTGGTGATCACAGGCTTCTGGCCGGCGATCAGCTCCA
>CAZGVX010000095.1:0-5885 GCA_964529225.1 uncultured Sphingobium sp.
CAGATGGGGTCAGGTTCGACGATGTAGGCGGACAGGCAGGCGTCGATCGTTGCGGTCGCTTCCAGCGGCTGCTGGTCAAAAGGGGTCGGCGAGGCATAGGGGCGACCGAAACCCTGCGTGCCCACCGGGCGGAATTGTCCCTGTGATGCGGTCTGGCTCTCAAGCAGCCAGTGCAGGGTCGCAACACCCAGAGCGGCACCCGAACGGTCGCCGAGGGCGCGGGCGGCCTCGATCAGCGCCTGCGGCAGGCGGGCATTGTCATAGGCGAGGCCCGGCTCGAACCACGTCCACCCCGGCCTGCGGACCATTGCCACCAGCGCGCTCAGCATGGCTACGGTGCGTGCCGCCAGGTTCCTGCAACGTGCGTGGCCGGGCTCGACCTCAAGGACGGCGCTCGCGCCCAGCGAAGCGAAAGCAACCGCGCGCGGCGCCTTCAGCCTGTCGGCGAGCGGCAGCGCCGCGTTGAACAGGTCAAGCGCCCAGCGCCTGAGCATCGGGTCCGGCGCACTGCGCACCACCGATCCCAGCGCCCATAATGTCCGGCCATTGGAATCTTCCGATCCGATGCTCTCAAGCCATTGGCGGTCATAGCCCATGAAGTTGCGGAACAGGCCTATGTCGGCGTTCCAGCCATGGGCGACAAAGGCCGCGTAGATGCGCGCCAGACGCTTGCGTTCGTCGGGACTGCCAGCCCGCGTTTCGCAGACGAGCTTGAGGGCGCGCGCATTGTCGTCGATGCAATAGCCATGCCGCCGGTCGGGGACGCCGAACAGGCTGTGCTGCACGATGCCGACATCGTCGGTCATCGCCGCCACGCCCGACAGCTGGACCTGCCCCGGCTGCGTGTTGCGCGCCGGGGGCGACGGCAGTATGGCCGGACGCGCCTCGACCGCATTGGTCAGAACCTCCATCACCGCGCCCGCATTTTCGGTCCAGATCGTTGCGCGAGCGGCGCGCCAGACTCGCCGTGCCTGCGCTTCAAGCGCCGCCGGATCTTCCAGCCACCCCAGCAGCGCCTCCGATATCGCATCGGAATCGCCAAACCGCACGAGCTTGCCGAGGCCATCGCCCAGCGCCTCCCGGGCGTGGACATAAGGTGTCGAGACGACCGGACGGCCCATCGCCATCGCATAGGACAAGGTGCCGGATGTCACCTGATCGGCGCCGAGATAGGGTGTCAGATAGATGTCGCAGGCCTGAAGATGATCCAGCAGTTCCTCGTCATCGAGAAACGCATCGACGAAGCGGACATTGTCGTCGATGCCAAGCGTGCGCACGAGTGACAGCAGACTGTCGCGATATTGCTCGCCCTCCTGACGCACGAGTGCGGGATGGGTCGCGCCGACCACCAGATAGGTGAAGCGGGGGTAGCGTTGCACCACCGCAGGCATGGCGCGCAGCGCAACCTCGATGCCCTTTCCGGGCGACAGCAGGCCGAAGGTCAGCGCCAGCGGGCCAGGCCCGAGCCGGAGAGCATCCCGCAAATCGCTCGTGGACCGGAGTGCGCGATCCGGCGCGCCATGCGGGATTACCACAATTCTGTTCGGATCGACATCATATCGCTGCGTCAGGAGATGCGCGGCATGATGCGCCATGACGATAAGCCGTTCGGACCGGTCGAACACGGCGCGTGCCACGCGCTCCTGGTCGGGGTCCGGGTTGCCGAGAACGGTGTGGAGCGTCGTGACGACCGGGACGCGCAGATTTCGGAGCAGCGAGAGAATATGCTCGCCCGCCGCACCACCAAAAATGCCGAACTCGTGATGGAGCCAGAGAATGTCGGCGCCGGAGTCATTGATTGCGGCGGCGGTCCGCACGTAGGCCGGGACATCGTCCGCACCGATCGTCATCGCAAGGTCGGGTCCGTAGCCATCGCAATGGCCGTCATCCATTGCGTAGTGGTCGACCCTGACTTGCGGAAACCGCGCCCTCAGCGCGGCGACGCTATGGCTGGTATAGGTGGCAAGACCGCACCGGCGCGGCAGGGCGTTGCCGAGGACCGCGATATGCGCGGCCCGACCCTTGGACGAATATCCCATCTCGTCTTTCCAAAAATGCCCCAGAATTGGGACCTGCGGAAAGAACGCCGGAGGGTAAACTTAGGTTCCCGCAGCGACTTGTGGCGCACCGGGGCGGGTCAGCCCGCCGCTGCCGCAAAGGGCGCGAATTCGCCATAGCCACCCTGAAAGAACAACAGCGGCCGATGCGTGTGCTCGGCACCCAGCGAACGGACAAGGCCAAGCACGACATAATGATCGCCCGCCTCATGCACGGCATGCAGGTCGCAGTCGATCCAGGCAATCGCTCCGTCGATGATCGGTGCGCCCGATTCCGACGCGCGGTGGGCAATCTGGTCGAACTTGTTTTCCGCCTTGGAGGCAATCGCCCTGCACACGTCATTCTGATGAGCGGCGAGCACATTGACGCAGAATCGGCCAGTCGCCTCGATCTTCGGCCAGGATGTCGACCGCTTGTCCGGGAAAAAAGCCACAAGCGGCGGATCGAGCGAGGCCGAGGTGAACGAGCCCACGATCATGCCGATGGGCGACTCGCCCGCTGTCGCCGTTATCGCGCAAACCCCGGTCGGATAGTGGCCGAGCACGCGGCGGAACTCGCTACTGTCAAAAGTTGGCACGCAAATCTCCATGCTCCCCATAGCCCTGCGGACATCGCCGACACCCATAGCGCAAACGTCGCGCGCGGCAATCGCCCATCGTCCCGTTACGCTGTCCGCCAGAAAAGTCGGCGAGAGAGTGCGGGGACATTGCGCTTTGTGCCCAGCGACTTGGCCGCGATCTTGCGGCCCGTCCTCTCGCAAAATCAGGGCCGTTAACCAAACTGCAATCCAATAGTTCGCGAAATGTCACATTGCCCGTTTAGGTCGGGCGCCCTGAACAGGGGAATGTTCGGCAACAGTATCTGCGGATAGCGCCTTGCCCGGCCGTGTCGGGCGGGGGTGATCCGTTGCGCGACTTCGGTCGCGTTACTGCTGCGCCTTTTCCTGACGTTTGATGCCGGGGAAATCCTTTCTTCCGGCTGCCTGCGGGTTTGTGGGGAGAGATGGATGACCATCGGAATGTCCGGCCAGCGCAATGCTGACCACTGGCCCCTGCCTCCGACACGATTTTCCTGAAGATTCCAGACCTCGCCTGATTCCGGCGCCCAAAAGCGGAGATCACAATGACCACCAGCTACTATAATCTTTCCTCAGGCAACTTCTCGCAGGACTGGTCCGACAACGGCCTCATCACCACGGACAATGACTGGTCGGGCGTGCCCTCGATCGTCGGCTATTCGAGCAGCGACGTGACGAGCGCGACCGGCGTCGATGCGCAGACGGTGCTGACGGACAGCGGTTTCTCGGCGCGCGTCATCGCCAATCAGGCGGCAACGCAGACCACCGGCGCGATCATCGAGGTGCAGGCAACCAATTCGACCATCGCCTTCCAGGGTTCCAACAGCTCCGACTATCACGCGCTGGTCTTCTACATGGACGCGACGGACCGCAAGGACATCACCTTCACCGCCAATATCCGAGATCTTGACGCCAGCGCGGACAACGCCATCCAGCAGTTCGCGCTCCAGTATCGCATCGGCAACACCGGCAACTGGACGAACCTGCCCGCCGCCTACATCGCGGATGCCACGACCGCTGGCAGCGCAACCCAGGTTACGCCGGTCTCCGTTCTGCTCCCGGCCATCGTGAATGGCGCGTCGGAGCTGCAGATCCGTGCGCTCACCACCAACGCGGCGGGCAATGACGAGCTCATCGGCGTCGACGACATCGTCATCAGCTCGACCTCGCTCGGCGGCGGCGCCAGCATCGCGATCACCGATGTCACGACGACCGAGGGCGATGCCGGCACCAAGACGATGACCTTCACGGTCAGCCTCAGCGAGGCCGCGCCCGCAGGCGGCGTCACCTTCGACATCGCGACCGCCGACGGCACCGCGACCGCCGGTTCGGACTATGTCGCCCAGGCCCTGACCGGCCAGACCATCCCGGAAGGCGCGACGAGCTACAGCTTCTCCGTGACGGTCAACGGCGACAGCGCCGTTGAGGCGAACGAGGCGTTTTTCGTCAACCTCACCAATGTGACCGGCGCCACCGTCGCCGACGCGCAGGGGCAGGGCACCATCACCAATGACGATGCCGGCATCACCCGTATCCACGACATCCAGGGCGCGCAGCACACATCGCCGCTAGTCGGCCAGACCGTGACGGTTCAGGCGATCGTCACCGCCGTCGCCAGCAACGGCTTCTACCTTCAGGAAAAGAACGCCAACGCGGACGCCAGCCTCGCGACCTCGGAAGGCATCTTCGTCTTTACGAGCTCGACCCCGAACAGCTCTGTTGTCGTCGGCAACGAGCTGCGTCTCACTGGCACCGTGTCCGAGTTCTTCCCCGGCGGCGCTTCGACCGGCAACCTTTCCACCACCGAGCTGGTCAGCACCAGCAACTATTCGGTGATCTCGACCGGCAACGCCGCGCCGAGCGCCACCATCATCGGCGACGGTGGCCGCGCCATTCCGACCGAGGTCATCCATGACGCGACCCCCTATAGCGGTTCGGCGGCGCTCAACCTCGCGCAGGGCATGGACTTTTTCGAGAGCATGGAAGGCATGCTGGTCACGGTGAACGACCCGCTGGCGGTCGCTGGCACCAACAGCTTCGGCGAGATCTACACCGTCGGTGACGCTGGCGCGAACGCCACCGGCCTGTCGGGCGACAACACGATCGTCATTGATCCGATCAGCACCGGCGGCATCAACGTGACCAACTCCGGCGCCGGTTCGGACTTCAACCCCGAACGCATCCAGATCGACATGACGAACAATCTGGTGGGTAGCGATTCGCCGCTGCTGGTCGATGCGGGCACGATCCTCAACGATGTGACCGGCGTGCTCGACTATGACTTCGGCAACTTCCAGATCCTGCCGACGGTGCCCGTCACCGTTCAGACCGCCTCGACGCTGGCACCGGAAGTCACCAACGTTCTGGGCGACGCCGGCAATCTAACCATCGCGCAGTACAACGTCCTCAACCTCGACATTAACGAGGACCCGTCGGAAGGTCAGGCAGATCAGGATATTGCGGACGGGCGCTTCGCCGCCATCGCGCAGCAGATCGTTGCCAATCTCGGTTCGCCGGACATCATCGGCCTGCAGGAAGTGCAGGACAACAGTGGCGGCACCAACGACGGCACCGTTGCCGCCAATCTGGTGCTTCAGGCGCTGGTCGACGCCATCGTTGCAGCCGGTGGGCCGCAGTACAGCTTCATCGACAACACGCTCATCACCAACAACACGAGCGGCGGCCAGCCGGGCGGCAACATCCGCAACGCCTATCTCTACAACGATGCGCGCGTCGATCTCGTGCCCGGTTCGGTGACCACGACCACCGACGCCGTGACCGACTTCGCCGGTTCGCGCCTGCCGCTGGTGGCAACCTTCGCCTTCAACGGCGAGGAAGTGACCGTCATCAACAATCACTTCTCGTCCAAGGGCGGCTCCACGCCGCTTTATGGCACCACCCAGCTTTCGATCAACGGCAGCGCCGATGAACGCCTCGTGCAGGCGCAGAATGTCGCGGACTATGTCACCAGCCTCGGCACCGAGGCCAAGGTGGTGGTGCTCGGCGACCTCAACGAGTTCAGCGAGGAGGAATCGCTTGCGCCGCTCATCAATGCCGGCCTGATCGACCTCGAAGCTGGCCTGCCGCAGGATGAGCAGTACAGCTACATCTTCGACGGCAACGCCCAGGTGCTCGATCACATCATGCTGTCGAGCAACCTCACCGCCGGATCGGCCTTCGACATCGTCCATGTCAACCCGGCCTTCGCCTTCACCGACGCCACCGCGTCGGATCACGATCCTTCGATCGT
>CAZGVX010000096.1:0-2848 GCA_964529225.1 uncultured Sphingobium sp.
GCCATCTCCCAGCGGGCGACCTCCGGCCACTTCAGCTCGATATAGGCGTCGATCTGGTCCTTGGTGAACACGTCACCCTTGAGCAGGAAGTCATGATCCGCCTCGAGGCTGTTGAGCGCCTCGCGCAGCGAACCGCAGACGGTAGGCACTTCGGCCAGTTCCGCTGGCGGCAGATCATAGAGGTTCTTGTCCATCGCGTCGCCGGGATGGATCTTGTTGGTGATGCCGTCGAGGCCCGCCATGAGCAGCGCGGCGTAGCACAGATAGGGGTTGGCCATGGCGTCAGGGAAACGGAACTCGACGCGCTTGGCCTTGGCACCCGACCCATAGGGGATGCGGCACGATGCCGAGCGGTTGCGCGCCGAATAGGCGAGCAGCACGGGCGCCTCATAGCCCGGCACCAGACGCTTGTAGCTGTTGGTGGTCGGGTTGGTGAAGGCATTCAGCGCCTTGGCGTGCTTGATGACGCCGCCGATGAAATAGAGGCAGGTGTCCGACAGACCCGCATAGCCGTTGCCGGCGAACAGCGGCTGACCTTTTTCCCAGATCGACATATGGGTGTGCATGCCCGAGCCGTTATCCTGCGCGATGGGCTTGGGCATGAAGGTCGCGGTCTTGCCATAGGCCTGCGCCACCATCATCACGACATATTTGTAGATCTGCATGCGGTCGGCGGTGGTGACAAGCGTGCCGAAGGTAAGGCCAAGCTCGTGCTGGGCAGCGGCCACCTCGTGATGGTGCTTGTCGCAGGGCAGCCCCATCTCCAGCATCGTCGACACCATCTCGCCACGGATGTCGGTGCAGGGATCGACCGGCGCGACGGGGAAATAGCCCCCCTTGGCGCGCGGACGATGGCCGAGGTTGCCCGTCTCATATTCCTTGTCGGTGTTGGTCGGCAGTTCGATGTCGTCGATCTTGAAGAAGCTGCCGTCATAGCCGGTCTTGAAGCGCACGTCGTCAAACATGAAGAACTCGGCTTCCGGCCCGACATAGACGGTGTCGCCGAAACCTGCCGCCTTCACATAAGCCTCGGCGCGAACGGCGGTCGAACGCGGATCGCGCGTGTAGAGCTGGCCGGTCGACGGTTCGACGATGTTGCAGAACAGGATCATCATCGGCGTGGCGCTGAACGGGTCGATATACACCGCGTCGAGGTCGGGCTTCAGGATCATGTCGGATTCGTTGATGGCCTTCCAGCCCTCGATCGACGATCCGTCGAACATCAGGCCTTCGGTCAGCTCATCCTCGCCGACCACGCCGGCGCACATGGTGAGGTGCTGCCACTTGCCCTTGGGATCCGTGAAGCGCAGATCGATCCATTCGATCTCCTTTTCTTCAACCATCTTCAGAATGTCTTTGGGCGTGTTCGCCATGGCGCTACCTTACCTTCCTGTCGTCGCTTGAGATGAGTGATACACAAATGCGGATCGCGGCGTCCTCAGACGGCCGCTTCGTCGGTTTCGCCGGTGCGGATGCGCAGCGCCTTTTCGACCGGCAGAACGAATATCTTGCCGTCACCGATGCGGCCCGTCTGCGCGGCCGCCGCTATCGCCTCGACCACGCGGTCGGCAAGAGCGTCGGCCACCACGACCTCCAGCTTCACCTTGGGCAGGAAGTCCACCACATATTCGGCCCCGCGATAGAGTTCGGTGTGGCCTTTCTGTCGGCCGAACCCCTTGGCTTCGGTCACGGTGATACCGGACACGCCCACCTCGTGCAGCGCCTCCTTCACCTCGTCCAGCTTGAACGGCTTGATGATGGCTTCGATCTTCTTCATGCGCCCCTTACCCCTTGCTCGCTCCGACTGCGGCGCCGGGTTCACCCTGCCGTCTAGCCGTCCGGGAGCCGGCCACTGACCGGCCCCTACGCGAATCGTCTGCAAAGGAATGGCGGTTTTGCGGCAACTTGTCGATATTGCCCCCCATGCGGGCAGTTTCGGCCCCGGGCGCTTAAAAAATGGGCAGAGGGCGTATCAGCCCGCCGTGCCATAAGGGGGCTTGTCGAGCCCCCTGGGGCTGGCGGTGAAAATCTCGCAGCCCTCTTCGGTGATGCCGATGCTGTGCTCGAATTGCGCCGACAATGTGCGGTCCCGCGTCACCGCCGTCCAGCCGTCCTCAAGCAGGCGCACGCCGGGCTTGCCGCCATTGATCATCGGCTCGATGGTGAAGATCATGCCGGGCTTCAGCTCCGGCCCCGTGCCGGGATGGCCGACATGAATGACTTCCGGTGAATCGTGAAACACCCGGCCGAGGCCATGGCCACAGAAATCGCGAACAACGCCATAACGATGCCGCTCCGCATGGGTCTGGATCGCATGGCCGATGTCGCCCAGATGCCTGCCCGGCCGCGCCTGCTCGATGCCGAGCATCAGGCACTCGTAAGTCACCTCGACGAGGCGGCGCGCCTTGATCGGCACATCCCCGACGAGGAACATGCGGCTGGTGTCGCCGTGCCAGCCATCGAGAAGGGGGGTCACGTCGATGTTGAGGATGTCGCCGTCGCGCAGCGGCTTGTCGCCGGGGATGCCGTGGCAGATGACGTTGTTGAGGCTGATGCAGCAGCTGTGGGCATAGCCCCGATAGCCGAGCGTCGCCGGCACCGCGCCGCCGTCCAGGGTCATCTGGCGGACGAGGTCGTCAAGCGCGCCGGTGGTCACGCCCGCGCGGACATGGGGCACGAGCGCATCGAGTATCTCCGCCGCGAGCCGCCCGGCCCGACGCATGCCCTCGAACGCCTCCGGCCCGTGCAGCTTGATCGCGCTGGTGCGGGTGGCGATGGTCTCGGCAGTGGGTGCGATGTAGCTTGTCATGCGAACCATATAGTCGCGCGGGGCCGCTGTGGCGAGGCC
>CAZGVX010000096.1:2948-5797 GCA_964529225.1 uncultured Sphingobium sp.
CCTTGCCCGCGCCTGCCACTTCGCTAAGGGTTGCGCGTGAGGGATTGGCGGTAACGCGGACCGGAGGCGGGATATGGACGAGCAGCAAAGGTCTGGCGGCTGCGCCTGCGGCGCGGTTCGCTACACGGTGTCGGGCGACCCGATCTTCGTCAACAATTGCCATTGCCGGCTATGCCAGCGGCAAACCGGATCGACATCGGTCGTCAACGCCTTCTACGAAAGCGAGCGGATTGCGCTCCTGTCCGGCACCCTTGTCGAGTTCGAGACCGAGGCAGGAAGCGGCGGTCCCCACATCATCAGGCGCTGCGCCGACTGCGGCACAGCGATCATGAGCCATTATCCCCGGCTGGGGCGGCATGGCGCGGGTCTGCGCGTGGGCACGCTCGACGACCCGGCCTCCGTGACGCCCGATGCTGTGGTGTTCAGCGCCTCGCGAATGCCCTGGGTTTCCCTGCCCGAGAGCGTGCCGGTGTTCGAGGCCGCTTACGATCCCCGCGCCCTCCTCCCCGCCGAGCGGTTCGAACGGTTGAAGGCGCTGGCGGGCATCGCGAAGAGGGCAGGCGGATGACGGCTGAGAAGATCTGGACCGCCGCGCTCATCGTGATCGGCGATGAGATCCTGTCCGGCCGGACGCAGGACCGCAACATCGCCCAGCTCGCCAGCTGGCTCAATGTTCAGGGCATCAGGCTGGCAGAGGTCCGGGTGGTGGCCGACGACATGGCCGCAATCGGCGAGGCGGTGATGGCCCTCAGGGCGCGCAACGACTATCTCTTCACGACCGGCGGCATCGGCCCCACCCATGACGACATCACGGTCGACGCGATCGCTGCGGCGCTCGGCACCGATGTGGTCGTTCACCCGGAGGCGGAGGCGGTGCTCGAGGCCTATTATGCGGACAAGGGCGGGCTCACCCCCGCGCGGCTGCGCATGGCGCGCGTACCGGCGGGCGCCGAACTGATCCCCAACCGCTACTCGGGCGCACCGGGCATCAGGTTCGGTTCGATCTTTGTCATGGCTGGCGTCCCGCACATTGCCGCCGCCATGCTCGATGCGCTGACCGGGCAGCTTGAGGGTGGGGCGCCGCTCCTGACCGAAACGGTCGGGTGCTGGGTCGCCGAGAGCGAAGTGGCCGACCTGCTGCGCGCCGCCGAGAAGACGCATGACGGCTGCCAGATCGGCAGCTACCCGTTCTTCCGCGAAGGCAGGGTCGGCGCGAATTTCGTCATCCGCTCGACCGACGCGGACCGGCTGCGCGGCTGCGCCCAATCGCTCGGCGCGGCACTGGAGGCGGCGGGGCACGCATGCGTCCCCGGCGGCATCTGATCCAGGGCGCGCCGCCGCGCCTCAGGCGAGGCCGACTTCCTTGAGCGGGATCGAGGCGTCGGCGAGTTGAACCGGGTCGAGCTTTGACCCTGCAAGAACATGGGCGCGGCCCTGCACATAGTCCTTGACCATATTGACGCAGTCGAGCGCGATGACCGCGCCTTTTCTCAGATAGACGACCGAGAAGGCGCGGGTGGCCGGATCGCCGCGCAGCACCGTCTGATCGAAATCGGTCGAAAGGCCGATCGTCTGAAGCCTCAGATCATATTGGTTCGACCAGAACCAGGGCACCGCGTCATATTCGGGCACGTCCTCGCCCAGGATGTGCTGGACAGCGAGCTTCGCCTGATCGTTCGCGTTCTGCACGGACTCGATGCGCATCTGGCGTCCGTCGGCGAAGCGGTTGGCATGGGCAGCGCAGTCGCCGACCGCATAGATGTCCGGCAGGCTGGTGCGGCAATAGCCATCCACATCGACGCCATTGCCGCCGCTGGCGCCCGCCGCGATCAGCGGACCAACTTCCGGCACAATGCCGATGCCCACAATCACCATGTCGGCGGGGAGAAGCTCTCCATCCGCCATGACGACACCCGTCACGCGGCCTTGGTCGTCGGTCGCGATGCTTTCCATCCTGGCGCCAGTGCGCAGATCGACGCCATGCGCCCGGTGCTCAGCCTCATAGAAGGCGGAAAGCTCTGGCCCGGCGACGCGCGCAAGCACCCGATCGAGCGCCTCGAGCAGGACCACATCCTTGCCCATCTTACGCAGCACGGCAGCAGCTTCGAGGCCGATATAGCCGCCACCGATAATCACGGCCCGCGATACCTCCGGCAACCGCGCCATGATCGCGTCGGCATCCGCGCGCCGCCGGACACCGAACACGCCGGTTGCGTTCGCTCCCTGGCAACCAAGCATCCGCGGCGTGCCGCCCGCCGCCCAGATCAGCTTGCCATAGCCATGAACCGCGCCGTCGCTCAGCGTGATCCGACGCGCGTCGGCGTCGACCGACACGACGCGCTGGCCGAGGATCATGGTGATGTCCCGCTCGGGCCAGAAGGCGGCGGGGCGGATGAGGATCCGGTCGAATGTCTTGTCGCCAGCCAGATATTCCTTGGAAAGCGGCGGACGCTCATAGGGCGGCTCGGCCTCGTCGCCGATCATCGCGACACTGCCTTCATATTTGAGCTGGCGCAGCATGATGGCTGCCTGGGCGCCCGCATGGCCTGCGCCGACGATGACGATATCGAATGTGCTCATCTGGACTTCCACCTGTTGTATTACCAGTCGGCCGTCAAAGACCGCCCCTCCCAAGAAGGCTGCGCTTGCCAGACTGATTGGCCGATCGCAATGGCTGAGCATTGACCGGGGCACAGACACTGCTATAGCCGCCACTCGTCGACAGGCGGTGCGCAGCGGGCGGATCGCCCTTGCGAGGCGGAGTAGCTCAGCCGGTTAGAGCAGCGGAATCATAATCCGCGTGTCGGGGGTTCGAGTCCCTCCTCCGCTACCATTTCACGATCATGGCG
>CAZGVX010000097.1:0-5641 GCA_964529225.1 uncultured Sphingobium sp.
AACCAGCGACCTACTGATTAAAAGTCAGTTGCTCTACCGACTGAGCTAAGGGCCCGGTTCCCGGAGGCGGGTTTGAGCCCTCCGCCCCTATAGGCGGGGCCGGTTCCGGTCAACCGCCATTGGCCGGGCGAGGCGTGCGGCAAGATGGCGCACGGTAAGGCCGCTGACCGGGTCGCGCCAGTCAGGCGCGATCGCTTGCAATGGACCCAGCACAAAGTCCCGGCGCCGGAAACCCGCATGTGGGATTGCAAGCTTGCGCGACCGCCAGCGGCCGCCGCTCCAGAGGATGATGTCGAGGTCGAGCGTCCTTTCGCCCCATCGGCGTGCCCTGCGTCGGCCAAAGCGGCGCTCGATTTCCTGCAGGAAGGTCAGCAAAGCAGGGGGCGCCATGGCGCCCTCCACCAGCGCGGCGGCATTGGCATAGGCGCGGCGGCTGGGGCCGACCGGGCGGGTGACACGTGTCGGGGACACGGCCCTCACCTTTAGCCCCCCGGCGGCGAGCGCCAGCACCGCCGCGTCGATCAGGGCGCGCGGGGTGAGGCGCCGGGACAGCGCCCGGTTCGAACCAAGGGCTATGACATAGCGTTGACTTGCCGTGGCCATGGTCAAGCGCCTATCGCGTTGCCATGTCCTTGACCAGCACCAGCAAATCCTTCGCCGACCTGCCGTTCGCGGTGCCGCTCGCCGCGAGCGAGCCTCCCCGCGACTGCCCGCTCTGCCCGCGGCTGGCCGGATTCCGGGGCGAGTGCCGCGACGAATATCCCGACTGGTGGAATGCGCCGGTGCCCGCGTTCGGCGACCCGGAGGCGATGATCGCGATCGTGGGGCTCGCGCCCGGCAAGCACGGCGCCAATCGCACGGGAAGGCCGTTCACAGGCGATTATGCGGGCGATCTGCTGTTTGCGACCCTGCTCCGGCACGGGCTGGCCGAGGGGACTTATGAGGGCCGGTCGGACGATGGGCTGACGCTCCGGGGCATCATCATCATCAACGCCGTCAAATGCCTGCCGCCCGCCAACAAGCCGACCCCCGAGGAGGCGCGCACCTGCCGCCGCTTTCTGGAGGCGCAGGTCGGGGCGCTGCGGCACGCCCGCATTTTCGTCCCGCTCGGCCAGATCGCCCATCAGTCGGCGGTGAAGGTGCTGGGCGGACGATTGCCGAAGGCGCGTTTTGGCCATCTCGCCGAGCATGTCATGCCGGACGGGCGGGTGGTGATCGACAGCTATCATTGCAGCCGCTACAATCAGAATACGGGCCGTCTGACGGCGGAGATGTTTGATGCGGTGTTCGCGCGGGCGGTTTCCCTGCGCGATCAGATGTCCTCGGCCAGCCGCCCGTAGAGCTGCGGGCGGCGGTCCCGGAAAAAGCCCATGCCCGCGCGGTGGATGCGCGCCGCGTCGAGATCGAGCGTGGCGACCAGAGCGCCTGATTGCCAGTCCTCCACTTCCGCGACGAGATCGCCCCATTCGTCGGTTATGAAGCTGTGACCGTAGAATGTCTGTGATGTGCCGCCCGGCCCGGGTTCCTCACCGATGCGGTTGGCGGCGATCACCGGCATGCAGTTGGACACGGCATGGCCCTGCATGGCACGACGCCACATGCGGCTGGTGTCCAGCGCCGGGTCATAGGGTTCGGTGCCGATGGCGGTGGGGTAGAACAGCATCTCCGCGCCCATGAGCGCCATGATGCGGGCCGTCTCGGGATACCATTGGTCCCAGCAGATGCCGATGCCGATGGTGCCGTACCGCGTGGGCCAGACCTTGAAGCCGCTATTGCCGGGCCGGAAATAATATTTCTCCTGATAGCCGGGGCCGTCGGGGATGTGGCTCTTGCGATAGACGCCCATTACCTCGCCCGCGTCGCCGATCATCGCCAGCGAATTGTAATGATGCTGCCCGTCACGCTCAAAAAAGCTCGTCGGAATATAGACGCCGAGCTCTGCCGCCAAGGCCTGCATGGCGAGGACGGCGGGGTGTTCGGCCACCCCACGCGCGTTGACGAACAACGCTTCGTCCTGGCTCTTGCAGAAATACGGCCCCTCGAACAATTCGGGCGGCAGGATGATTTTGGCGCCGCGCGCGGCTGCCTTGCGCACATGCTCCTCAACCAGCGCAATATTATCGGCCTCATCATCCGAAAAGGCGAGTTGGAGCGCGGCGACGGTGACCCTTGGCATGGGCGCCGGTCAGCCTGCGGCGGGTGCGGCCCCCTGGGGGACCGGGGCTGAAAAGATCTGCTGGCTGCAGCAATGAAAGCTGCCGCCGCCACGCAATACGGCATGGGACGGCAGGCCGACGATATGGCGGTCGGGGAACAGGCCCTGAAGAATGTCGACCGCCTCCTCGTCGGTGGGGCGGCCATATTGCGGCACCACCACGGCGGCATTCCCGATGTAGAAGTTCATGTAGCTGGCGGGTGCTACCTTGCCGTCCAGCTTGTATCGCCCGACCGAAGGCAGCCGCACGACCTTCAGGCCAGCCGCGATCGCCCGTGCCGCCGCGTTGGCGCAGGCGAGCGAATTGGGATCGTCGAGATCCATGGTCTGCGGAATGGCGAGGACGCCGGGGGCAACAAAGCGCGCGAGATTGTCGACATGGCCATCGGTGTGGTCTGCCGCCAACCCGTCGCCCAGCCACAGCATCGTCGACATGCCCAGCGATGCGGTGAGATGGGCCTCTATCTCTTCGCGCGTCATGCGCGGGTTGCGGTTGGGGTTGAGCAGGCACTGCTCGGTGGTGACGAACAGCCCGGTGCCGTCCGTGTCGATCGCGCCGCCCTCCAGCACCCAGTCCTGCGGATGGAGCGGCAGGCCCGATGCCGCTGCGAGGCGTTCCGCGATGTCATTGTCGCCCGCCATGCGGAACTTGCCGCCCCAGCCATTGAAGGCAAAGCGCATGAGGCGGCGATGCCCGTCGGCGTTCACGACGCACAGCGGGCCGGTGTCGCGCAGCCAGATGTCGCCGAAACGCTCGACTGTGACCTCGACGCCAGCCGCGGCCTGCGACCGGGCGATGACGGCGTCGGCCTCGCTGCGGGCGACCAGCACGACCCGCTCGCCCGCACCATCGGCATGCACGGCATTGGCGAAGGCGGCAATCTGGGTCTGCGCCCGCGACAGCTCATAAGGCCACTCGCCGGGATCACCCGGAAAGCCGATCCAGACGAGGTCGTGCGGCGCCCATTCGGCGGGCAGGCAATAGGTCATGGAAAGGGCAATAGGGCGGGTGGCCGCAGGCGGCAAGACGGCCCAAGAGAAAAGGGCGGCCCGTCGCCGGACCGCCCCTGTCGTGTTCGGGCCCTGTGAGGGACGAAAATCAGCGCGAGTAGAACTCGACGACGAGGTTCGGCTCCATCTTGACGGGGTAGGGCACCTCGTCGAGCGTCGGCACGCGCACATAGGAAATCTTGGCTGCGCCGTCCGGGGCGATATAGTCCGGGATGTCTCGCTCGGCGAGGCCCTGTGCCTCCATGACCAGCGCCATTTCCTGCGCCTTCTTGCCCAGGGTGATTTCATCGCCCGGCTTCACGAGGCGGCTGGCGATGTTGCACTTCACGCCGTTCACATAGATGTGGCCGTGGCTGACGAGCTGGCGCGCGGAAAAGATGGTTGGCGCGAACTTGGCGCGATAGGTGACGGCGTCGAGGCGACGCTCCAGCAGGCCGATGAGGTTCTGGCTGGTGTCGCCCTTCATGCGGCTCGCCTCGATGTAGCTCTTCTTGAACTGCTTCTCGGTCACGTCGCCATAATAGCCCTTGAGCTTCTGCTTGGCGCGCAGCTGCAGGCCGTAGTCGCTCATCTTGCCCTTGCGGCGCTGGCCGTGCTGACCAGGGCCATATTCGCGCTTGTTGACGGGCGACTTGGGACGGCCCCAGATGTTCTCGCCCATGCGGCGGTCGAGCTTGTATTTGGCGCTGGTGCGCTTGGTCATGCTGAAACCCTTCGATTGCTGACAACGATGTTCCCGGTACCCGCCTGACACCCGTGTCGCATAAATGCTCAGGGGCAGGGCCGCCGCTTCACCGGGGTGCGGAGCCAATCGCGAAGGGGCTGGCTCTTACCGCCGCCGCGCGCAAAGTCAAGTCCGGCGCTCAGCCATAGGCCCTGACAAAGAACAGCACTGTCGTCACCGCTGTGACCGCGAGGGTCCACAGCCGGATGGCGAGCGGCGGCAGGCGTTTGCCGATATGGGCGCCCGCCCAGCCGCCGGCGATTGCACCCGTCAGCATCGGCAGGCAGGCGGTCCACGCGATCAGGCCGCCAGCGACAAAGATAAACGCGGCGGCGAGATTGGCGACGGCGAGCATCAGGGTGCGCACAGCGAACAGCGCGCGCGGTTCCATGCGGGCCAGCAGCCCATAGACCGCCGTGGTGATGAGCCCGACACCGCCGCCGAAATAGCCGCCATATATCCCCAGCAGCGCCTGCGTGATCTGTAATGTGCCGGTGCCGATCGTCACGCGGTCATGCAGCCAGGCGCTTGCGCTGCGCCCGAAGAGCAGGACCAGAAAGGCGAACAGCAGCAGCCACGGAATCAGCAGGTCGAAGACATCGCTCGGGGTCAGGATGAGCAGAAGGCCTCCGACCAGTCCGCTCGCGAAGGTGATCGCGCTGAGGCGCCAGGGCGAAACCCCGCCGACGGGTGCGAGCTCGTCCCGGAAAACCCAGGCGCTCGTGCCGGCCGCGGGCAGCAGAGCGAAATTGGAGGTGGCGTTGGCGACGTTTGCCGGCAGGCCAATCGCGATCAGGGCAGGCAGCGTCGCAAATGTCCCGCCCCCTGCCAGCGCATTCATCGCACCCGCGACGATCCCGGCCAGCAAGGGCAGGGCGTAGGGCCAGAAGTCGAACATCGCGACCGCCCTGCCTGACGCCAGCGTTGCGCGCAATGGGTTTAGCTGGCAATAGGGCGCCGTCTGCGGGCCATGGGGCGCTGCACTGTTCAGGGAGCGACGATGCCCGTCCGACATGGCTTCTGCCGCACGCTCGCAGCAATGGCGCTGGCCATGCCGGTCGTCGCCTCGGCACAGCTTGCGAGGGGCGAAACACGGGACATGGCCTGTTACGTCGCCATGAACCTGTCGGTGCAGAAGGTTCTGGCCGATCCCAAGGCGGCCAATTCTGCCAAGGCGCTCGAGAACCTCAAGATCGCAACCGTCTATTTTGGCGGCAAGGTCGCTGCCCGCCATCCGGGCGGCAACGTGCCCACTCTCGTCAAGGCCAATGGCAAGGCGGTACAGAGCGCGCTGAAGACTCTCGACGGCAAGGCCTGTCTCGAGGAAATCCCCCGGTCGCTCGAAGGGCGCAAGTAGGCGACCGCATTCCAGCCTTTGAGGACATTATGCGATACCCCATTGTTTCAGCGATTTTGCTCGCGCTTGCAGTGCCAACCGTTGCGATGGCCGCCGCCCCCGCCGATCAGGCGCGCGATGCCGACGAGGTGCACGATCTCGCCTGCTTTCAGGGGCTCGCCGCCACGCGCGAGGCGATGCTGAAGGAGCCGGGCAGGGCTGCCGAGGCGGACAGCATCCTTCCCGCCATCAGTTTCTACGCTGGCAAGATCGCCCCGCGCCATCCGCTGAAATCAATCTGGGATATTGCCAGCGGCGAGCAGGTGCGCATTGGCGCCATGCTGAACGATATGAA
>CAZGVX010000098.1:0-5628 GCA_964529225.1 uncultured Sphingobium sp.
GACTTGGTCACGCTGTCGTTGACGTTAATCGCCGGGAACGGAAGCTTGCCGTCCTTGGCGATCTGGTAGAGGCGGTGGACGCCGGTCGTGGTCTCTTCGGACACGCCCTTGATATGCGCGACCGACATGGTGAGATAGCCCGGACGCGCCTTTACGAAGGCCTTCAGCGCACGCTGGAACTCGACCTCCTCGGCATTGCCGGGCTCGGGCAGGCTGTCGCCCGCCTCGATCCGCGCGCCCCACAGCGCGAACATGGTCGCATCGCCACCATCGTCGAGGATCATGTTGGCTGTCTGATCATTGCCCCAGTCGAAAATGCGACCGACATAGTCCCAGTAGTCGGCCAGCGTCTCGCCCTTCACCGCGAACACCGGAATGCCCCGCGCGGCAATGGCGGCGGCGGCATGGTCCTGCGTCGAAAAGATGTTGCAGGTCGCCCAGCGCACCTCTGCCCCGAGCGCCACCAGCGTCTCGATCAGAACGGCGGTCTGGATCGTCATGTGGAGCGAACCTGTGATCCGCGCGCCCTTGAGCGGCTGCGAGGCGCCATATTCCTCGCGCAGCGCCATCAGGCCCGGCATCTCCGTTTCCGCGATCGCGATTTCCGCGCGACCATAGGCCGCAAGGCCGATGTCGGCGATCACATAGTCATGGGCGAGCGTGTCGGATGCGGTAGCCAAGGCCTGAACTCCATTGCTTGCGTGCCTGACGGGACGCGGGGAATGGCGCGGCCTTTAGCAACGTCGAAGCCGGCAGGCAAATATAAAGATTTCTTTATATCCGTTTCCGCGGGTGATGCGCGCTCAGTGCTCGACCTCCAGATGGCTCGCCGTGCTCACCACCGCCACGCCTTGCTGCGGCAAGGCCGCGCCTGCCTGCGCCTGCGCCATCGGGCAGCGCCCACCCGGCACCGCCAGGTCCATGCCCGCGCGCTGCGCGTGCCCCAGCAGGGCCTCGCGGCTCCCGCCGCCGCCTCCGGGCGTCGCAGCCCAGACCATCGCCCGCACCATCAGGCAGTCATCGACCGGACCGCCATTGCCAAACTGGTTGGCGAGGCCGATGCTGAAGCGGTCATAGGCGGCATAGGCGGCCTTGCCGCTCAGTTCCTGGTTGAACCGGCGAAGGATGGCATCGTTGCCGCTCACCAGAACCGGCTTGTTGGCGATAACGAAGGCGTTGTAGTCCTTGACGAAGTCGACGCCCTTTACCTGACAGCGCAGCGCCTGCACCATCAGCATGATGTCGAACTGGCGGATCTGGGCGTTCTCGACATCGCGCGATTGCCAGCACCCCGCCACCGCGGGCGTCGTCGCCCCCATCAGGCAGGCCACCGTCGCAAGGCCCGCCCAAATCTTTCCCATCGCCATATGTGCGCACCCCTCCGCTCGCCAGCCCGATTGCGGGCGTTGCACGAAAGGTCGCACGGGGCGGTTGCCGCGCTCTTAGGAACAAAGGTTAATTGCGGCGAACCGAAGCCGCGCCCGACCGGCTCAGGCGTGGCCGCTCTGCACCGTAAGCAGGGCAGGATCGACGCCGTTCCGCGCGAAGCCGCTGCTCCAACGCTTGTGGGGAGGCGTGTGAAACAGCAGGTCCCGGTCGAGTTCGCCCACAAACCAGCCCGGCCGCGCCAGCTCCTTGTCGAGTTGCCCGGCACCCCAGCCTGCATAGCCCAGCGCGACGATGAAGGACTGCGGCCCCTCCCCGCTCGCGATCGCCTTCAGTATGTCGAGCGAGCCGGACAGACCCCAGCCCTTCTCCTCCAGCACCAGACCATTTTCGCCCTCCCAGTCGAGGCTGTGCAGGATGAAGCCCCGGCGCGGTTCCACCGGCCCGCCGCGCAGCACCGGCACATCGACCATGTCTCCGGGATCTATGTCAAAGCTTTCGACCAGCGCACGAAGACCGAGGCCGTCGATAACAGTGCCGATATCAATGCCCATGGCGCCCTGCTCATCATGCACGCACAGGGCGATCACGCTGTGATGGAAATTCGGGTCGGGCATATCGGGCATCGCGAGCAGCAGCTGCCCGGCATAGGAGCCCCCCTCGCGCGCCGCATCTGACTTCGGTGGAGCCATGGCGGCAAGGTAACGTCTTCGGCCCGTCTCGACAATGCGGCATCGCCCCCTGCGACCCTTGACAGCGGCGAACCGAAAGCCGACCTCCCGCCAGTCGGTGCCCGATCCCGCCGGCGCCAAGAGGAGAATGTCATGCCGATCAGCATTGGCGACACGCTGCCATCCGTCACTTTCGCAACCATGACCGACAGCGGTCCGGAAGCCATTCAGAGCGCCAGCTATTTCGCGGGAAAGCGGGTCGCCCTGTTTTCCGTGCCCGGTGCCTTCACCCCCACCTGTTCCGCAAAGCACCTGCCAGGCTATATCGAGGAAGCGGGCGCGCTCAAGGCCAAGGGCATTGACGAGATCGCGTGCACAGCGGTCAACGACCCGTTCGTTATGGGTGCCTGGGCGGCATCCGCGGGTGCCGATGGCAAGGTGACGATGCTGGCCGACGGCAATGGCGAATTCGCAAAGGCGGTTGGTCTCGAAATGGACGGGTCGAAGTTCAATCTCGGCACGCGCGGCCAGCGTTTCTCCATGATTGTGAACGACGGCGTTGTTGAACAGCTTTTTGTGGAGGCGCCGGGCGACTTCAAAGTGTCATCGGCCTCCCATATGCTGCAACTGCTCTGAAAGGGCACCCTGCACGACTTTACAGGGGACCGGTTCTGTCCGGTCCCCTTTTTTCGTCAAGCACTTGGTGCGCGACTCACCATCCGCACTGGCGCCCCTTGTTCTGCTTGTCGAGCCAGCTTCGCAATGGGGCAAAATAGCGGATCAGCGCCTTGCCCGACATGTCGCGGGAGCCGGTGAAACCCTCGAGCGCGTCAGGCCACGGCTTCGATGCCCCCATCGTCAGCATCGTGTCGAGCTTGGCGCCAACCGCCTTGTTGCCATAGAAGGAGCAACGATGGAGCGGCCCCTTCCAACCTGCCGTCCTGCACGCCGCTTCGTAGAACTGGAACTGCAGCACGCGCGCCAGAAAGTAGCGCATATAGGGGGTGTTGCCGGGAATGTGGTATTTCGCACCGGGGTCGAACGCATCGGCTGGCCGGTCGACGGGCGGGACGATCCCCTGATATTGCAGGCGCAGGTCTGTCCAGGCCTTGTTGTAGTCTGCGGGTTTGACCGAGCCGTCGAACACGGACCAGCGCCATTTGTCGACGAGAAGGCCGAACGGCAGAAACGCAACCTTGTCCATCGCCTGACGCAGCAGAAGACCGATGTCCTTGTCGGCGCTGGGCACCCTGGCGGGGTCGAGCAGGCCGATGTCCACAAGATACTGGGGCGTGATCGACAGGGCGATGAAGTCGCCGATTGCCTCGTGAAATCCATCATTCGCGCCGTTCTGATGCAGAAAGCTCTGATTCTTGTAGGCGCGCTGATAATAATTGTGGCCTAGCTCATGATGGATGGTGACAAAGTCGTCACTGTTGACTTTGGTACACATCTTGATGCGGATGTCGTCCTTGTTGTCGATGTTCCAGGCGGATGCATGGCAGACAACGTCCCGGTCACGCGGCTTCACGATCTGCGACCGCTCCCAGAAGCTTGCCGGGAGCGGCGCGAAACCGAGCGACGAATAGAAGGCTTCGCCGGCCCGGACCATCTTCACCGGGTCATAGCCCTTTGCTTCCAGCAGCTCACCGATGTCGAAGCCGAGGTCGCCACTGCCGGGCGGAGCCACCACGGCGTAGATATTGCCCCACTCCTGCGCCCACATGTTGCCGAGCAGGTCGGCACGGATCGGCCCGGCGGCGGGCTGGACCGACGCGCCATATTTCTCGTTCAGCTTCGTGCGCGTGTAGCAGTGCAGCGCATTGTAGAGCGGCTTCACCTCGCTCCAGATCCGCTCGATCGTTGCGGCGAACGCCTCGGGCGTCATGTCATAATTTGAGCGCCACATGGCACCGACATCGGCGAAACCCAGCTCGCGCGCGCCTTCGTTTGCGATGTCGACCTCGCGAATATAGTCAGCCTTCAGCGGCTTGCCGACCTGGTCGTGCCAGCTGGTCCACATCTCCTGATAGTCCGCTGGCGAATGGGGCTTTCCCATCTCGGCCTCAATGTCGCTGCCATTTATCGGCTGACCGGCCAGCAGGCCCGTCCCCTTGCCATAAGACGACTGGAGCCGGGTCGCGATCGCGCTCAGTTCGGCGGCAGCCCCCGGTGTGGTTGGCGCAGGCAGGACGAGCCCCGCCCGCAGGATCGTGAGCTTGCGCGCCAGGTCGGGCGACAGACCCGGAACGGACGCGAATCTGGCGGCGTCGATGGCGAGCTTGACGCCCAGTTCCGTCATCCGCGTACCGAACAGCGCGGCAATCGCGTCGCTGTCGTCATTGATGTAGGTGGCATTGATCCAGGCCGCCCGGTTGGCGTCGACCGCCAGCACCGCGCTTTGGGCCTCCGCATCCGCAACAAAGCGGGCGACATCCGCCGCGGTTTCGGCCCTGGCCGGGGCAATGATGGCCGAGGCCAGGAGTGCGCTGAGACAGGCGACGCGGCGGCTGCGTTTCATGGACGACCTCTTCCTTACTGGTGACATCGTCGAGGGTGGGTCAGACGCGCCGCCCCCGTCAAGTCACGAGAAAGCGTAGGATCGCTTCGCCGAAGTCGCACTGGGTGATGCAGCTCATGTGATTGCCCGGGATCTCGGCGCGCTCGGCGTCCGGCAGTGCCGCCACGAGCGCGTCCGGGTCCCCGTTGTCGTGATCGTCACGACCGCACAGCACAAGCGTCCGGACAGGGATGCGATCCAGTGTCTCTGCGGGCATGTCGGAGAAGCTCGACACGACCTGGCGCACAATCGCCGGATCAAAGCCCTGCGACTTCATGAACGCGGCCGCGAAAAAGGCCGGGTCGCCGTGTCGGATCGTTCCGGCCCGGTCAGCTACGTCGAGAAAAAAGTCGCGCCGCCGGCTCCAGCCGGTGAAGCCCTGCAACCCCATGCCGGCCAGGATCAAACGGCGCGGCCTCGCGCCGTCGGCCACCAACCGCGCGACAATACGCGCGCCAAGCGAGAAACCGCAGAGATCATAGTCCGCTCCCCCCTGCCGAGCGATCAGCTCGGCCATGTCGCGGACCATCACATCCGGCGCCCAATGCCCGGCGCCAACGGGCGTGTCGCTTGCGCCATGCCCGCGCAGATCCGGCATGATGCACCGAAATCCACCCGCAGCCAAACGGGCGGCAGTGCCGAAACGAATCCAGTTCAGATCGGCGCTCGACATAAGTCCGTGCAGCAGGATTACGGGACGCGCCGATACGTCGCCAAGCCCATGGACGGCGATGCTGACGCCACCCTCCATTGGCAACCGGGTCGTCGTCGGGACAGGATCGGACGGGATTATCGGCATTGGGCCCGGTTAGCGTTGCACGCGACGTCCGAGCAAGTGCAGAAAACGCAATTAATATAGGCTTGCATGTAATAAGTATGCTTATTATATCGTCGCCATGGACAGAAATGTGGGTTTCCTGACGTCGGATATCGCGCGCCTTATCCGCAAGCGGTTTGACGGCCATGCGCGCGATTATGGCGCGACCGGCCAGCAATGGCGCGTCCTCGGGG
>CAZGVX010000099.1:0-1382 GCA_964529225.1 uncultured Sphingobium sp.
CTCGACGCGGCGGCGGAATATGGCAAGGCGTTCCCGATGATGATGACGGCGGCGGGCACGGTCTCGGCCGCGCGCGTCTTCATCATGGGCGTGGGTGTTGCGGGCCTCCAGGCGATTGCGACCGCGCGGCGTCTCGGCGCGCAGGTCTCCGCTACCGACGTGCGCGCCGCGACCAAGGAGCAGATCCAGTCGCTCGGCGCCAAGGCGATCTTTGTCGAGAGCGTCAAGGGCATCGAGGGCGAAGGCACCGGCGGCTATGCCACCGAAATGTCGGACGAGTACAAGGCCGCGCAGGCCGAGCTTGTCTCCTCCCACATCGCCAAGCAGGACATCGTCATCACCACCGCGCTCATCCCGGGCCGGGCGGCGCCGCGCCTCATCACCGACGCGCAGATCGCGACCATGCGGCCGGGCAGTGTCATTGTCGATCTCGCGGTCGAGCAGGGCGGCAATGTCGAGGGTGCGGTCGCGGGCGAGGTGGTCGTGAAGCACGGCGTCAAGATCGTCGGGCACCGCAATGTGCCCTCGCGTCTCGCCGCTGACGCTTCGGCACTCTTCGCGCGCAACCTGTTCAACTTCCTCTCCGCCTTCTGGGACAAGGAGAAGGGCGGCCCGGTGCTGGACGAGGAAATCGGCAATGCGATCCGCCTGACGCAGGGCGGCAAGGTCGTCAACGAGAGGCTGCTCGCCAGCTAGAGATTTGAGCGGGCGTCAAAGGCGCTCGGAGGGGGTTCCGATGGACTTCATAAGCATATTGTCGATCTTCGTGATGGCCTGTTTCGTCGGCTATTATGTGGTCTGGTCGGTGACGCCGGCGCTGCACACGCCGCTGATGGCCGTGACCAACGCGATCAGCTCGGTCATCGTCATCGGCGCGCTCATCGCCGCCGCCGAGTCCGAGGGGCCTTCCAAATGGCTCGGTCTCATCGGCATCGCCCTCGCGGCGGTGAACATCTTCGGCGGCTTTGCCGTCACCGAGCGCATGCTGGCGATGTATAAGAAGAAGGAGCGCAAGTGATGCAGAGTCTGCTTATGGCCGGCGTTGCTGGCGCGGGCGAGCATGTTGCGTTCGCCGTTCCCGCCTGGGCGATGCTCGCCTATCTGGTGTCGGGCGTCCTCTTCATCCTCGCGCTGCGCGGGCTTTCCTCGCCCGTCACCAGCCGCGGCGGAAACCGCAACGGCATGATCGGCATGGCGATTGCCATTGTCACGACGCTTGCCATCCATAATGCCGCCGCGATCCCGGAGATTCTCGTCGCGCTCGCCATCGGCGGCGGCGCGGGCTTCATCATCGCGCGGCGCATCGAGATGACGGCGATGCCGCAGCTCGTCGCGGCCTTCCACAGCCTCGTCGGTCTTGCGGCAGTGGTGGTGGGCGCGGC
>CAZGVX010000099.1:1482-5497 GCA_964529225.1 uncultured Sphingobium sp.
ATCGGCTTCCTGCTCATCATTCCCATCGGCGGGGCGGACATGCCGGTCGTCGTGTCGATGCTGAACAGCTATTCGGGCTGGGCGGCCGCCGCCATGGGCTTCACCCTCCAGAACACGGCGATGATCATCACCGGCGCGCTGGTCGGTTCGTCGGGCGCGATCCTGTCCTACATCATGTGCAAGGCGATGAACCGCGGCTTCCTCTCGGTGATCGCGGGCGGTTTCGGCGCGGATGCTGGCGGCGGCGGTGGCGGTGGCGGCAGCGCCAGCGACCGGCCGTGGAAGCGCGGCTCGGCCGAGGATGCCGCCTTCCTTATGAAGCAGGCCGAAACGGTCATCATCGTGCCCGGCTACGGCATGGCGGTCAGCCAGGCGCAGCACACGCTGCGCGAGATGACCGATCTCCTCAAGGAGGAGGGCGTTTCGGTCAAGTTCGCGATTCACCCGGTTGCAGGCCGTATGCCCGGCCATATGAACGTGCTCCTCGCCGAGGCGCAGGTGCCTTATGACGACGTGTTCGAGCTGGAGGACATCAACTCCGAATTCAGTCAGGCCGACATTGCCTTCGTCATCGGTGCGAACGACGTGACCAACCCCGCCGCCAAGACCGACAAGAGCTCGCCCATCTACGGCATGCCGATCCTAGACGTCGCCAACGCCAAGACGGTGCTGTTCGTGAAACGCTCGATGGGCGGCGTGGGTTATGCTGGCGTCGACAATGACGTGTTCTACATGGACAACACCATGATGCTGCTCGGCGACGCCAAGAAGATGGTCGAGGAAATCGTCAAGTCGCTGGGGCATTGATCCGCCCCATGCGCAAGATCGGCCTCATCGGCGGCATGAGCTGGACCTCCACCCAGCGATATTATGAGCTGATCAACCGGGCCGTGGCGACACGGCTCGGGGGCCTGCACAGCGCGTGCCTCGCCATCGAGAGCCTCGATTTCGCGGCGGTCGCCCGCTGCATGACCAGCGACGACTGGGACTGTGCGGCGGGCCACGCTATCGGCGCGGCAAGGCATCTCGCGGCGGGCGGGGCCGAGGCGCTGCTGATCTGCTCCAATGCCATGCACCGCGCCTATGACCGGATCGCCGAAGCGGTCGACGTGCCGGTCATCCATATCGTCGACGTGATCGGCGCGAAGCTCAAGGCCGACAATATCAAGCGGGCCGCCCTCATCGGCACCAGCAACGTCATGCTCGACCGCGACTATCGTCAGCGGCTCGTGGGCTACGGCGTGTCGCTCATCCCCGGCGAGGTGGAGCTGGCGGGGCGGATCGACCGGATGGTCTATGAGGAGCTGGCGATGGGCAAGGCGACCCGCGATGCCGAGCGTTACATGAAATCCGAGCTGACCGACATCGCCAAGGAGGATGTGCAGGCCGTCATCCTCGCCTCGACGGAGCTGGAGATGGTTGTCGACGTCGATGCCAACGTCCTGCCGATCTACGACGGCACCCGCATCCATGCGGCGGCGGGTGTGGAATTTATGTTGGGCGACTAAATGGTGCTTCCGCGAAGGCGGGCGCACCGTCATCGTTCATGATCTGCGTTTCCCGACATTCATCGCGCTGTCCTACATGCCGCCGACTGTGCAACATCGCGCCCGGCTCTTTCTCGCAGTTTCTGGATAGGATGACGAGAGCGGTTTCCTGCCAGACAAGGATTTTGGAATAGGCTGTTACCTTTGTAACCTTCGGGGAGCCTGGCACCACGCCTTAACCCTTCGCTAACCAAGATTACCGGCCCTTGACGCCGGACTCGCGGGGACTCACAAGGCTGCGGATAAGTTATCCACAGGGGGCGTGATGGGGGTCGTTGAACGCATCGGGACGAAGGGGAAGCTGCGCGCGCCGGTCACGGCGGCACGGGCGCTGCCGCTCGACAGCATCCTGCGCGGCGACTGCATCGAGCATCTGTGCGCATTGCCGGACGCGAGCGTCGACATGATTTTCGCCGATCCGCCCTATAATCTTCAGCTGGGCGGCGATCTCAGCCGGCCGGACGGCAGCCATGTCGATGCCGTCACCGACAGCTGGGACCGCTTCGACAGCTTCGCCGCCTATGACGCCTTCACCGCCGACTGGCTGGCCGAGGCCCGGCGCGTGCTCAAGCCCACCGGCACCCTCTGGGTAATCGGCAGCTATCACAATATCTTCCGGGTCGGTTTCCTGTTGCAGAATGAGGGCTTCTGGATCCTCAACGACATCGTCTGGCGCAAGGCCAATCCCATGCCCAATTTCAAGGGCACCCGCTTCACCAATGCGCACGAGACGCTGATCTGGGCGAGCCAGGGGGAGGGCGCGCGCTACACCTTCAACTACAAGGCGATGAAGAGCCTGAACGACGAATTGCAGATGCGGTCCGACTGGGTGCTGCCGATCTGCGGCGGGCCGGAGCGCCTCAAGAAGGACGGGCACAAGGTCCACCCGACCCAGAAGCCGGAGGCGCTGCTCTACCGCGTGCTGCTCGCCTGCACCAGGCCGGGCGATGTCGTGCTCGATCCGTTTTTCGGCACCGGCACGACCGGCGCGGTGGCGCGGCGGCTGGGTCGGCGCTGGATCGGCATCGAGCGCGAGCCCGCCTATATCGAAGCGGCCGAGGCGCGCATCGCCGAGGCGCTGCCCCTGGACGAGAGCGCGCTCAGCATCATGCAATCGGCCAAGGGCCAGCCGCGCGTCGCTTTCGGCACGCTGGTCGAGACCGGCTATATCGCGCCGGGCGTCGCGCTGACGGATGCCAGACGCCGCTGGCGCGCGGTGGTGCGGGCCGACGGCTCGCTTGAGTGCACTGGCGGCGGGGGCACAGGCTCGATCCACAAGCTCGGCGCCACATTGCAGGGCGCGCCGAGCTGCAACGGCTGGACTTTCTGGCACGTCGAGGGCGGCGAGGAGGGTCTCCAGCCGATCGACACCCTGCGCCAGCGTTACCTGCTCGCCACGATGCCGTGAGCACGCCCGCCGTCCTCCTCCGCCCGATTCATTTCATCGACTCCCCTGTCGGTCTGCCGGACGGCAGCTGGCGGAGGCTTGGCGCAAGTCTGCTGTGGTTTCAGGGGGTCGAGGTGCGCCGGGCGGGCGCGCCGCCGGTCCATGTGCCGGTGGCAACACTGGACGACTGGCTGGCCGCGCAGGATGATGCGGACCGTCGCGTCGCCGAGGCGCAGCTTGCGGGCTTTGGGACGATTCACGCGCCGATCGTGCATGGCGAGCGCACGCTCCGCTTCGACACGCCGCAGGTGATGGGCATCCTCAATGTCACGCCGGACAGTTTTTCGGACGGCGGGCGGCATGTCGACGATCCGGCGGCGGCGGCGGACGCGGGCTTCGCCATGGGGCTGGCGGGTGCGAGCATCATCGACGTGGGCGGCGAGTCGACCCGGCCTGGCGCGGACGCGGTCTGGGAGGGCGACGAGATTGCGCGCGTCGTGCCGGTCGTCGAGCGGCTGGCGAGGGCGGGCGCGCTTGTCTCCATCGACACGCGCAAGGCGGCGGTGATGGAGGCGGCGCTGGCGGCGGGCGCGGCCATGGTCAATGACGTGTCGGCGCTCGCCCATGATCCGCGCGCGCTGGAGGTGGTGGCGCGTGCAGGCTGCCCGGTCGTGCTGATGCACGCCCCCTCGGCCGGGCCTGACCCGCATGTCCGCCGGGAAGCCTATGGCGATGTGGTGGCCGAGGTGTGGGCGGCGCTCGCGGCGCGCATCGCGGCATGCGAGGCGGCGGGCATCGCCCGGAGCCGGATCATCGTCGATCCCGGCATCGGCTTTGGCAAGACGCTCGCCGACAATGTCGCGCTGATCAACAGGCTTGCGACCTTCCACGGCCTCGGCTGTCCGCTGCTGCTCGGCGCCAGCCGCAAGCGCATCGTCGGCGCGCTGGCGGGTGAGGTGCCGGTGGGCGAGCGGCTGGGCGGCTCGCTGGCGCTGGCGCTGGCGGGCACGCAGGGCGGCGCGGCGATCCTGCGTGTGCATGATGTGGCGGAGAGCGTCCAGGCGATCCGCGTCTGGCGAGG
>CAZGVX010000100.1:0-5442 GCA_964529225.1 uncultured Sphingobium sp.
GACCGGAGGCGGCACACCTCGAACAGCTTGCGCGTCTGCGGCTCGATGCCCTTGGCCGCGTCGATGACCATGATGGCGCTGTCGACGGCGGTGAGCGTGCGATAGGTATCCTCCGAGAAATCCTCGTGGCCCGGCGTGTCGAGGAGGTTGAAGGTGATCCCGCCCCGCTCGAACGTCATCACCGACGAGGTGACGGAGATGCCGCGCTGCTGTTCGATCTTCATCCAGTCGGAGCGGGCGCGGCGGTTTTGCCCCCGTGCCTTGACCTCGCCCGCGAGATGGATGGCGCCGCCCTCCAGCAGCAGCTTTTCGGTGAGCGTGGTCTTGCCGGCGTCCGGGTGGGAGATGATGGCGAACGTGCGGCGCGGGGGAAGGCTGGTCATGGCCGCGCGGATTAGCCGCCGATCAGCGTCACGTCCATGCGGAAGCTGCGCGCGTCGCCCGGCGGGAGCATGATGATCCCCGGCTTGTCCTCCAGCGCGCCGTCATAGCCCGCCGGGTCCGCATGGCCAGCCCAGGGCTCGATGCACAAAAAGCGCGCACCCGGCTTCTGCCAGATGCCGAGGCACGGCAGCGTGTCCGACCAGCGGATGAGGAGATGCGGGCCGTCCGCCGGTCCCCATGTCAGCGCGCGGCTGGCGAGCCTGTCCCAGATGAGCGCATCGTCCGCGAACAGCGCGGGGGTGGGGGTGAGGATCCGGCCATCGACGACGGGACTGGTGCGCGGTTCGGCCCGGACAAGTCCTGTAGCGTCCAGCTGGCGCAGGGGTGCGGGCTCCTCCCGCTCGAAGGCGATGCGGTGGGCGTCGGCGGGCGCACCATAGGGCAGCGGCCAGGCGAAGGCCGGATGAAAGCCGAAGCTGAACGGCATGCCCTCCCGCCCCTCGTTCACCACCGTCGCCTCCGTGACGAGGGTCGCGCCCTCCAGCCGGTAGGCGATGTCGAGCAGGAACTGGAAGGGATAGACGGCGCGGGTCTCTTCATTGGCGACAAGCCGGAACAGCGCCGCGCTCTGTCGATGATCGGCCAGCGTGAATTCGGCCCGGCGTGCGAAGCCGTGCCGGGGCAGGGCGAAGGCGCGGCCGTCGCGCAGGCGGTAGCGATCTCCCGACAGGCCACCGACAATGGGAAACAGGATGGGTGCGTGACCCGTCCAGAAGGCCGGATCGGCGTCGGTCATCAACTCCCGGCCAGCCGGATCCTTCAGCGACCACAGCTCGGCGCCGAACGGGTTGACGAGCGCCGACAGGGCGTCCGAACGGAGGGGGATGAGGACATCTTCCATGCCTTGCGCCCATACCGGGAACGGAGCGCGCGCGCTACCGTTTCGCTTATGTCGAACCGATGGGCGAGGAGGATGGATTGAGACGATCTTTGGCGATGGCGATCGGCCTTCTGCTCGTGGCGGGCGCACCGGCAGGGGCACAGGACGCGGAAAAGAAGCCCGACAAGACGCTGGACAAGGCGGGCGATATCGCGGCCCAGCCGGTGCGCGATGTCGGCATCGACCGGAAAAAGATCCCGCAGGTGCTGCAGGACGCGGTGGAGGCGCCCTATCGCCTGCCCGCCTCGCGGGGCTGCAGGGCGATCACCGCCGAGCTGGCCACCCTCAACGCGGTGCTGGGGCCGGATTTCGGGACCGGAACGAGCGAAAATGAGAACAAGTTCGGCAAGATCGCGGCGGCAGGGGGCGAGATGCTGGTGAACTCGCTCATCCCGTTCCGGGGGCTGGTGCGGGAGATCAGCGGCGCCGCCTCCGCCGACCGGCGCTACGCGGCGGCGGTAAGCGCGGGCTTTGCGCGGCGGGGCTTCCTGCGCGGCATGGCGCAGACCAAGCGGTGCAAGGTGCCGGGGTGAGCCTCAGCCCCGCAGAACCCCGCCCAGCTTTGCCGACGCCGCCACGATCCGCTCGCTGATCGCCTTCAGGTCCTCATCGGTATAGCTCTTGTCGGCGGGCTGGAGCGTCACCTCGACCGCGAGGCTCTTCTGCCCCTCCGGCACGCCCGCGCCCAGGAACATGTCGAACAGGCGCGCGGCGACGATGTTCGCCTTGTCCGCCCCCCTGATGGCGCGCACCAGCGCATCCGCCTCCAGCCCCTCGGGCACGAGGAAGGCGAAGTCGCGATAGACGGGCTGCAGCACTGGCGGGCTGTAGGGTGGGCGCATGAAGCCCGTCCGGCGCCTGGCCGGAATGGCGTCCAGAAACAGCTCTCCCGCCACGACATTGGCGGGCAGGTCGAACGCTCTCGCAAGCCGTGGATGCAGCACGCCATAGGCCGCAAGCACGGCCTTGGGGCCCAGGCGCAGCGTGCCCGACTGGCCGGGGTGATAATTGTCGCCCGCCTCCCCGAACATCTGGAGGTTCTGGACAGGGGCACCCGCCGCGCCGAGCAACGCCAGCGCCTCCGCTTTCGCATCGAAGGCGTCGAAGCCCTGCGCCTTGCCGGTCGCCCAGTCGCGCGGCCGCTTGTCGCCGGCGAGCACAAAGCCAAGGGTGGGGCGCTCGTCGCTCGATCCGTCGGCGGCGCGGAAGTAGCGGCGACCGATCTCGAACAGGCGAACGACCTGCGCGCCGCGATCGCCGTTGCGCCGGGTCGCTGCGAGCAGGCCGGGCAGCAGTGATGGCCGCATGACCTTGAGGTCTTCGGAAATGGGATTGGCGAGGGCCCAGTCGCCGCCGCCGACGCTCGCCGCTTCCCTGTCGGACAGGAAGGACCAGTTGATCGCCTCATTGAGGCCGCGCGCGGCGGCGGCGCGGCGGACGCGGCGCTCGACAAGCTGTGCCGGGGTCGCGGTCGGCCTCGCGACGCCGGGGCGGCGCGGCAGGGGCTCCGACACGACATGCGAAAGGCCGTGGATGCGCACGACTTCCTCGACCAGATCGGCCGGGCCGTCGATGTCGCGGCGCCAGCTCGGTACGGTGACGGTCCAGTCCGCCGCGACGGCGAAGCCGAGGCGCTCCAGGATCGCCTTCTGCGCGGCGTGGGGCAGATTGATGCCGCCAAGCCGGTCGCACAGCTGCGGATCGTAGCTCAGCGTTCGCAATGCGGCTGGCGGCGTCCCCGCTCTCGTGATCGCGCTCGCGCGTCCGCCGCAATGTTCGAGCACGAGGCGGGTCGCAATGGCGAGCCCCTCCTCGAGAAAGGCCGGGTCGACGCCGCGCTCGAACCGCTGGCGCGCGTCCGAGGTGAGGGCGAGCGCCTGCCCGGTGCGGGCAATCCGCTCCGGCGTGAACCAGGCGCACTCGATCAGCACGTCGGTCGTCGCCGAGGTGGCGCCGCTATGCTCGCCGCCCATGATACCGGCGATGTCGTGCACCCCGGCGTCGTCGGCGATGACCGTCATGCCCGCCGTGAGCGTGTAGGTCTTGCCGTTGAGCGCCAGAACCTGCTCGCCCGCGCGGGCGGGGCGCGCAACCAGTGCACCTGTCAGCTTCGCCCGGTCATAGACGTGGAGCGGGCGTCCAAGGTCGAAAGACACGAAATTGGTGATATCGACCAGGCAGGAGATCGGCTTTTGCCCGATGGCCTTCAGCTTGCGCTGCATCCACTCGGGCGAAGGACCATTGGCCACGCCGGAGACCGCCTGCGCGTAGAAGGCGGGGCAGCTTTCCGGGTCGTCCGTGCGCACATCGGGCGCGGGATCGTCCCCTGGCACCGGCTCGATGGCGGCGACCCGATAGACCTCCGGCAGCGGGCGGAGCGTGCCGAGCCCCTTGGCCGCGAGATCGCGGGCGATGCCGCGCACGCCCATGCAGTCCTGCCGGTTGGGCGTCACCGACACCTCGATCACCGGATCATCCAGCCCGGCATAATCGGCATAGGCGGTGCCGACCGGCGCGTCGGCGGGCAGCTCGATGATGCCGTCATGGTCGTCGCCGAGCTCCAGCTCGCGGCTCGAACACATCATGCCGTTCGATTCGACGCCGCGGATGGCGGCCTTGCGGAGCACCATGCCGTTTGTCGGCACGACCGCGCCCTCCATGCCGAATACGCCGACAAGGCCTGCGCGGGCATTGGGCGCGCCGCATACGACCTGGAGCGGGGGATTGCCGTCGCCTGCGTCGACGGTCAGCAGCTGGAGCTTGTCCGCCTGCGGGTGCGGTGCGGCGGTCAGCACGCGCGCGACGCGGAAGCCGGTCAGGCGCTCGGCCGGGTTCTCGATCCCCTCGACCTCAAGCCCGATGTCGTTGAGCGCGGCGAGGATGGCGGCGAGCGGCGCATCGGTATCGAGATGCTGCCCGAGCCAGGAAAGCGTGAATTTCATGCGCCCACGCCTCCGCTGAGGGTCGGCACATCGAAGGCCGAGAAACCATAGTGGCCGAGCCACCGCAGGTCGCCATCGAAGAAGGCGCGCAGATCGCTCATGCCATATTTGAGCATCGCGAGCCGGTCGACGCCGGTGCCGAAGGCAAAGCCCTGCCATATATCGGGGTCGAGCCCGCACGCCTCGATCACGCGGCGGTGGACCATGCCGCTGCCGAGAACCTCCATCCAGCCGCCGCCCGGCGCGTCGCCCGATCCGCCGATGACCCGCTGGCCCTTTTCCAGCGTGTAGCCGACATCGACCTCCACCGATGGCTCGGTGAACGGAAAGAAGCTGGGCCGAAGCCGCAGGGTGATGTCGTCACGTTCGAAAAACGCCTTGAGGAACGTCTCCAGCGTCCATTTGAGATGGCCGAGGTGAATGTCCCGGTCGATGACGAGCCCCTCGATCTGGTGGAACATCGGCGTGTGCGTCGCGTCGCTATCGGAGCGATAGACCCGGCCCGGCGCGATGATGCGGATGGGCGGGGGGCTCGCTGTCATCGTCCTGATCTGCACGGGCGAGGTGTGCGTCCTCAGCAGCATCGCCCGACCCTCGGCGTCGCGGTCGGGAAAATAAAAGGTGTCGTGCATCGCCCGCGCCGGGTGCGTTTCCGGGATGTTGAGCGCGGTGAAGTTGTGCCAGTCGTCCTCGATCTCCGGCCCGGTCGCCACCGCAAAGCCGAGGTCCGCGAAAATCTCGGCCAGCTCGTCCATCACCTGACTGACCGGGTGGATCGAGCCCGCGGGCGTTTGCGGCGCGGGCAGGGTCATGTCGATCCGCTCGGCGGCGAGGCGGGCGTCGAGCGCGGCGGTTTCCAGAGCGGCCTTGCGCTCTGCAAGGGCCGCCGTGACGCTCTCGCGCAGGTCCTGGATCGGCGGCCCCTGCGTCTGGCGCTCCTCCGGTGACATCGGGCCGAGGGTCTTGAGGAGGCCGGTGATCACGCCCGACTTGCCAAGCGCCCCGATGCGAAGGGCCTCGACCGCCTCCAGCGTGTCGGCGGCGGCGATGTCGGCGAGCAGGCCGGACTTGAGCGCGGAAACTTCGGTCATGGGCCAGCCGCCTAGCCGATTCGCGCGCGAGGCGAAAGGGCGGGCGGCAGCCACCCGGTAAGTCTCCCTTAACCCTGTCGGTTTA
>CAZGVX010000101.1:0-5271 GCA_964529225.1 uncultured Sphingobium sp.
GCTCAGTCCTTGCCGTCGTCCGCATATTTGAGCGCGAGGTAGCGGTTGTGCGTCGCCAGCCGGTCGAGGTCGCCGCGCGCGATCATCTCGCTCATCTCGCCCAGTTCCTGGTCGATGAGGCCGAGACCCTCGACAAGCTCCGCATCCGGCGTGCGGCCGTTGCGGGTCTTGCGCCTGAGGTCGGCGGGTATCGTCTGCCAGCCCGCAACCAGCTCGGGCAGATGCTCGGACAGGAGCGCGCGCACGCCCGCCGCCGCGGGCTCTGACGGGTCGAGCCGCGCGAGCTGCGGCGCGAGCGACTCCAGCCGCCGGTCAATGGAATCGGCGATGCTGACGGCAGGTGCGGGCAGCGCCCGGCGCTGCCCCTCCAGCCAGCGCGAGGTCGCGGCGGGGAGGGCCTTCAGCTCCACGCGCGGCAAGGACTGCGCGGGCACCTTGCGCTCGCCGCTCAGCGCCACCGAGAGCACGACGGCGACGATCATCGCCAGCATGACGAGCAGCACGCCGCCAAGCCCGATCGGGCTCACCATGCCCCAGACGATCGCGCCGAACAGGATCGCGCCGAGGCTGACCATCGCATAGGTGACGGCGCGCTTCACCCGCCGCGCGATCGAACGCCCCTGTTTGACGATGCGGTCCGCGCGGATGCGGCTCAGCGCCTCGGCGGCGTTGGCGACGAGCCGGTCGGTGTCGCTGGGCGGACGGGGAGCCATCGGGTCCGCGCCCTCACTCCACCGCGCTGAGGAGCGCCGTGCCTGCGTCCTCGCCGCCCTGAAGCGCGGCGCGCGACTGCCCCTCGGCGCGCGCGATATAGCCGCGCGACTTCTCGACCTCGCCCGACAGCGTCTCGACGGTCGCCTTCATCGTGTCGAGCGCCTTCAGCTTGTAGCTGTCGACCGCGTCCATCGTGTCGTAGATGTTCTGGAACGCGCGCTTGAGGGTCTCCACCGGCACGGTCGAGGACGCGGCCTGCTCGTGAATCTTCGCTGTCTGGCTCTTCAGCAGTTCTCCCGTCGAATCGATGATGTTCGCGGTGGTGGTGTTGAGCGCGGTGATCTGGTCGAGCACCAGCCGCTGCCCGGCGAGCGCCTGCGCCACGGTGACGGCGGTGCGCAGCGCCGCGACGGTGGTGGTGGAGGCGCGGTCCACCCCCTTCATCAGCTCGACATTGCTCTTTTTGACGAGGTCGAGCGCGAGATAACCCTGCACCGTCACCGCCATCTGAGTCAGCAGGTCCTGCGCGCGCTGGCGAACCTGGAACAGCGCGCTTTCGCGGATGGTGCGCGCCTTGGCCGGATCGGTCGCGTCGAGCGCCAGCGCCTTGGCCTCGATTCGCGCGTCCATGGTCCGGGCGATGTGGATCATCTGCTCCAGCTTTTCCATGGAGGCCCACATATTCTGGCGTTCCACGTCGATGGCGGCATTGTCCTTGAGGAGCATGTCCTTGCCGTTGGCGAGGCTGGTCAGGATCGCGTTGATGTGGCTCTGGCTCGACTTGTATTTGTCGAAATAGCTTTTCATGCTGTTGCCGAACGGGATCAGCCCCAGCAGCCTGCGCGGGCGGCCGATGCCGCGGCCGGGGTCGAGATCCTCGATCGTGCGGCGCAGCTGCGCGAGATCCTTGCCCACGCCGCTCTCGCGGTCCATCGCTTTGACGGGCTTGTCGAGGAAGCGGCTGGAGTAGCTCGCCGTCTCGGCGATTTCCTTGCGGCCCATGCCGGTGATCTGGTCGACCTTGGCGCCAAAATCGGGGCTGTTGGCGTCCATCGCCGCCAGTTCCTCGACAAAGGCATCGACCCGCTCGTCGAGCTTCGACCGCTTGGCGTCGTCGATGGGGACGAGGCCCGCCGCCTTCTCCGGCGTCATGGCGGGCACGGGATCGGGCGGGGTCAGGGTGAGGGCGGGGGATTCGGTCTTGGGTTCAGCGGTGTCGGCCATCACGGTCTCCGAAAGGCAACTGCTATATTAGGATAAAACAGTCGGGCTTCAAGCGAAACCGCGCAACCCCGGCGCTCACCGTCATGCGCCGGTCATATCGGCTTGCAATTTGGGGATCATGCCGATCCTCGTCCACCTCGCCGCAGGGGCGCTGGCACTGGCGCCGCTGCCTATGGTCCAGCGCGCCACGACCGAGGCGCGCGGCACATGGCAGGCCGAACCGTTGAGGCATGGCCGTTGGGCGGCGTTCAGCGTGACGCAGGACAGGAACAGCGGCGATCGCTGGGTGCCCGCGCTCCGGGTCCGCTGCGACGGGGCGTTTCGCATGGGGTCGGTCGCCCGGCCGAACGCGCCCAGGGGGCTGCGCTGGGCGTTCGATGATGCCGCGCTGTCGGCGAGCCGTCCGGCGATGGCGGACTGGCGCCGCGCGCGCACGTTCCGGCTGGCGGCGTCCGGCGCCGCACCACCGCTCGACGTCAGCTGGTCACTGGCCGGACTGGCGGCTGTGCTCGACCGCCTGTGCCGCTGAATGCCATTCTGCGCGGTCCCCCGAACGCCGGTGTTTGGGGGGGGCGATTGTTCCTTCAGGCGAGGGCGGCGTCCGGCTTGCGACGGCGGCGCAGCCCAGCGCCCACGACGCCGAAGCCGAGCAGCATCATCGCCCAGGTCGAGGGTTCCGGCACCGGCGAGGTCGCCGCGCGGCCAAGCGTGAACACGCGGAACACGTCGCCCGGCGTGGACGCCTGCAGCGTCACCTTGTTGGAATTGGGCGTGCCGTTGGGGAAGGTGAAGAAGTCCTGCACCTGCTCCAGCCCCGACCCGGCCGGATTGAGATAGGTCACACCGGCAAGGCCCAGAAAATTGCTGGCGATGAGTTGATCGTCGCTGCGGGCGACACCGAGCACTTCGCTGTCAAATTCCATCGTCGCCTGGATCGACGTGGGCGAGGCGGGATCGAACGCGAAGAAGTGGCTGCTGATCACCATGCCGGCGGCGAGCGTGATTGCGCCCCCCTTTGAGGCGGCAAGGTCGGAGAGCAGCATGACATTCTGCTGCTCGTTGAACATGTAGAAGATGTTCTCGTCGAAATTATTATCCCCGACGGTGAACGGGGTATCGGCCAGGGTCAGTTCCTGCACGCTGACCGAGCCCAAGCCGGTGCCGCCGGTGATCGTTGCGCTGACGATCGTCGCATTGGCCATCTGGGCCGTGCCAAGGCCGAGAAAGGAGAGGCCGAGCGCCAGGGCCCGACGAAAAGTGATAGGCTGCATGATCAGAACTCCCCGACAGTCCCGATAGCCCTACCGCTATCCATATTTCGTGTGCGTGACGTATGGGTGACAGATTTGTTTCGGTTCGCGCCTGTGTCGTTTTGGACCATATGCGCTGGCGCTTGCCGCCTCCTCTCCCTTCGGCTAAGGGCGCGGGCACGAAGCGTGGCAACACGCCACCCCCAACAGAAAGACGCATCGAAATGAGCACCCGCCCCGCCAGCGGCCTGCGCAATGTGGCGATCATCGCCCATGTCGACCACGGCAAGACCACCCTCGTCGACCAGCTGTTCCGCCAGTCCGGCACCTTCCGCGACAATCAGCGGGTCGAGGAGCGGGCCATGGACTCCAACGACCTCGAAAAGGAGCGCGGCATCACCATCCTTGCCAAGTGCACCAGCGTCGAGTGGAAGGGCAAGGACGGCGATCAGGAGCCGGTGCGCATCAACATCGTCGACACGCCGGGCCACGCCGACTTTGGCGGCGAGGTGGAGCGCATCCTCTCGATGGTGGACGGCGTCATCCTGCTCGTCGACAGCTCCGAAGGCGCGATGCCGCAGACCAAGTTCGTGACCGGCAAGGCGCTGGCGCTTGGCCTCAAGCCCATCGTCGTCGTCAACAAGATCGACCGGCCCGACGGCCGCCCGCAGGAAGTTCTGGACGAGGTGTTCGACCTGTTCGTGAGCCTGGAGGCCAATGACGAGCAGCTCGAATTCCCGACCCTCTACGCCTCGGGCCGCAACGGCTATGCGGGCACCGACGAGAGCGTGCGCGAGGGCGACCTGTCGATCCTGTTCGACACCATCGTCAGCCATGTGCCGCCGCCGCACGCGGTGGACCCGGATGCGCCCTTCACCTTCCTCGCGACGCTTCTGGATCGCGACAATTTCCTCGGCCGTATCCTGACCGGCCGGGTGCAGACCGGCGTGCTCAAGCTCAATCAGCCGATCCATGCGCTCGACGCCGACGGCAAGGTGCTGGAGACCGGCCGCGCCACCAAGATCATGGCGTTCCGCGGCCTTGAGCGCGTCCCGGTCGAGAGCGCGAGCGCGGGCGACATCATCTCGCTGGCTGGCCTCACCGCCGCGACCGTCGCCAACACCATCGCCGATCCGCAGGTCACCGAGCCGATCAAGGCGCAGCCCATCGACCCGCCGACGCTCTCGATGCGCTTTGCCGTCAACGACAGCCCGATGGCGGGCCGCGAGGGCGACAAGGTGACGAGCCGCATGATCCGCGACCGCCTGTTCCGCGAGGCGGAATCGAACGTCGCCATCCGCGTCACCGAAAGCGCCGACAAGGACAGCTTCGAGGTCGCCGGGCGCGGCGAGCTTCAGCTCGGCGTGCTCATCGAGACGATGCGGCGCGAGGGCTTCGAGCTGGGCATCTCCCGCCCGCGCGTGCTGTTCCGCCAGGGCGAGGATGGCGGGCGCGAGGAGCCCTATGAGGTCGCCGTCATCGACGTGGACGATGAATATGCCGGCGTCGTCGTCGAGAAAATGGCGCTGCGCAAGGCAGAGATGACGGACATGCGCCCGTCGGGCGGCGGCAAGACGCGCATCACCTTCTCGGCGCCCTCGCGCGGCCTCATCGGCTATCATGGCGAGTTCCTCTCCGACACGCGCGGCACCGGCATCATGAACCGGCTGTTCGAACGCTATGGTCCGCACAAGGGCCCGATCGAGGGACGGCCCAACGGCGTCCTCATCTCCAACGGCTCGGGCGAGGCGGTCGGCTATGCGCTCAACGCGCTGGAGGAGCGCGGCGTGCTGTTCGTCTCGCCCGGCGAGGCGATCTATGAGGGCATGATCATCGGCGAGAACGCCAAGCCCGATGACCTTGAAGTCAACCCGATGAAGTCGAAGCAGCTCACCAACTTCCGCGCATCGGGCAAGGATGACAGCATTCGCCTGACCCCGCCGCGCAAGATGACGCTGGAGCAGGCGATCGCCTATATCGACGAGGATGAGATGGTGGAGGTGACGCCCAAGACCATCCGCATCCGCAAGCGCCACCTCGACCCGCACGAGCGCAAGAAGGCCAAGCGCGGCAGCGAGGCGGC
>CAZGVX010000102.1:0-5254 GCA_964529225.1 uncultured Sphingobium sp.
GGCACGCAGCAGATCAACCAGGGCCAGATGGACCGCTGGAACCTCGTCGTCACGCTCAATTACCTGCCGGCCGCGACGGAGGCGCAGATCGTCCTCGCCAAGTCCGGCGAATATGACAATCCCGGCGGGCGCGAGGAAGTCGCCAAGATGATCCGCGTCGCCGAGCTGTCGCGCCAGGGCTTCGTCAACGGCGACATATCGACGGTGATGAGCCCGCGCACGGTGATCAGCTGGGCGCAGAACACGCTCATTTTCAAGGATGTCGGCTTCGCGTTCCGCCTGTCCTTCCTCAACAAATGCGACGAGGCGGAGCGGACGCTGGTGGCGGAATATTATCAGCGCGTGTTCGGCAAGGACCTGCCGGAAAGCATCATTGGCCGGGCCAATTGACAAGGGGCGGCGGCCTGCGGCCCGCCCCTTCCTCCAATCCTGCGCGGCGGACGATCAAGCGAAGATAACGGTCGCGTCCTGACGACGACGGCGCAGGCTCGCGCCGACGAGGCCGAAGCCGACCAGCATCATCGCCCAGGTGGCCGGTTCGGGCACTGCGGTGGTGACGGTGCCGACGCCGATGCCGCTGCTGCTGCCGTTGATCTCCGGGTCGATCGACTGGAAACGGGTCACGAAGCTGTCGAGCGTGATCGACGAGAGCACCGTGCCAAAGCCGAGCGTCACGATGGTGTTGCCCGACTGGCCGGAGGTCAGGCCGTCCGAACCGCCGGTGCAGGTGCCGTTGCTGGTCGGCTGGAAGCAGACGTCGACGACGCCGAAGCTCTCCGGATAGTTGGTGCTGAGCCCGGTGAACGGATAGGTGCCGGTCGAAGAGACGCTGGTGATGTCTGGCGACACGTTGAAGCCGAACGAGCGCAACCGTGCATCGACGCTCGATGTGTTGCTGGTGTCGACAGAAAACACATAGTTCAGACCGCCATTGGTGATGTTGGCGAGCGTGAAGGTCTGCGTGGCCGAAATCAGGTTCGTCGGGCTGCCGTTCACGGAGCCGGTGAAATTCACGCTGAAGGTCTGGCCGATATTGGCGGCGTCGATCACGATTGCGGCGTTGGCCGGTGCTACGGCAAGCGAAGCTAGCGCGATCAGCGCGCCGAGAAAATGATTTCGCACAGTTCACCCCTTCGATTCGAATTCGCTCGCGCGGCATTCTTGCGATTTTCTATATAGCAACTTCGCCTGTAGGCCGAGGTAAACTTATCGTGAACGCCTGTCCCGTTACGGGTCAGCAACCCCAACGCGCAAGGTAGGGACGGACGTTCGCCACGCCTCTGGCATCCCGGCGCGCCAGCCTTTAAGGTCCTGCCGATGTCCTCCCGCACACCCCTCGATGAACTCAAGGCCGTGCTGACCGGCGCGGCGCGCGCCATTGCCCATGATGTCGATGCGGAGGTGGGCTACACCGCCGATGCACCCATGGCCGTCGGCAAGGCGTTCAAGGTGCCGACGCCGGGCCGTGCCCTGCCGCCCGATCAGGTGGCGCTGGCGCGCGGCTTTGCCGATTCCATGGCGCTGAAGCTGCGCCACCATGACAGCGCGCTGCATGCGCGGCGCGCCCCGGCCGAACCGGCCGCCCGCGCGGCCTATGACGCGGTCGAGCAGGTCCGTTACGAGGCACTGGGCGCGCGGGGATTTGCGGGTGTGGGCGCCAATCTCGCCTCGGCGCTCGCGATGCGCACCGCGGCCGACCCGATCACGCGCGCCCGCGTCGCGGGCGAGGTGCCGCTTGCGACCGCGCTCTCGCTGATGCTGCGCGAGCGGCTGACGGGCGAGCCGGTGCCAGCGGCGGCGGAGGCGGGCCTCGCCATGCTGCGCGAGCATGTCGGCGGGAAGGCGGCGGCCGATTTCGACGCGCTGGCGCTGTGCATCGACGATCAGCAGGCGTTTCAGCAGGGCGTGATCGCGATGCTCGAACATCTCGAGCTTGTGCAGCCCGACATGCAGCCGCCGACCGACGAGGATGAGGACGGCGGCGACGAGGCCGACGCCGACCCGGCCAGCGAGGAGGACACGCCCGAGCAGCAAGGCGACTCGGACGCGCGCACCGAAGCGCGTGGCGAGCAAGAGGAGCAGCGCGGCGAGGATCGGGACGAGGCGGGCGAGGAGCAGGTCGATACCGATACGGACGGAGACATGGGCGAGGAAGGCGAGGACGGGATGCTGCCCGTCAGACCCAACCGGCCCCAGGGCGACATTGGCCCGGCGGTCGATTACCGCGTCTTCACCCGGGTTCATGATGAGGAGATCGCCGCCGGGGCGCTGTGCGATGCCGACGAGCTTGCGCGACTGCGCGGCTTTCTCGACCAGCAGCTCGCGCATCTGTCCGGCGTCGTCACCAAGCTTGCCAACCGGCTCCAGCGGCGCCTGATGGCGCAGCAGGCGCGCAGCTGGGATTTCGACCTGGAGGAGGGGCTTCTCGATGCGGCCCGGCTCTCGCGCGTGGTCACCGCGCCGGGCCAGTCGCTCTCCTACAAGCAGGAGCGCGACACCGATTTCCGCGATACGGTGGTGACGCTGCTCATCGACAATTCCGGCTCGATGCGGGGCCGCCCGATCGGCATCGCGGCGATCAGCGCGGACATCCTTGCCCGCACGCTCGAGCGGTGCGGGGTCAAGACGGAGATTCTCGGCTTCACGACGAAGGCCTGGAAGGGCGGCAAGTCGCGCGAGGACTGGCTGGCGGCGGGACGTCCCGCCAGCCCGGGTCGCCTCAACGACCTCAGGCACATCATCTACAAGCAGGCGGATGAGCCCTGGCGCCGGGCGCGCACCTCCCTCGGGCTCATGATGCGCGAGGGGCTGCTGAAGGAGAATATCGACGGCGAGGCGCTGCTCTGGGCGCATGGGCGGCTGGTCGGACGGCCGGAGGAGCGGCGCATCCTCATGGTCATCTCGGATGGCGCGCCGGTTGACGACTCGACGCTGTCGGTCAACAGCGGCACCTATCTGGAGCGGCATCTGCGCCAGGTGATCGACTGGATCGAGACAAAGTCGCCGGTGCAGCTCGTCGCGATCGGCATCGGGCACGACGTGACGCGCTATTACCGCCGCGCCGTGACGATCATGGATGCCGAACAGCTCGGCGGCACGATCATCGAGCAGCTTGCCGGCCTGTTCGACATGGATTGACGTGGCTCGGGCTGAAGGCAATGGCGGTGCCATGACCGCCACCGCCCCCCTTCGCCTGTTCAACAGCCTCACCCGCACGGTCGAGGCCTTCAGCCCGGTGCATCCGGGCGAGGCGCGGGTCTACAGCTGCGGCCCGACCGTTTATAATTACCCCCATATCGGCAACATGCGCGCCTATGTCTTTGCTGACACGCTGGGGCGTGTGCTGTCGTTCAAGGGTTATAAGCTCACGCACGTCATCAACATTACGGACGTGGGCCATCTTACCGACGACGCCGATGCGGGCGAGGACAAGATGGAGCGGATGGCGGCGGCGAAGGCCCAGTCCATCTGGGATATCGCGAAGCACTATACGGAGGCCTATTGGGCGGATGTGAAGGCGCTCAACATCCGCGAGCCGGCGCACTGGTCGATCGCGACCGACTATGTGCCGCAGATGATCGACTATGCGAAGGCGATCGCGGACCGGCACTGCTACGCGCTGCCGGGCGGGCTCTATTTCGACGTGTCGACGGTCGCCGACTATGGCCGACTCGCCCGCGCCGCGACCGACGAAGGGGAGGGCCGGATCGAGGCGGTCGAGGGCAAGCGCCACCCCGCCGACTTCGCGATCTGGCGCAAAACCCCGCCGGGCGAGACGCGGCAGATGGAGTGGGACTCGCCCTGGGGCCGGGGAGCGCCGGGCTGGCACCTCGAATGCTCGGTGATGAGCCGCGCGCTCCTTGGCCTGCCGTTCGACATCCACACCGGCGGCATCGACCATCGCGAGATCCACCATCCCAACGAGATCGCGCAGAATCAGGCGATTACCGGCTGCGGCTCGCTCGACTGCGCGGAGCATTCGGGCGCGCGGCTGTGGATGCACAACAACTTCCTGATCGACCGGACGGGCAAGATGTCGAAGTCGTCGGGCGAGTTTCTGCGCCTTCAGACGCTGATCGACCGTGGCTTTCATCCGCTCGCCTACCGGATGCTGTGCCTCCAGGCGCACTATCGCAGCGAGCTGGAGTTTTCGTGGGACCATCTCGCGGCGGCGCTGACGCGGTTGAAGCGGATGGTGATGGCGGTCGCGTCGCTCTGCGATGTCTCGCCCGCGCCAACGGTGGTCCATCCCAGGCTGGCGCCACTGCGGGATCAGTTCGACGCCGCCGTCAGCGACGATCTCAACACGGCGGTGGCGCTGACCGTGCTGGACGAGGCGATCGGCATGAAGAAAATCCCGATCGAGGAGAAGCGGGCGCTGGCCGAACGGATGGATGCTGTGCTCGGCTTCGACCTTCTCACCCTCACCCGCCAGGATCTGCGCATCCGACCGAAGACCGCGACGATCACCGAGGCCGAAATCGAGGCGGCGCTCGACCGGCGCGCGGAGGCGAAGAAGGCAAAGGATTTCGCCACCTCCGACGCGATCCGCGACGATCTCATCGCGGCCGGGGTCGAGGTGATGGACGGCGACCCGCTGCGCTGGGAGTGGAAAGTCGTGACAGCGTGAACCGCCTCGCGCCCGAGGCGCGGGCCTTTGCGGTGGCGCTTTCGGCGCTGGCCGGGTTTGTCGATGCGGTGGGCTATCTCAGCACCGGCGGCTTCTTCCTGTCCTTCATGAGCGGCAACAGCACGCGCCTTGCGGTCGGCATCGCCACCCACGGCCATGATGCGGCGATCGCGGCGCTGCTCATCCTCGCCTTCGTCGCAGGCGTGGTTTTGGGCGCGCTCGTCGGCGCGCGCTGGCCTGGCCCCCGGCGCGGCAGCGCGATCCTCACCGCGCTTGCGGTTCTTCTCGCTCTTGCCGCCCTGTGCGTGAGCGGCGGCTTACCGCTGCCCGGCGCGATGCTGGCGGCGGCGGCCATGGGCTGCGAGAATGCGGTGTTCGCCAGAGATGGCGAGGTCAGGCTCGGCCTCACCTATATGACCGGGACGCTCGTGCGCTGCGGGCAGGGACTAGCCGAGGCGCTGCGTGGCGGCGCGCGCTGGGGCTGGCTGCCGCCGCTGCTGCTCTGGCTGGGGCTCGCGGCTGGCGCGGTGGCGGGATCGCTGGTGTATGTCGCGGCGGGCAAGGCGGCGCTGTGGCTGGCTGCGGGTGTCGCTGGGATCGCGGCGTTCGCCGCCCGGCGCGTCG
>CAZGVX010000103.1:0-5111 GCA_964529225.1 uncultured Sphingobium sp.
AACCCCGCCGCCGCATAGGCATCGACGCGCGCGCGCTCACCAAATGGGTTGAGGCCAGCAACGACCCACGCGCCGGGCTTTGCGCCGGCGAGCGACGCCGGATCAGGCCCTTGCACGCCCAGAACAATGTCCGCGCCCGCCAGCGTCGCGCTGCGATCGCCGATATCGGCGCCCGCGGCGGCATAGTCGGCATCGGCGATGCTCGCCAGCTCGCCAGCCCCGCCCTCCACCGCGACGGTGGCGCCCAGGGCGATGAACTTCTTCACCGTTTCCGGTGTCCCGCAAACGCGCTTCTCTCCATCCGCCTGTTCGCGGACCATGGCGATTTTCATGCGGATTGCCCCCTCCTCAGGTCTGTTATTTCGGTGCGATGAGCAGGACGACGAGCACCGTCACGATCGCCACCCCGACAGAACCCCATTTCACGAGACCGATAAAGCCTTTGTATGTCGCTTCGGCGGGGCCGATGTCGTGCTGCGATGCCACCCTCATGTCCTCTTTGCAGAAACCTCGATGCTGTCACTTAGCGGCAAGCCGCATCGGTTCGCAAGGCTTGATCAACCGTGACCTGCGTCACGCTTAAGGGGCTTTTTACTTGATAGCCTTATGTCAGGACAGGCCCAACCCGTCGGAAAGCCGAATGACTCACGCAGAACAGCCGCTTCTCATGCTCGTGGACGACGAGCCGGCCCAGCGCCGGCTGACCTGCGCCCTAGCAACAAGGACAGGCTGGCGGTGCGTCTGCGCGAGCACGGCAAAGGAGGCACTCGCCACGCTGGCATCGCGCGAGGGGGCACGGCTGACCGCGGTGCTGGTGGACGACTGGACGCCGGGTCTCGAAGCGGCCGCGCTCGTGCGGGACATCGCCCAGCTTCGGCCCGAACTCCCGGTCCTCCTTCTCACCGCGAACGACAATGCCCACGCCGCGGTCGAGGCGATGCGGGCGGGCGCCGCCGACTATCTCATCAAGCCGCTCACCGCCGAACGGCTCGGCAAGGCGCTCGGCTCGGCCATCGACCATGCCCGCGCGCGGGAACTGCGCCCGCTGAGCGAGAAGCTGAGCGCCGCGCTCGATTTCGACGCGATTGTCGGGTCCGCGCCCGCGTTCCGCGCCGCGCTGGCGATCGCCGCCAAGGCCGCCCGCGCCCGCATCCCCGTGCTGATCGAGGGCGAGAGCGGCGTCGGCAAGGAAGTCATCGCACAGGCGATCCACGCCGCCTCGCCGCGCGCGCGCGCACAGATAGTTTCGGTGAACTGCGGCGCGATCCCGCAGAACCTCGTCGAATCCGAGCTGTTCGGCCATGAGCGCGGCGCCTTTACCGGCGCGTTCGACCGGCAGGTCGGCCGCTTCGTGACCGCGGACGGCGGCACGCTGTTCCTCGACGAGGTGAGCGAACTGCCCCTCGACGCGCAGGTCAAGCTGCTGCGCGTGCTGCAGGACGGCGAGGTGCAGCCGCTTGGCGCCCGTGCCGCCGTCAAGGTCGACGTGCGGATCATCGCGGCCACCAACCGTCGCCTCCTTGCCGAAGTCGAGGCCGGGCGATTCCGCGAGGATCTCTACTACCGGCTCAACGTCGTCCAGATCGCCGTACCGCCCCTGCGCGAGCGCGCCAGCGACATTCCGGCGCTTGCGCGCCACCTCCTCCAGCGCATCGCCCAGCAGCCGGGTGTCCGCAGCCTTGGCGTGACCGCCGAGGCGCTCGACCTGCTCTGCCGCCACGACTGGCCGGGCAATGTGCGCCAGCTCGAAAACACCCTGTTTCGCGCCGCCGTGCTCTGCGAGGGCGATGCGCTGACTCCCGCCGACTTCCCGCAGATCGCTGCCGCGCGTCAGGCGGGTGCAGCGCGCCCTGCCGAGGGACCGGCTGTCGCCGCATCCGGGGGCAGCGACAACGGCATCGGCGTCACACTCTACGAGGCGAGCGGTCATCTGCGCGCGCTTGCGGATATCGAGGCGGACGTGATCCGGCTCGCCATCGGTCACTATCGCGGCCGCATGACCGAAGTGGCGCGGCGTCTGGGTATCGGCCGGTCAACCCTCTACCGCAAGCTGGCCGAACTCGGTATCGACACGGCGGCCTGACCGGCGCAGGCCATGTACAAGCGGATCGCCATCGCCATTCTGATCGCCGCGCCGCTGATCGCGGACTTCGCGGCCCGCAACGCCCCCCAACCCGCCCTCTCCGCCGATCGCAGGCTTGCGAACACCCCGGTTCCCGCGCCGCCACCGGCGCCGCGCCCCGTCGCGGCCGTGGCACCGCCTCAGCCCCCGGTGGCGGAGCTGGCCGAGCCCGGCGTCCCGATCGACCCGACGCCCGCGCTCAACCCTGTTGGCATTGCCGTCGGGCCGCCGGGCGCGCCTGTCACCACGACGCCGCCGGTCGTGACCAGCACGCCCGCAGCCGACGCCCCTGCGCCGGAAACACCGACGCCCTGAGCGCGCGCGCCCACGCGGTGCTCAGGCGAAGTCGCGGGCCAGTTCACGCCGCACATCGGCACCGATCAGGGCGATATGACCATAGTCGGCGTGGTCGATGACAAAGCTCGCCTGCACATCGCCCGCCTGCCATGCCGCAATCTGGGCAGACGTGAAGGGGAAATGCAGGAAGTGGACGCTGGACGCCTTGCCATCGGACCGGGTGCGGGCGACATCGCCCTCCGGTATCGCCGCGATGCGGTCCTCACCAAGCCGGATCGCGATATGATCCTCGACGCCGCCGAGTTTTGACAGCGTCCGCTCGCGCTGCACGGGATCGTCGATCTCGAACATCAGCGTCGCCGTCAGTTCGGCGCCGTTCGGCACCATGGGATTGTAGGCGGCCAGCTCGTCGACAAGCTGTTCCTCGCCGCCCTTTTCGATCCGCAGCATCTCCTGAATCTGGAGCCACATACTGTCCCAGTTCTCGAAGGTGACAGTGACATGCGGGCCGACCGACAGGCGCCGATAGCGTTTGCGCAGGATCGCCTCCTCGCGCTTTTCGGCGCGGATCGTCTCGTAGGCGCCAAGGTCCATGATGTCGGCAGCGGTGATGGTTCGGGTATCGCGTGGCATCGTCGTCAAAATCCGTAGGCTTTGGCCATGACTTCAATGGGGTGGCCGACCCGTTCAGGCACCGACTCCACGCCCGAAAGCTGCATGACCTGCTGGAGATGCGGCCCGGCGAGAGGGCATTCGCTCACCACATAGCCGGGCGAATCCTTGGCAAGCGCGCGGGCAGTCGGCCTGCCGACTTTCACCGCCGTGTCGAAATGCTCCCTGAAGATACCCCATTTGCCGCCATGGCCCGAACAACGCTCCGTCAGCTGCGGGGTGGCGCCGGGAATCAGCCGCAGCATTTCCATCGCCTTCGGTCCCATGTTCTGCGCGCGCGCGTGGCAGGCGAAATGGACGGCGATGGTCGCGGGGAGTGCCTCGATGGGCGCGAGGCCCGTTTCCTTCGCCAGCGCGACCACATACTGGCTGAGATCATAGGTCGCGCCGGACAGCTTCTCGACGGCGGCATTGCCGGGATGCAACAGCGGCCACTCGAACTTGAGCATCAGCGCGCAACTGGTCGTGAGCGGCACCACGTCATAGCCCTGATCAATGAGCGGGCCGAAATGCGCCGCGATCCGTTCGGCCGCGCTGGCGACAGCGCCCAGATCGCCATTCTCGAACTTCGGCATGCCGCAGCATTCGGGATGCTCGATCCGCACCTCGACCCCATTGTGGGTCAGCACCCTGATCGCCGCCTGACCGGGTGTCTGATCGTTGAAATTGCCATAGCACGTCGCATAGAGCGCGACCTTTTTGCCGAAGGCGGGACCGGCGGGATTGGGCGGCGGCACCAGCCCCTGCTTGTTGGTCAGCGGCACATCGGCATAGCTTGGCAGATGCGCGCGCTTGTCGATGCCGAGCATCGCCTGCATCACGCCGCGCGCCGGGCTACCCTCCGACGTCGCCATATTGACGACCTCGCTGACGAGATTGCCGAGCCTGCCGTTGCGGTCGGTCTGGGCAAGCTGGCTGTCGGCTAGGCTCGTCTTGCCCTTGCGGTGCTCGACGGCGCGATAGCGCAGCATGAGGTGGGGGAAATCAAGATCGAATGCATGGGGCGGCACATAGGGGCACTTCACCATGAAGCACATGTCGCACAGGGTGCATTCGTCCACGACCTTCTTGAGGTCGGCCGCCGAGAGGTCGCCGACCTCCTCGTTCGGACTTTCGTCAACGAGGTCGAACAGGACCGGGAAGCTGTTGCACAGGTTGAAGCAGCGGCGGCAGCCATGACAGATGTCGAAGACGCGGCGCAATTCCGCATCGAGCGCCGCCTCGTCATAGAAGCTCTCATCCTGCCACGCGATCGGATGCCGCGTCGGCGCTTCCAGACTACCTTCCTTCATGCCTCTCCCCTCATCCCGGTGACGGGGACCGCCAGCCGATGCGCTCGGCGGTCCCCGTTTCAGTCCAAAGCGGCCTCAGGCGTCCGCAGATACCGCGTCCAGCGTCTTCTGGAACTTGCCGGCGTGGCTCTTTTCGGCCTTGGCGAGCGTCTCGAACCAGTCGGCGATTTCGTCGAAGCCTTCGTCACGCGCCGTTTTGGCCATGCCCGGATACATGTCCGTATATTCGTGGGTCTCGCCCGCAATCGCGGCCTTGAGGTTGGAGACGGTGTCGCCGATCGGCAGGCCGGTGGCCGGGTCGCCGCCGCCGCCCTGCAGAAACTCGAGATGGCCGTGCGCGTGACCGGTCTCGCCCTCGGCGGTCGAGCGGAACACAGCGGCGACATCATTGTGCCCCTCGATATCGGCCTGCTGCGCGAAATAGAGATAGCGGCGGTTCGCCTGGCTCTCGCCAGCGAAGGCGGCCTTCAGATTGTCTTCGGTTTTCGATCCCTTGAGTTCCATCTCGGCTCTCCTTGCAATTCCAATGCGCCAGTGACGAGCCGAAACGGCCCACCTACGGGATCACTTTTTTAGCCCAAGTCGCAGCAGGGGCCGAACGCAATGTCGTCATCACACTGATCGACAGGAGCGATCAAAGCCTGAGATTCAATCGAACAGATGATAATAACTCGCAGCATCAGCAAACAATGCCGTAGCTCGCATGGCGCAAACACCCTAGGCGGTGT
>CAZGVX010000104.1:0-1447 GCA_964529225.1 uncultured Sphingobium sp.
ATAGCCGCGACGCTCGCCGAGGATTTGGGCGGTCCGGTTGGCGCAGGCGGGCGGGACGTGACGGCGGAAAGCGTCATTCCGGCCGATGCCCGCTTCACCGGCGTCATGGACAGCCGCCATGGCGCGACCATCGCCGGACTGCCCATCGCGGCGGCGTTCTTCCGTGCGCTCGATCCCACTGCCGATGTCGAGATATTGGCGGGGGAGGGCGAAACGGTTGCGCCCGGCACCGCGATCCTGCGCGTCTCCGGCCTTGCCCGCGCGCTCCTCACCGCCGAGCGGTCGGCGCTCAACACCGTGCAGCATCTGACGGGCATCGCCTCCATGACCCGTGCCTATGTCGAGCGCATCTCGGGCACGGGCGCGACACTCCTCGACACGCGCAAGACCATACCCGGCCTGCGCATCCTTGAGAAATACGCCACCCGCATGGGCGGCGCGACCAATCACCGCATGGGCCTGTGGGATGCCGCGATGATCAAGGACAATCATGTCGCGGTGGCCGGATCGGTGGGCGAGGCGGTGCGCCGCGCCGTCGCGGCCGGGGTCGAGCGGATCATCGTCGAGGTCGACCGGATCGACCAGATCGAACCCGCGCTCAGCGCGGGCGCGACTCATCTCCTGCTCGACAATATGGAGCCCGCGACGTTGCGCGGCGCGGTGACTCTGGTTGGCGGGCGCGTGCCGACCGAGGCCAGCGGCGGCGTCACGCTGGAAACCATTCGCGCCATCGCCGAGACCGGCGTCACCTATATCAGCGTCGGGCGGCTTACGCAGTCGGCCCCCGCCGCCGATATTGGCCTCGATTTCGCTCATGCTTAGGCGGAATATGTCCACACCGCCTAAGCTACTGGTTGCGCTGGTCGCCCTGTGCCTTGCGGGGCAGGCGCATGCGCAGGCGCTCAGCTGCACGCCGCCTCGCGTGATCCCGGCCCCCCGTCCCGCTGGCCCGAGCCTGGGTGAGCTGGCGCGTCCCGGTCCTGTCGGCGCCTATACGCTGGCGCTGAGCTGGTCGCCGCAATATTGCCGCAGCGCGTCAAGTCCAGCCGCGTTCCAGTGCGGCGGCGGCGGGGGCGCGCGTTTCGGCTTCGTGCTGCATGGCCTCTGGCCGGACGGCAAGGGGCCGGTCTGGCCGCAATATTGCCGGTCCGCCGACATACTGCCGCGTGCGACCATAAAGCAGATGCTCTGCACGACACCATCGGCCGACCTCATCCAGCATGAATGGGCCAAGCATGGCACCTGCTCCGGCATGACGCCGGAGGCGTATTTCGCCGAAGCGCGCAGACTGTTTGCTACTATCCGGTTCCCCGACATGACCGCGCTGTCGCGCCGCCCCGACCTGACCGTGGGCGATTTCGTCCGCGCCTTTGCGATGGCCAATCCGGCGCTCCCGCCCGGCGCGATCCGGGTGCGCATCACCCGCGACAAGTGGCTGGACGAAGTC
>CAZGVX010000104.1:1547-5055 GCA_964529225.1 uncultured Sphingobium sp.
GCCTGCGTCTCCGCTTCGCCAAGCGCAGTCACGCGATCAGCATCGCTTTCCGCCTGTCGGGCGAATTTGAGCCTGGCGTCTGCATTGATGCTGCAGTGCGGACTTTCCTCACAGCCGATGCGCGCGAGATACCAGAGCGCGCTGTCCCACGGCGCGACTTCGTCGATCAGCCGCAGGTCGGCGGGAGCAGTCGCGCCGACGCGCTCGGCGCGCAGCCCGATACGCGCCAGATTTCTGGCCAGCGCGCCATATAATATGTCCGCGCCCGCACCGGATGGCAGGGCGATACGCAGGCGCGGCGGCGGCTCGCCCCGTGTCAGGGTCCAATTGGCGACGACCGAGCGGGCATAGCTCTGGCGCAGATCAAGCGCCTGCACCGTCCACGATGCCGGGCTGGGCGCCCGGCCGAGATCGACCGGCGACGGCAGCAGGGTCGTGCGGGTCTGCCATCCGGCGAGATTGAGCAGGGTCGCGATGCGATCACGATCAATCGCCATATTGATTGCCTCGCGCACGTGCGGCGTCGCCAGAAAATCGGATTTGCCCTCAACCAGCAGGCCGAACAGGCCGCTGGCCGGGTCGGCCCGCACCGTGCCGTCGGGCGGGGCCGCGGCCGAAATCAGGGGCAGGTGCTGGAACCGACCACCAAGGACGAGGTCGCTCTCGCCCGCCTTGAACCGCGCGAAGGCGAGCGCCGCGCGGTGCGCGCGAACATGGATGTCGGGCGTCGCCACGATATCGGAAGGCACCTCCTGATCGGCGGTGCCGACGACTTTCGGCGCACGAAGGATATAGCCCCCGTCGCCGGCGCGAAGCGTCAGCGGCCCGGTGCCTCCGGCGGGTCGGGCGATTGCGATCGACGGCTGCGCCAGAAGTTGCAGAAACAGGGGCATCGGGGCGTTGAGATCAACCTCGAGCACCTCCTCTGTCATCGCTTTCACCTCGGGCTGGATGCCAGCGAGCAACCGGCCGGAACGCGCGAGCCGCGCCCGTAGCAATCTGGCCACCCCCTCCGCCTTCACCGGCGTACCATCGGTCCAGCGGGTCCGCTTCAGGCGGAAGATGAAGATTCTCCCGCCGTCCTGCACGATCCAGCGTTCCGCGAGGCCGTCGATGATATCGCCCCTAGCGTCGAGCGCGACCAGCCCTTGCCTGGTGGCCGCCAGCGTCACGGCCGCAGCGTCAGCCGACGCATGGGCAAGCGGGTCGGTGATCTCCCTGGCGGTGCCGATGACATCGACGTGCACGGGCCGCCGGTCCGGAGCGGCGCCGCACGCCGCCAGCGCGATAAGAAAAGGGATAGTCAGCCAGGATCGCATGAGGTCCGGGGGAGCAAAGGCGGGGTGGGAGCCACCTTTAACCCGCGTCCCGCATTGCGCAAACGCCAAACAGAAAAGGCCCCGCGCGAACGGGGCCTTTCCATTGTTGCAAGAGGCAAACCGGAGACCGGGTCAGTCCATATCCTCGGTGGTGAAGTCCTCGCCCTGGACCGCGCCAAGCGGATCGTCGCCGATCGCCGCCTCGGGGCCCTCGCGCAGTTCCGCCGCATGCTCCTCGGCTGCGGTTCGGGGTGCGACCAGATGGACTTCGTTCGCTACCCGCATCGCCGCGCGTAGCGCCGCATCCCGGCTGTTGGCCGCGATCCGCATCGAATTCATCGCCGCGCCGGTGCCTGCCGGTATGAGTCGGCCGACGATGACATTCTCCTTGAGGCCGATGAGCGAGTCCTTCTTGCCCTGAACTGCCGCTTCGGTGAGCACCCGGGTCGTCTCCTGGAAGGATGCGGCCGAGATGAAGCTGCGGGTCTGGAGCGACGCCTTGGTGATGCCGAGGAGCACGGGCTTGCCCTCGGCGGGTTTCTGCCCCGGCTCGAGCTTGTCGTTATACTCCTGCATCTCCTCGAAATCGAGCTGTTCGCCGGCCAGCAGCGTGGTGTCGCCGCCGGCGGTGATTTCGACCTTCTGAAGCATCTGGCGGACGATCACCTCAATGTGCTTGTCGTTGATCTTCACGCCCTGGAGTCGGTAGACTTCCTGGATTTCCGACACGAGATATTCCGCAAGCGGTTCGATGCCGAGCACTTCGAGAATATCGTGCGGATCGGGCGAGCCGCCAATCAGGTTGTCGCCGCGCTTGACGAAGTCGCCTTCCTGAACATCGACCACCTTGGACTTGGGGATCAGATACTCGACCGGATCGCCGCCGTCCTCGGGCAGGATCGCGATCTTGCGCTTGGCCTTATAGTCCTTGAGGAACTGAACGCGGCCGGACACCTTGGCGATGATGGCGTTGTCCTTGGGCTTGCGCGCCTCGAACAACTCCGCAACGCGCGGCAGACCGCCGGTGATGTCGCGGGTCTTGGCGGCCTCGCGGCTGACGCGGGCGAGCACGTCGCCCGCCTGCACCGCCTGGCCATCCTCGACCGAGAGCGTTGCGCCCACGGCAAGCATGTAGCGCGCCGCTTCGCCGGACGCATCGTCCAGCAGGGTGAGGCGCGGGCGCAGGTCGTCCTTGGCGCGCGTGTTGCCACGATATTCGGTCACGACGCGCTGGGTGATGCCGGTTGCCTCGTCGGCCTGCTCGATCAGGGTCTTGCCGTCGATAAGGTCCTGGTATTTCACAACGCCCGGCTTTTCCGTGATGACCGGCATGGTGAACGGATCCCATTCGGCGATCCGATCGCCCTTGGCTACGGTCTCGCCGTCGCCCTTCAGGATCGTCGCGCCATAAGGGAGGCGATGCATCGCGCGTTCGCGGCCTTCGCTGTCGATGATCGCGAGCTCGCCGTTGCGAGCCATGCTGAGCCGGCGTCCGTTCTTGTCGGTGATCGTCGGCATGTCGCGCAGCTCGACAGTGCCGTCCGCCACCGCTTCGAGGTTCGACTGCTCGTTGAGCTGCGCCGCACCGCCGATGTGGAAGGTGCGCATGGTGAGCTGCGTGCCCGGCTCGCCGATCGACTGGGCGGCGATGACACCGACCGCCTCGCCGATGTTGACGGGCGTGCCGCGGGCAAGGTCGCGCCCGTAGCATTTGGCGCACACGCCCATCTTTGCCTCGCAGATGAGCGGCGAGCGGATCTTGACCGACTGGATGCCGATGGCCTCGATCTTCGCCACCATCGGTTCGTCGAGGAGCGTGCCCTCGGCGATGACGATGCTGTTGTCCTTGCTGTCGACGATGTCCTCGGCCGTGGTGCGGCCCAGAATGCGTTCGGCAAGCGAAGCGATGGTCGATCCGCCCTGGATGATCGCTTTCATCTCCAGCGCCTTGTCGGTGCCGCAGTCGACCTCGACAATGGTGCAGTCCTGGCTGACGTCGACGAGACGGCGGGTGAGATAGCCCGAGTTCGCCGTCTTGAGCGCCGTATCCGCGAGGCCCTTGCGGGCGCCGTGGGTCGAGTTGAAATATTCAAGGACGGTGAGGCCTTCCTTGAAGTTCGAGATGATCGGGGTTTCGATGATCTCGCCCGACGGCTTGGCCATGAGGCCGCGCATACCGGCAAGCTGCT
>CAZGVX010000105.1:0-4943 GCA_964529225.1 uncultured Sphingobium sp.
TAGCGGTTCGATCCATGACCTTGGCAACGCTCACCGGTCGCACTCCCCGAACACGATGTCCATCGCGCCCAGAACGGCGGTGGTGTCCGCGAGCATGTGGCCCTTCATCATGAAGTCCATCGCCTGCAGATGGCTGAACGCGGTCGGCCGGATCTTGCAGCGATAGGGCTTGTTGGACCCGTCCGACACCAGATAGACGCCGAACTCGCCCTTGGGGCTTTCGGTCGCGACATAAACCTCGCCGGCGGGGACGTGGAAACCCTCGGTATAGAGCTTGAAGTGGTGGATGAGCGCCTCCATCGACTGCTTCATCTCGCCGCGCTTGGGCGGCACCACCTTGCGATCGAGGCTCGCGACCGGCCCCTCGGGCATCTCCTGCAGGCACTGCTTCATGATGCGCGCCGACTGATAGACCTCCTCGACGCGGACCATGAAGCGGTCGTAGCAGTCGAAGCGGGTGCCGACCGGCACGTCGAACGTCATGCGGTCATAGACGTCATAGGGCTGGCTCTTGCGGATATCCCACGGGATACCGCTGCCCCGGATCATCGGGCCAGAGAAGCCCCATCTCAGCGCGTCTTCCTTCGATACGACGCCGATATCGACATTGCGCTGCTTGAAGATGCGGTTGTCCGCCACCAGGCTGATCGCGTCGCCGAACAGTTGTGGCAGGCGCGTATCGAGCCAGTCGGCAATGTCGGTGAGGAGCTTCAGCGGCACGTCCTGATGGACGCCGCCGGGGCGGAACCAGGCCGAGTGCATCCGCGCGCCCGACGCGCGCTCGAAGAAATTGAGGCAGTCCTCGCGGATTTCGAACATCCAGAGGTTCGGCGTCATCGCGCCCACGTCCATCACATGCGACCCGAGGTTCAGCATGTGGTTGCAGATGCGGGTCAGCTCGGCAAAGAACACGCGCAGATATTGCGCACGCAAGGGGACCTCGAGATCGAGCAGCTTCTCGATCGCCAGCACATAGCTATATTCCATGCCCAATGGCGAGCAGTAGTCGAGCCGGTCGAAATAGGGCAGCGCCTGCAGATAGGTTTTATACTCGATCAGTTTTTCGGTGCCGCGATGGAGCAGCCCGACATGCGGGTCGCACCGCTCGACGATCTCCCCGTCCAGCTCCATCACGAGCCGGAGCACGCCGTGCGCCGCCGGATGCTGCGGGCCGAAGTTGATCGTGTAGTTCTGGATATCCGTGTCGCCAACGGTCGGGTCGGCCGCGTCGACAATACCCTGAATTTCCTCGATATAGTCGGACATCAGGCGCCGTCCTTCTTCGCCTCGGTCGAGGTCTTGCTGGCCGCGCTGTCGGTAGGCTCGCCGGCGCCGCTCACACCGGGCTTTTCCGTCGCCTTGGGCGTGGTGACAGTCGGCGCGCCGGGTGCCTCGGCCGCGGCCTTCTCATCGCCCGGCAGCACATATTGCGCACCTTCCCACGGGCTCATGAAATCGAAGCTGCGAAAATCCTGCGCCAGCTGCACCGGCTCATAGACGACGCGCTTGGCTTCCTCCGAGTAGCGCAGCTCGACATAGCCCGTCAGCGGAAAGTCCTTGCGTTGCGGGTGACCGCGAAAGCCGTAATCGGTCAGGATACGGCGCAGATCGACATTGTCGGCAAAGACGACGCCATACATGTCGAACACCTCGCGCTCCAGCCAGCCCGCCACCGGCCAGATATGCGTGACGGTTGGCACGGCATGATCCTCGTCGGTCGTCACCTTGACGCGCAGGCGGTGGTTCTTCGTTACCGAAAGGAGGTGATAGCAGACCTCGAACCGCTCAGGCCTGTCGGGATAGTCGACTCCGGCGATCTCCATGAGCTGCTGATAGGCGAAGCGGTCGCGCAGACCGGTCAGGACATCGGCGATCGCGCCGCGCGCGACCGTCAGACTTATCTCGTCGAACGCCTCGACGATCGCGATGATCGAGGCACCGAAATCCGCGCGCAGGGCGTCGGCGAGCCCGTCGATGGGCTTGATCAGGGGGGCAGCGTGCACGCTCACCGCTCGATCGTCCCGGCGCGGCGGATCTTCCGTTGAAGCTGCATCACGCCATAGAGCAGCGCCTCGGCAGTCGGCGGACAACCAGGCACATAGATGTCGATGGGCACGATCCGGTCGCAGCCGCGCACCACGCTATAGCTGTAGTGATAATAACCGCCGCCATTGGCGCAGGAGCCCATGGATATGACGTATTTCGGCTCCGACATCTGGTCATAGACGCGGCGCAGCGCCGGGGCCATCTTGTTGCACAGCGTGCCCGCCACGATCATCACGTCGCTCTGGCGCGGGCTGGCGCGGGGCGCTGCGCCAAAGCGTTCCATATCATAGCGCGGCATGTTGACGTGGATCATCTCGACCGCGCAGCAGGCGAGGCCGAAGGTCATCCACCACAGCGAGCCGGTGCGCGCCCAGTTAAACAGGTCCTCCGTCGAGGTGACGAGGAAACCCTTATCGTCGATTTCGCCGGTCAGCGCATCAAAATAGGCGCGGTCAGGCGGCGTGCCGGGACCGGGAACCGCGCGTTCAAGCTCTACTCCCAATCGAGCGCTCCCTTCTTCCACGCATAGATGAGGCCGAGGACAAGCTCGAAGATGAAGCCCATCATGCTGAGCCAGCCGGTCCAGCCGATCTCCTTCAGGCTTACCGCCCACGGAAACAGAAAGGCCGCCTCGAGGTCGAAGACGATGAACAGGATCGCGACCAGATAGAAGCGCACGTCGAACTGGCTGCGCGGGTCCTCGAACGCCGGAAAGCCGCATTCATATTCGCTGAGCTTCGCCGGATCGGGCTTGTGCGCGCCGGTCAGGCGCCCCACCGCCATCGGCAGGAACACGAACGCGCTCGAGAGGACGAGCGCGACCGCAAGAAAAAGCAGGATCGGGAGATATTGCGACAGGTCGATCAAGGCGCTTTCCCCGCAAGGCGACTGGACATTGCGGAGGGCTTTAGGCCCGCCGCACCTGCGAAGCAAGGGCCGGAAATGGTCGGGCTCGCGGAAGTTTCCGGCTGCGATCATCGATCAAAGCCATATTTGCTATTGCGACGTATTCGCATAGATTGTATAAGCTCTTTGCAAGGAGATTGTCAGTCCCATGATCGTCTGCATCTGCAATGCCATTCGGGAGAAGGATGTGCGGATCGCCGCCCAGCAGGGCGCCCGCACCGCCAGCGAGGCCTATGCCACGCTCGCCCGCCGACCGAAGTGCGGACAATGCTTCCGTTTCGCGGAATCACTTATAGCCGACGAATTTGCCCGCGCCTGAACGGGGCAACGCCTTTCGCCTTTTCGCCGCCGCGCAATCCCGATAGGCTCCAGCAACCTGCAGCATCCGGGAGCGCACCACATGAAGGGCGACGAAAAGGTTATCGAGTATCTCAACCTGGCGCTCAAGAATGAGCTGACCGCGATCAACCAATATTTCCTGCACTACCGGATGCTGAAAAACTGGGGCGTCACCCGGCTCGCCAAGTTCGAATATGACGAATCGATTGACGAAATGAAACATGCCGACCGGCTCGCCGACCGCATCCTGTTCCTCGATGGCCTGCCCAATTTCCAGCTTCTCGGCCGACTGCGCATCGGCGAGAGCGTTGAGGAGATCCTGCGCGCCGATCTTGAGCTGGAAATGGAGGCAATACCGCCGCTGCGCGATGCCATCCAGCACTGCGAGCAGGTCCGCGACTATGTGAGCCGCGACCTTTTCCAGCATATCCTCGATAACGAGGAGGAGCATGTCGACGTGCTGGAGACGCAGTTCGCGTTGATCGAGCGGATCGGGATCGAGAATTACATCCAGCTCAACAGTGAGCCGGCCAGGGACTGATTCCGTCGGCGGGCAGTACCATCCCGGCCTGCGACGGCGCTCGGGCGCGACCACGTCCGGCGGGGCTTGACTAACCTCTTTAAGATGCCCAACTTCACCATGTTCCTCGGGGAGCGCCGGTCAAGGCGCTGAGATACTGCCAAGGGCCGGCGTCGATCGCTGGCACGCCTGCGGAAACCCATCGAACCTGATCCGGCTCGCACCGGCGTAGGGAATGGAACCTGTGGGCGGCGCTGCCTCTCCCTCGTTTTCCTTCGCTCGATCGAGTCTTGTTTGCATGGAAACGGGCACCGCCTTCCGGTCGTCCGGGGAGAATTGATCATGGCCGACATTGCCGCGCGCACTGAGCTTTCCGTCACCACCGGCCCGATCCGGGGAAGCCGTAAGGTCCATGTCGGTCCCTTCAAGGTCGCCATGCGGGAAATCGCGCTTGAGCCGTCGTGCGGCGAGTCGCCTGTGCGCGTCTATGATACCTCGGGCCCCTATACCGACACGGCGGCGCAGATCGACATCATGGCCGGGCTGCCCGCGCTGCGCCGCGACTGGATCATGGGTCGCGGCGATGTCGAGAGCTATGATGCCCGCGCGGTCAAACCGGAGGATAACGGCATTTCCGGCCCTGACCGCTCGGGCGGCGTGCCGCAGTTCCCCAATGTCGTTAAGCGCCCGCTGCGCGCCAAAGCCGGGCAGAACGTGTCCCAGATGCACTATGCCCGCCGGGGGATCATCACGCCGGAGATGGAATATGTCGCCACGCGCGAGAATCTGGGGCGGGAGGCGCTGCGCGAGCATGTCCGCGACGGCGAGAGCTTCGGCGCGGCGATCCCCGATCATGTGACGCCCGAGTTCGTCCGCGACGAGGTCGCGCGGGGCCGCGCCATCATCCCCAGCAACATCAACCACCCGGAAAGCGAGCCGATGGCAATCGGTCGCAACTTCCTCGTCAAGATCAACGCCAATATCGGCAACAGCGCCGTCGCCTCCGACGTCGCCTCCGAAGTCGATAAGATGGTCTGGGCAATCCGCCACGGCGCGGACACGGTGATGGACCTGTCGACCGGCCGCAACATCCACGACACGCGCGAATGGATCATCCGCAACAGCCCCGTCC
>CAZGVX010000106.1:0-4937 GCA_964529225.1 uncultured Sphingobium sp.
GACATGAAGGGCGGCACCTTCACCATTTCCAACGGCGGCGTGTTCGGCTCGCTCATGTCGACGCCGATCATCAACCCGCCGCAGTCCGCCGTCCTCGGTCTGCACCGCATCGAGGAGCGGCCCGTTGTCGTGAATGGCCAGATTGTCGCGCGTCCGATGATGTATCTGGCATTGAGCTACGACCATCGCCTGATCGACGGGCGGGAGGCGGTGACCTTCCTCGTCGCGATCAAGAACGCCATCGAGGACCCGACCCGGCTGCTGATTGATCTGTGAGTCCATCCCGCGTCATGCTGAACGTGTTTCAGCATCCATGGCCCCTGAAACACGTTCAGGGCGACCGAGCAAGAGGCTGAAAATGGCTGACCAATTCGAGTATGACGTTCTTGTGATCGGCGCAGGCCCCGGCGGCTATGTCGCCGCGATCCGCGCGGCGCAGCTTGGCCTCAAGACGGCCTGCGTGGAGAGCCGCGAGACGCTGGGCGGCACCTGCCTCAATGTCGGCTGCATCCCGTCCAAGGCGCTGCTCAATGCCTCGGAGAAGTTTCATGAGGCAGCGCACGGCACGCTCGCCAAATATGGCGTCAAGCTCGGCAGTGTCGAGCTCGACCTCGGCGCGATGATGGGCGAAAAGGACAAGGCCGTGACGGGTCTCACCGGCGGCATCGCATTCCTGTTCAAGAAGAACAAGGTCGACTGGCTCAAGGGCCATGCCAGATTTACCGGCGCGAACACCGTCGATGTCGCGGGCAAGGCCGTGACCGCGAAGAACATCGTCATCGCCACCGGCTCCAGCGTCACCCCGCTGCCGGGCGTCACGGTCGACAACGCCAAGGGCATCGTCGTCGACTCGACCGGGGCGCTAGCACTGAAGGCCGTGCCCAGGACGCTGGTCGTCATCGGCGGGGGCGTGATCGGGCTGGAGCTTGGCTCGGTCTGGGGACGGCTGGGTGCGAAGGTCATCGTGGTCGAGTATCTCGATCAGATTCTGCCTGGCATGGACGCCGACGTCCGCGCCGAAGCCGCCAAGATATTTAAAAAGCAGGGCTTCGACATCCGCACCGGCGCCAAGGTGACCGGCGTTGCGGTCAAGGGCAAAAAGGCGACCGTCTCGATCGAGCCCGCCGCTGGCGGGGCCGCCGAAACCCTTGACGCCGATGCCGTGCTCGTCGCCATCGGGCGCCGCCCCAATACGGAGGGGCTCGGGCTCGACGCCATCGGTCTGTCGGTCAACCCGCGCGGCCAGATCGAGACGGATCATGATTTCCGCACTGCCGCGCCCGGTGTCTGGGCGATCGGCGATGTCATTCCCGGCCCGATGCTCGCGCACAAGGCGGAGGACGAGGGCGTCGCCGTGGCGGAAAACATCGCGGGCCTCACCGGAATCGTCAATCACGATGTCATCCCGTCGGTGGTCTATACCCATCCCGAGATCGCCGGGGTCGGCCTCACCGAGGACGCCGCCAAGGCCAAGGGCGAGATCAGGGTCGGCAAATTCCCGATGATGGCCAACAGCCGAGCCAAGGCGATCGACGACACGGACGGCTTCGTGAAGGTGATCGCCGATGCGGCAACCGACCGGGTGCTGGGCGTCTGGATCATCGGCGCGCCCGCCGGCACCATGATCGCGCAGGCCGCGCAGGCGATGGAGTTCGGCGCGACAAGCGAGGACATCGCCTATACCTGTCACGCGCACCCGACGCACAGCGAGGCGATCAAGGAGGCGGCAATGGCCGTCACCGGCAAGCCCATCCACATGTGAGCCTGCAACCGTCCCGCAAGGGGACGGCGCGCGGTTAAGGCGGCTACAGGCGGCGGGGGTCGCGCGCTAAGGGGGTGCCAGTCTGGCAGTCCCGTGGAGTCGGCATGAACCGTAGCGCGATCATCGTCCTTGCTCTGATTGCGGCGGTCTCTTCGGTGCTGTCCGAGCCCGTCGGGCGTCCGCAGGACCTCATGGCGTCGGTTGGTGCGGCGGCGGGCGAAAGCGTCAGGGCCACATTGGGGATGACCGGGATCGCCATCGGCGCATCCGCGATGGCGGAACCTGCCGCACCGGCGTCGTCGCGCCCAGTTGCCACGCGATAGGTTGAGGCAGGGCCCGCCACGAACCGGTCGGGTTCGTGGGTGGCCGTCACCGCAAGGCGCCCCGCATCAGAACATCGGTCAACGTCAGCCGTCGCGGCGGGGCGACGGATGGCTGCGTGGCACGGCAGGGGAGGCAGTCGGCGCGGATGGCGGGTCCGGTCAGCATCGCCTCGGCCATGTCGACAGCTGAGAGCGCGGCCTGACGCCGGCGGGTCGCCTGAACGGTCAGCCAGTCGCCCGAGGCGGCGCGCACCGCTGTGCGTGCGTTCCGCGCCGCGAAGAGACTGGCGAGCCGGGTGATCGGGTCCGGCGCCGGATCGAACCAGCGGGCTCTGGCGTCACCGCCGGTCAGCTTCGCGCGGCGGGCCGCCTCGGCCACGGCGTCGTCAAGCGAGCCGAAACGGTCGATGAGGCGCAGCTGGCGCGCCGTGCCGCCAGCCCATACCCGGCCCTCGGCAACCCGTTCCGCGTCCGCTGCGGACAGGCGACGCGAGGCGGCGACGAGGCCGACGAACCGCTTGTAGATGTTCTGCACCGCCGCCTGTGCGACTGCGTTGAATTGCGGACTGACGCCGCCGATGATGTCGGGCTCGCCGGACAGCGGCGTGGTGCGCACCCCGTCGCTGGTTATGCCGATCCTCGCGAGCGCGCCCTCGAAGCTCGGCAGGATGCCGAACACGCCGATCGAGCCGGTCACGGTGCCGGGTTCGGCAAAGATCATGTCGCTTGCCGTGCTGATCCAGTAGCCGCCGCTGGCCGCGACATCGCCCATCGAAATGACGACCGGCAGCCCGCTTTCCCGCGCATCGGCAACTGCGCGGCGGATCTGCTCGGCGGCGCCGACCGAACCGCCGGGCGAATCGATCCGCATCACCAGCGCCTTGACGCTGTCGTCGGACACGGCATCGGCGACAAGCCCGGCAATGGTGTCGCCGCCAGCCGTGCCCGCGCCGGACTCCCCGTCCACGAGCGAGCCGGCCACCGTGACCACCGCGACCCCGCCGGGGCGCGCGGCGGCGGGGTGGTGGCGCAGATAGTCTTCGAGCGAGACAGCGGCAAAGCCGCCTTCAAGCCCCTCGGCGTCCGGCCCCGCGACCTTGGCGACCACATCGCCCAGCGCGGCGTCATCGCCGATGTGGTCGACCAGGCCCATCGCCTCGGCCGCGCGCGCTGTATCGCCGCCGAAGCGGGTCGCGACCATCGCCGGATCGCGCGCATAGGCAGCGACTTTGGCCTTGGGCCGGGCCGTGCCGACATGCGCGAGCCAATCCGCCCATAGCGCGTCGTAAAGCGCCTGATCCGCCATCTCCGCTTCGGCTGACTGATCGCTGCGGATGAACGGCTCGACGAAGCTCTTGTAGGTGCCAACCCTATAGATGTGCGCGGTAATGCCGAGCCTGTCGATCAGGCCCTTGTAATAGGCCTGGCTACCGCCGGGACCGACAGTGCCGACAATGCCCATTGGCGCGAGCCAGATCTCGCTGGCGTGGGCGGCGATCGCGTAGCCGCTGTCGTCATACATGCCAGACCAGGCATAGACCGGCTTGCCAGCCTTGCGGACGGCATCGAGCGAGGCGCCGATGCTTTGCGCGGCGATCTGCCCCGCACCGCCAAAACGGCTGAGATCAACCACGACCGCCTTGATCGCCGGGTCGCCCGCCGCCGTGTCGATGGCGTGGAGGACGTCGCGCAGGCGATATTGCCGGATGGTGCCGCCGCCGGTCACGAAGGCGAGCGGATCATCGGGTGCGATCTGCTCCACGACCGGCCCGTCGAGCTGGAGGAGGAGGGCGCCTGTTGCGGGCGCGCCGGTGTGACGTGTCGCGCTGAGCGCCATGTAGAGCGCGCTGAAGAACAGCAGCAGCAGGACGAGGACGAGCGCGTCCTTGACGACCATGAGCAGGCGCCAGACGCCCTTGATGAATGCCATTTGGCTCGATCCGTCCTTTCGTGCGGCCCGGCGCGAAAGGCGATGCCCGCCGCGTTACCGCAGCGGGCATGTCTAACAGTGGTTCGAGCGGTTTAGAAGCGGTAGCCTACCGTCAGCTGCACGATCGGGTAGACCTTGTAGTCGTCCACATCCTTCTGGACGCTCTGGCGCTCGGCCTCAAGGTCGGTCGCGATGGTGGCGCACAGCGGGTCGCTGGTGGTTGTGGCGCAGGTGCCGCTGATGGTGAGCGGCTTGATCTTGACCGATCCCTGGAACAGCGCGCCGGCCTCGATGCCGAAGACGAAGCCGCTGCGGTTGCCGCCAGCGTAGCCGATGGTGAGCGCCGGGGCGAAGTCGTCCACTTCGGCGTCGGCATCGACCGACGTCACGAGGGTGGTCGAGTCATAGGACGTGCCGTTGATCTCGAACGTCCCGCCGTTGCTCGCCTGGCCGGAGGCCTTGGCGCGGTTGTTGTTGATGCGGAAGCCGCCGGAGATGCGGAAGCCGCCGCCGAACGGATAGACATCGACCATCGCGCCATAGGATTCCAGATCGACCGAGCCATCATAGGTGATCTCGTCCGAATCGAACTCGTGATTGACACCCAGGAAGCTGGCGCTGGCGCGCACGCCGAACCGCTCGGACAGGCGATAGCCGACTTCCGGCCCGATGCCGAGGGTGCCGCCGGTGATCCCGGCATAGATGTGGCCGCCCGCTTCGTCCTGAGCGAGTGCGGCGCCAGGCATGGCGAGCAGAAGGCCGGCGACAAACGCCGGAAGAACATGTTTCCGCATGAAGTGATCCCCTGTTTCGCGTTGATTGGACAGCGCCGTTTCGGTGCTTGTGCCAGTGTTCGCGCGACCCCGTGCGCCAATGCCGGGCACCTGTTGCAGGGTGATTACAACTTGGTTAACGGGGCGCG
>CAZGVX010000107.1:0-4912 GCA_964529225.1 uncultured Sphingobium sp.
CGTGCCATCAACAGCGGGCGGGTCAGCAGCAGGCCGGCGAGGAAGCCGCCGACATGTGCCCAGATGGCGATCTCTCCCATGCCGAGGCCATCACCCATCGACACCAGCCCAACGAGCAGCTGCAGACCGATCCACCCCGCGGCCAGCCAGAGCACCCGGACGATGCGCGCCGGAATCGGCCCGAGAGCGGGCACGTCCCGCTGACTGTAGAGCAAGGAGTAGGTTCCCATCAGCGCCGAAATCGCCCCGCTCGCGCCGACCATCGGCACCGTGACCTGCGGCCCTGCCAGCCACTGCGCCGCAGCTGCGGCATAGGCCCCGACACCGTAGAGGACGAGGACAGGCCCTGACCCCAGCACGGCCTCAACCTGTCGCCCGCAAAAGATCAGCATCAGCATATTGAAGCCGAGGTGCAGCCAACCGGCGTGGACCAGCGTCGCGGTCAACGGCGTCAGCATAACCGGCATCAGCGGAAACGGCGCCGGGCCGGGCATCGCCAGACCGCCAACGCGCGCGGGGATGAAGCCCCCCGCATAGGCTGCAACCGCCTCGAGCCCCGTCATGAGCTGAAGCAGGAACAGCACCACCGTCGCTCCGGCAATGATATTGGTGGTGCGGCCAGCCGGCGATCTCATCACGATCTTTCGTTACGCCGGCGTCCGCGGCATCAGATGAATTCGATCTTTTCGATGAGGTAGAATTTGTCGCCGGAGGGCACGCTCACCTCGATCTCTTCGCCGACCTTGCGTCCGATGAGCGCCTTGCCGAGCGGGCTGTTGTAACTGATCATGCCGGCCTTGGCGTCCGCCTCCGCCTGACCCACGATCTGATAGCGCACCGGCTGATCGTCTTCGTCGATGAGGGTCACGGTCGCGCCAAACACAACCTTGTCGCCGGAAAGCGTTGCGGGATCTATCACCTGCGCGCGGGAAAGCTTGTCTTCCAGGTCGGCGATGGTTGCCTCGACCTGGCCCTGCCGCTCCTTGGCCGCGTGATATTCCGCGTTTTCGGAAAGGTCGCCATGCGCGCGCGCCTCCTCGATCGCATCCACGATCAGCGGACGCTCCGCTTTCAGCGCCCGAAGCTGGGTCGTGAGCTTGTCGTATCCGACCGCCAGCATCGGCATCTTGTCCATGGTCGCCATTCAATCTCCCATCTGTCCATTCGTCGGGAAAACAGTGCCCCACGGCACACCCGCCCTCTCAGGTGGCCGCCGCTGATTTTTCGGATGATGGCCGGAAAGATCAGTCCTGCGGGGCAGAATAATAGGATTGGAGCGCCCTGACTTCAAGGGGACGTGCGCGCATCGCCGCGATGGCCTCCACGACGGCGAGGCTCGCGGTCGCCGTAGTGAAGCTCGGCACCTTGCATTTGAGCGCGCTGGCGCGGATCGACTCGCTGTCCTTGAGCGACTGCCAGCCCTCCGTCGTGTTGAAGATCATCGCGATGCCGCGGTCCGCGATCCGGTCGACGATGTGCGGCCGGCCCTGCGCCACCTTGTTGACGGTTTCCACCGGCACGCCCTCCGCCTCCAGATAGCGCGCAGTCCCCCCGGTCGCGCAAATCGAAAAGCCCAGCGCGACAGCCTTGCGGACGCCCGGAAGAATGATCGGCTTGTCCGAATCCTTGACCGAAATGAAGATGGTGCCGCTATCGGGCAGCAGCACGCCCGCGCCAAGCTGGGATTTGGCGAAGGCCGTCGCAAAATCGCTGTCGATTCCCATCACTTCGCCGGTTGACTTCATTTCCGGCGAGAGCACGGGGTCAACGCCGGGAAAGCGGCTCCAGGGGAACACGGCTTCCTTGACGGCGATGTGGCGCACGGCGTGGCGGTCGATGCGGGGCAGATCGCGCAGCCTCTCCCCCGCCATGACGCGCGCGGCGATCTTGGCGATGGGCGTGCCGATCGCCTTGGCGACGAAGGGCACGGTGCGCGAGGCGCGCGGGTTCACCTCGATAAGATAGACCTGCCCGTCCTTCACCGCGAACTGGATGTTCATGAGGCCGCGCACCGACAGCGCCCGCGCCAGCACGTCCGTCTGCCGCTCGATCTCGCCTATGACATCAGCCGACAGGCTGTAGGGGGGCAGCGAACAGGCGCTGTCGCCGGAATGCACGCCCGCCTCCTCGATATGCTGGAGCACGCCCGCGACGACCACGTCCTCGCCGTCGCACAGCGCGTCGACATCGACCTCGACGGCATCGCGCAGATACTGGTCGATCAGGACGGGCGAGTCGCCCGACACCTGCACAGCGGTCTGGATATACTGGTCGAGCTGCGCCTCGCCCTCGACAATCTCCATCGCCCGGCCGCCCAGCACATAGGAGGGGCGCATGAGCACCGGATAGCCGATGCGTGCGGCGACGGCGATGGCCTCCTCCCGGCTGCGGGCGATGCCGTTGGCGGGCTGCTTCAGTTGAAGCGACTCGATGAGCGCGGCGAACCGCTCGCGGTCTTCGGCGAGGTCAATGGCGTCGGGCGCGGTGCCGAGGATCGGCACGCCAGCCTGTTCAAGCGCGGCGGCGAGCTTCAGCGGCGTCTGCCCGCCAAATTGCACAATGACGCCGAGCAGCGTGCCCCGGCTCCTCTCGACATGCAGGATTTCGAGCACATCCTCGGCCGTGAGCGGCTCGAAATACAGCCTGTCCGACGTGTCGTAGTCCGTGCTCACCGTCTCCGGGTTGCAATTGACCATGATCGTCTCAATCCCGGCCTCTTCCAGCGCGAAGCAGGCATGGCAGCAGCAATAGTCGAACTCGATGCCTTGGCCGATCCGATTGGGGCCGCCGCCGAGGATGACGACCTTTTTACGGTCGCTTGGGCCGCTCTCATCCTCCGGCGCGCCGAATATCGGCGCCTCGTAGGTCGAGTACATATAGGGCGTCTTGGCCTCGAACTCGGCGGCGCAGGTGTCGATCCGTTTGAACACCGGGCGGACGCCAAGCCGGTGGCGGAGCGCCCGCACCTCCTCCTCGGTGAGACCGCCGGTCATCGCGGCCACGGCATCGCGCACGAGCCCGGACCCGCGCGCGAGCGCCCGCTCCATGCCGGCCGGCACATGCGCCGACTGAAGCGCCAGCCAGGCGAGCCGCTTGTCGGAGAAGCCCATGGCTTTGAGCCGCCGAAGCCCGTCCGCATCGCGCGGCAGGCCATGTTCCATCACCTCGCGCTCGGCGGCGATGATCTCGGCGATGCGCTCGAGGAACCAGCGGTCATATTTCGCGATCTGGTGCACCTCTTCGACCGTCAGTCCCTCGCGCAGCGCCTGCGCGGCGACGAGCAACCGCTCGGGCGTTGGCCGGGAGAGCGCCGCCACGATGTCGTCGCGGTCAGCACCGACCAGCGAGTCGACGATGTTGAAGCCCGAAAGGCCCGTCTCCAGGCCCCGCAGCGCCTTCTGCATGCTCTCATGGATCGAGCGGCCGATCGCCATCACCTCGCCCACCGACTTCATCGCGGTGCCAAGGAGCGGCTCGGCGCCCTTGAACTTCTCGAAGGCGAAGCGCGGGATCTTGGTCACGACATAGTCGATGGTCGGCTCGAAGCTCGCCGGCGTGACGCCGGTGATATCGTTGACGATCTCGTCGAGCGTATAGCCCACGGCAAGCTTGGCCGCGACCTTGGCGATGGGAAAGCCCGTCGCCTTCGACGCCAGCGCCGAGGAGCGCGAGACGCGCGGGTTCATCTCGATGACGATGAGGCGACCGTCCTTCGGATTTACGGCGAACTGGACGTTCGACCCGCCGGTTTCCACGCCGATCTCGCGCAGCACCGCGATGCTCGCCGAGCGCATGATCTGATATTCCTTGTCGGTCAGCGTCAGCGCGGGCGCGACGGTAATGCTGTCGCCGGTATGCACGCCCATCGGGTCGACATTCTCGATCGAGCAGATGATGATGCAGTTGTCCGCGCGATCGCGGACCACCTCCATCTCATATTCCTTCCAGCCGAGGAGCGATTCCTCGATCAGCACCTCACAGGTGGGGCTGGCGTCGAGCCCCTTGGCGACGATCTCGCGGAACTCGTCCTTGTTGTAGGCGATGCCGCCGCCAGTGCCGCCGAGCGTGAAGCTGGGCCGGATGATCGCGGGCAGGCCGGTGAAGTCGAGCGCGGCGAGCGCCTCCTCCATCGTATGCGCGACCTTCGAACGGGCGGATTCAAGCCCGATCCTGTCCATCGCGTCGCGGAATTTCTGCCGGTCCTCTGCCTTGTCGATGGCTTCGGCATCCGCGCCGATCATCTTGACGCCGAATTTCTCCAGCGTGCCGTCTTTGAACAGCGCCAGCGCGGTGTTGAGCGCGGTCTGTCCCCCCATGGTGGGGAGCACCGCATCCGGCCGCTCCTTCTCGATGATCTTGGCGACGATCTCCGGCGTCACCGGCTCGACATAGGTCGCGTCCGCCAACTCCGGATCGGTCATGATTGTGGCCGGGTTGGAGTTGACGAGGATGATGCGATAGCCCTCCTCCTTCAACGCCTTGATCGCCTGCGTGCCCGAATAGTCGAACTCGCAGGCCTGACCGATGACGATCGGGCCAGCGCCGATGACGAGGATGGAGCTGATGTCTGTGCGCTTGGGCATTCTTATTTCTTGAGCTGACCGAACTGGGTGTAGGCCGCGTCGAGTCCTTCGAGCGCCTTTTCTGCGTAGCTGTCGCTGTCGGCGCCGCCGATGCCGCATTCCTCGGCGCCCGCGACGATCATATCGTGGAGCGCGTCATGCACCATGCCGAGCCGCTCGGCCCGCTTTTGCGCATCGAAGTGGATGACATCATTGTCGGTCCAGTCCTGACCGTTGCAGTCACGGATCACAACCGTGAAGGCGTCGTCATCGTTCGGCACCGCCGAATAGGTGACGGTGAGCTTGTCGAGCGACTTCTTCATTTCCGCCGGAGGACCGGAGACGGTCCA
>CAZGVX010000108.1:0-4699 GCA_964529225.1 uncultured Sphingobium sp.
CGCCTGATTGGCGACCCAGGTGCCGAAATCGGCCTGACCGTCACCGTTCACGTCGGCGCGGATTTCATAACCGCCCTGATAGGCGATCTGGATGATCTCCCCGGCCACCTTGGTGAACTTGCTGCCGCCGAGGAAGAAGGCCTGGTCGCCGGCCGCCAGCATGTTGGCGTCGAGCGCCTGGAGGTCGATGCGGTCCCCCTCGGCCTGGCTGAAATCCATGATCTTGTCACGGTCCGGACCGAATACGGCGCTGTCGTTGACAAGCGCATAAGCGAACACGTCCGCCCCGCTGTTGCCGTAAAGACTGTCGCCGCCGCCAAGGCCAATGATGCGGTCGTTGCCCGCGCCGCCCTCGATGCGGTTGACGCCGCCGCTGCCGGTCAGGCTGTCGTTGAACGCCGATCCGACCAGATTTTCGATACTGGCGATGCTGTCAAGGCCAGCGCCCAGCGTGTCCTGATCGCCCGCAAAGCCGAGCGCCACCATCACGCCAAAATTGCCGTCGCTACCCGAGGTAACCGGCGCCGCAAGCGAGACGTAGGTCAGCGTGTCGTTGCCGGTGCCGCCGTTAAGGAGGTCGTCGCCCGCGCCGCCCTCAAGCACATCGTCACCCGCGCCGCCGCGCAGCGCATCGTCACCCGCCCCGCCGAAGAGCGTGTCGTTCCCGTCCTGGCCGTAGAGCGTGTCATTCTGCCCCTCGCCCGACAGCTTGTCGTTGCCGTTGCCGCCTTCCAGCGTATCGAACCCGTCGCCACCGAACAGCGCGTCATTGCCATCGGCGCCGCGCAGCAGATCGGCACCGGACTGGCCGTAAAGCTGGTCGCTGCCCTTGCCGCCGTAGAGCCCGTTGGCACCGGCGCTGCCATACAGGAAGTCGTTATACTGCGTGCCCACCAGACTCTGAATGCTCGCGAGCGTGTCGTTGCCACCAAGGCCGGTGCTTTGCGCGATGCCGGAGATCTGGAGATCGACGGTGACGCCGACCGTCAGCCCGTCGCTGCGAACGAGCGAGGCATAGCTCACCGTGTCGTTGCCCGCGCCGCCCGCGATGGTGTCGTTGCCGATGCCGCCGTCGATGAGGTCATCGCCGTCGCCGCCCAGCAACTGGTCGTTGCCGATGCCGCCGAACAGCTTGTCCTTGCCGCCGCCGCCCTTGAGCACATCGTCGCCGTTATCGCCGAACACGATGTCGGCACCCTCGCTGCCGAAGATGAAGTCGGCGCTGGTCGTGCCGTTGATGGTGATGGCGACGTCAGCGGCGGGCGCGAAGGTCAGGCCCTGCGCGTTGAACGACACGCCGGAGAGGTTGACCGTCAGCGCGCCGCTGCCCTGCAGCTCATAGGCAGGTGCGGTGCCCAGACTGGCGGTGTCGATGGTGAGGGCCGCGCCGTTCAGGAATTCGAGCACTTCAAGACCGGACAATGTCGTCGCGAATGGCGTAGACATGAACCTGCGATCGCCAATGACCACCAGGGAATCGGTGCCCGAGCCGCCATCGAACGAATAGCCCGATCCCTCGAATACCGCGTCAACGGGCAGGGCCGGGCCTGCCAGCACAAACTGGTCGTCGTCACTGGTGCCCAGATAGTTCTGAACCGAGGGATCGAAATTGTAGGTCGCCATTTTGCACAACTCCAGTTGCTGATGGCGCGCCGCCTATCCGCCGCCTGTGACTATCTTAAGACTCGGTAACCACGATGCATCGCGTCGCACGGCGTCCGTGTCCCCCAATGAAACGCTCTCGAAAAATGCGTTGGCGAAAGGCGTGGCAGGGTGTCGGGATAGAAAAAAGGCTCAATCGTCCCGAACGCGACCACGCCCCTGCTTGACCGCGCTGCGCGCCTTCTTGGCATCGACGCGCTTCGCCTTGGCGGCCTTGCCCGGCTTGGTGGCAACGCGGCGGGCCTGGCGTTCCCCGGCCCTGGTCAGGAGCGAGGCGAGGCGCGCGCGCGCGTCCTGCCGGTTCGCCTCCTGCGTGCGATAGGTCTGGGCGGTGATGACGATCAGCCCGCCAGCCGTCATGCGGCTGCCCGCAAGCGCCCGGAGGCGCCGGAAGCTCTCCGGCGACAGGCCGAGCCGATAGGCGTTGACCCGCAGTTGCACGGCCGTCGCCACCTTGTTGACATTCTGGCCACCGGGGCCGCCCGCGGTGATAAACCGCTCCTCGATCGCGTCGGGCGGAATTGCGTCACCGTCCATCGGCCAGTGCCTGCGCATCGCCGAACCCGGCCAAGGCAAAGCGATCCGGCACCGGCGCGGCCGCGTCTATGGGCGGCTTGCCGTCCCGATCGACCTTGAGCGACAGCGCGTGGAGCAGCATCGCGTCGGTCCGCGTCCCCGACTGGGGGCCATAGACCGGGTCGCCGACAATGCCCGCGCCGAGCCCGTGAAGCGCATGGGCGCGGATCTGATGCGTGCGGCCCGAGAGCGGCGTGAACAGCACCAGCGCCTGACCGTCGCGCGCTGCGAGAAGCCGCCAGCCGGTCCGCGCCGCCTTGCCGTTCCTGTCCGGCACCATCCGCCATCCAGCCTCGGCGCTGCTCGTTTTACCGAGCGCCATGTCGATCATTCCATCCGACCCGGACGGCATCCCGGCCAGAACCGCCACATAGCGTTTTTCGACGGCGCCCGTTTCGAACGCGGCGACGAAACGTTTGTGCGCCTTGGGGTTGCGGGCAAGCAGCAGGCAGCCCGACGTATCCCGGTCGAGCCGATGAACCGGGGTCGGCCAGCGCAGAAAGCCGAATGTCAGCGAGGCAAGATGGTTTTCGAGGCTGAGCGCGCCGTCGCGCGGGGGATCGACCGGCAGGCCTGCGGGCTTGTCGATGACCAGCGCCTCCCCGTCGAGGAAGACGACGCGCTCGGCCAGGGGCGAGGCGGAGGCGGGGGTGATGCGGGAGTTGACGACCATACGCACCGCCTTAGACCAGTGCCATGGCAGGGGGAAGCAGCGCGGCGCGGATCGAGTGGGTCGATGCGGCCAAGGGGCTCGGGATCATTCTCGTCGTGATCGCGCATGTCTGGACGCGGGGGCCGGTGCGCGACGGAATCTATGCGTTCCATATGCCGCTGTTCTTCCTGCTTTCCGGCTACATGGTGCAACCGCAGCCGTCAGGGCGGCTGTTCGTCCGGCAGGCGCGGGCGCTGCTGATCCCGTTTGCGAGCTTTGCCACCCTGCTGATCGCCGTCGATTTCGCCATCGAGGGCGCGCGGGGTCATCGGCCGATATTCGCCGATTGGGGCGAGGCGGTCTGGACCATCCTCTTGCGCACGGAAGCGACGCGGGGACCATTCACGATATTGTGGTTCGTGCCCTGCCTTTTCGCTGCGCGGCTGGTCTGGAACATGCTGGCGCGCCGGTGGCCGGACCCGACGGACTGGCGCTGGCCGGTGACTTTGGCCGCGATGATGGCCGCAGCCCATGGCCTTGCCGAGGCGAGCAGCGCCTCGCCGTTCGGCCTGATGGGCCTGCCTGCCGCGCTGTTGCTGTTCTGGGTGGGGCAGCTGTGGCGCGGGAAGCCGCCAGGGCGCTGGACGGTGATATTCGCGCTAGCACCTTTCGCGCTGGTCGCGCTTGTCTTTGGGGAGCCGGTCAACCTGAAAGCGGGCGACTATGGCGTGCCGCTATTGTCGCTGGCGGGTGCCGTCGCGATCAGCATTGTGCTTTGCCACATGCTCAAAGCCTTGCCATCGCCTTTGATGGGCGCCCTTGCCTACATCGGTCGGGCCTCGCTCGTCATCATGTATGCGCACGTCGCGTTCATTCATTATGGAGCGCCATTGTGGCCGAAATGGATGTTGCTGCCGGCCGCTCTAGTCGGCTCTCTCCTCATCGACAGGGCGGCGCGCGCGACCCGGCTTGGCGGCGTGCTGCTACTGGGGCGACCGTGGAGCGGGAAATCGGATTGACTCTGTAACGAATCTGAGTCCACGTAAACCGCTGATTTTCGATTCTTTTCCAGCGACTCGTGGGAAAATGCGGGTTAAGCCGAAATTAACCTTTTGCGTTCAGAAGGCTTATGGTTAATATTGCTGGCAGATGCGTCGAACAGGGGCGTGTCCGACGATCCACAAGAGGGGCTGTATATGCGCGTGCTGCTGATTGAGGACGAGCCCACTACCGCAAGGGCCATCGAGCTGATGCTGGTGACGGAAGGGTTCAATGTCTACACGACCGATCTGGGCGAGGAAGGCCTCGATCTGGGCAAGCTCTATGATTACGACATCATCCTTCTCGACCTGAATCTGCCTGACATGCATGGTTATGATGTGCTCAAGCGCCTCAGGACCGCGCGGATCCAGACGCCTGTCCTCATCCTTTCCGGCATTTCCGAGATGGACAGCAAGGTGCGCTCCTTCGGCTTCGGCGCCGACGACTATGTCACCAAACCGTTCCACAAGGAGGAGCTGGTCGCCCGCATTCATGCGGTCGTCCGCCGTTCCAAGGGCCATTCGCAGTCGGTCATCCGCACCGGCAAGCTCGCCGTCAACCTCGACGCCAAGACGGTCGAGGTCGATGGCGCGCGCGTGCACCTGACCGGCAAGGAATATGCGATGCTGGAGCTTCTGTCGCTCCGCAAGGGCACGACGCTGACCAAGGAAATGTTCCTCAACCATCTCTATGGCGGGATGGACGAGCCGGAACTCAAGATCATCGACGTCTTCATCTGCAAGCTGCGCAAGAAGCTGGCGCTGGCCT
>CAZGVX010000109.1:0-4373 GCA_964529225.1 uncultured Sphingobium sp.
GCGGCGCCGCGCGATAAACCTTCTCCCCCTCCCTTGTCTCCCCTCGCCACCTCGCTAGACAGGTGCCTCTGGGGCAGGACAGGTGGGGGACATGGCTGAAAGAGGGGCCGGTGCGGCGACGGAGGGGGCGCGCGACGCGCAACCGCTCACGCGAAGCGGCGGGCTCATCCGGCGCGTCGGCCGGGTCCTGTCGGAGGCCGGGCGCGGGCGGCTCGCGCTGACTGCCGCGCTCCTGATCCTTGCCGTGCTGGTCGGCAGGTTCAGCTGGGCCGTGCCGCTGATCGACGATGCCGAGCGGGCCTATTACGACTTTCGCGCGACCCTGTTCGCGCCGCGCGTCGATCAGGACCCGCGCATCGCCATGGTCGTCTATAACGACCAGACGCTGATCGCGACCAGGAAACGCTCGCCGCTCGACCGGGCGACGCTGGCGCGGGCGCTGCGCGCGCTCGACGGCATGGGGGCGAAGTCGATCGGCATAGATATACTGATCGACCAGCCGCAGGACGAGGATGCCGAACTGATCGCCGCCTTCACGGCGATGCGCACGCCGACCTGGGTCGCCTTTGCCGACACATCCAGCAACAGCGACCAGATCATCTATGAGCAGCAGCAATATCTGAATGCGTTTCTCGGCGCGTTGAAGGGGAGCAACACCCGCCCCGCCAGCATCCGGCTGGAGACCGACCCCGACAATGTCGCGCGCAGCTGGCCGGAGCATCCCCCCGGCCTGCCGCCGATGCTGGTGCAGGCGATGAGCCCGCACCCGGCCTTTAGCGGTTTTCGCGGCAGCATCGGCTGGCGCCTGCCGAAATCGGAGGACCGGCCGGTCATCGCATCCTACCCCATCGACCTGTTCGCCGATCCGGCGGTGGCGCCCGCCTTTGCCGATCAGATCCGGGGCCGGCATGTGCTGATCGGCGGCGACATTGTCGACCTTGACCGGTTCGATACGCCGCTGACGCCTGCCACCGGCAAGCAGATGATCGGGCTCGAAGTGCATGCCAACATGCTGGCGCAGATGCTCGACGGCAAGCTGACGCAGCGGCTTTCGCCCCTCGCGATATGGCTGCTCTCGATCGCGGCGGTGCTGACCGCGATGCTGACGGCGCTGCTGTCGGTGCGCTGGTGGTGGCTCGCCCTGTTCCAGATCAGCCAGTTCGCGCTGTTCGGCGGCCTGCCCTTCTGGTGGCAGGCGGGCGGCCTCGACACGCAGCAGACCCCGGCGCTCGGCTGGCTGCTTGCCTGGGGCATCGGTTTCACCGCGACCAGTTCGGCGGCGCGCGCGGTTGGCTCCCAGCAGCGGCGCTTCGCCCAGTCGGCGCTCGGCAAATATCTGCCTGCCGATATCGCCAGCCTCATTCTCGAAGACCCCGACAAGCTCTCGTTGCATGGCGAGCGGCGGCCGATTTTCGTGCTGTTCTCCGATCTCGAAGGCTTCACAAAGCTCAGCCACGCCATCGAGCCGGAAATGGTGGCAAGCCTCCTCAACCGCTATCTCGACATGCTTTCCGATGTCGTGCTTCAGCATGGCGGGACGATCGACAAGTTTGTGGGCGACGCGGTCGTGGCCTTCTGGGGCGCGCCCGTCTCCCGGTCCGACGACGGCAAGCGCGCGGCGGAGGCGGCCTATGCGATGTGGCAGGCGGGCGAGACATTCCGCAACTCGGTCGATCCGTCGCTGCCGCGCATCGGCAAGACCCGGGTCGGCCTTCACTATGGCGATGCCATCATCGGCAATTTCGGCGGTGAGGGCCGCATTCAATATACCGCGCTCGGCGACTCGATGAACACCGCCGCCCGGCTGGAGGCGGCGAACAAGAGCCTCGAATCCAGCGTCATGGCGAGCCGTGAGGCGGCGGAGCGGTCCGGCCTGCTCTGGTGGCGCCCGATGGGCCGGATCGTGCTCCGCGGGCGCGCCACGGCCGTCGACATTTTCGAGCCCGCGCCCGATTTTCCGCGAAGTGACAGGGATCACTTAACCATGGCCGTGCAACGGCTAGAGACGGACCATGAGAGCGCGCTGGCGGACATCCGGGCCATCGCCGCACGGCATCCCGATGACGCGGCGCTCCAGAATCTGGTATATCGGCTGGAACACAGCCAAGCGGGAGAACCCTATGTCCTTGGTTAACAAAAGCTCCGCCGTCGCCAGCCTCATCGGCTGCGCCATGGCCCTTGCCGTTGCGGCGCCTGCCGCCGCCGAAACCATCGTCGTGCGCGCCTCCGGCCCGTCCGCCAGCAGCTACAGCCCCGGCAAGAAGCTTCCCGACGGCGGCGCGATCACGCTGAAGGCGGGCGATGTCCTGACCCTTCTCGACGGACGCGGCACCCGCACACTCAAGGGGCCGGGCACCTTCGGCACCAGTGTCGCGGCTGGCGCCAGCGGCGGCGCCAGCTATGCGAGCTTCCTCGGCAATCGCAACACCGCGCGCGCCCGGACCGGAGCGGTGCGTAGTGGCGCTGCCGTCGTGGCGCCGCGCAGCCCGAACCTGTGGTATGTCGACATGACGAAAGCGGGCGCGGCCTGCATCGTCGATGCCGCCAATGTGAAGCTGTGGCGTCCCGCCACGACCGAAGCGGCCCAGCTCGACATCGCGGGCGCAGCGGGCAAGGCGAGCGTCGAGTTTGCCGCCGGTCAGGCCGTCGCAGGCTGGCCTGCTGCCAGCCTCCCGGTGACCGAGGGCGCGAGCTACACCCTGTCCGGCGCGGGCCTTTCCAAGCCGGTGAAGCTCAGCTTCACCCTGCTCGATCCGGGCGCGGATGGCCTCGAGGGCACCGCATCCACGCTGATTGCGCGCAAGTGCGAGGCGCAGCTCGATCTGCTCATCGACACGGTTGCCCTGCCTGACGCCGACCAGCCAGGCTGAGTCAGGGCACGGGCAACGCAGCCTTGTGAAGCGTCCGGGCGGCGGCTAGGGTCCGCTGCCCGACCTCTGACGCGGGCAGCTTGTTTCGGGGGGAGTGGGGTATGAAGGCGTCCGACCTGTTCGTGAAATGCCTGGAGGAGGAAGGCGTCGAATATATATTCGGCGTGCCGGGCGAGGAGAATCTCGACATGCTCGAGTCGCTCCGGACCTCTTCGGTCAAGCTTATCCTGACCCGTCACGAGCAGGGTGCGGGCTTCATGGCGGCGACCTATGGACGTCATACCGGCAAGACCGGCGTCTGCATGGCGACACTGGGGCCTGGGGCGACCAACTTCGTGACCGCCGCGGCCTATGCCCAGCTCGGCGGGATGCCGATCCTGATGGTCACCGGCCAGAAACCGATCAAGAAGTCGAAGCAGGGTCGTTTCCAAATCCTCGACGTGGTCGACATGATGCGGCCGATCACCAAATATACCCATCAGCTCGCCAGCGCCGACAATATCCCGAGCCGGGTGCGCGAGGCGTTCCGGCTCGCGGAGGAGGAGAAGCCGGGCGCGACGCATCTCGAATTCCCGGAGGATGTGGCCGACGAGCAGACCGACAGCCTGCCGATCAAGCCGAGCATCGCCCGGCGCCCGTCCGCCGACCCCAAGGCGGTGCGCGCGGCCGTGCGGCGGCTGGAGGAGGCGAAATGCCCGGTGCTGGTGATCGGCGCGGGCGCCAACCGCAAGATGACCGGGCGGATGCTGCTTCAGTTCGTCGAGAAAACCGGCATCCCGTTCGTGACGACCCAGCTCGGCAAGGGCGTGATCGACGAGATGCATCCGCTGTTCCTCGGCTGCGCGGCCCTGTCGGCGGGCGACTTCGTGCACCGCGCGATTTCGGATGCCGACGTCATCGTGAATGTTGGCCATGACGTCATCGAAAAGCCGCCATTTTTCATGAAGGCGGGCGGCGCCGAGGTCATTCACGTTTCCAACCGCTCGGCGGAGGTGGACCCGGTCTACTTCCCGCAGATCGAGGTGATCGGCGACATCGCCAACGCCGTCTGGCAGATGAAGGACGACATCGTCCCCGCTGCCCGCTGGAACTTCGGCCACATGCTCGGATACCGCAAGGCGGAACTCGAGCATGGCGCAAGCCTCGACAGCGATGCGCGCTTCCCGATCTTCCCGCCCTATCTGGTGCGCGAAATTCGTGAGGCGATGCCCGGCGACGGCATCATATGTCTCGACAATGGCGTCTACAAGATCTGGTTCGCCCGCAATTATCCCGCGCGCCAGCAGAATACCGTGCTGCTCGACAACGCGCTTGCCACCATGGGCGCAGGTCTGCCGAGCGCCATGGCATCGGCGATGGTCTATCCCGATCGCAAGGTCATGGCGATCTGCGGCGACGGCGGCTTCATGATGAACAGTCAGGAGATGGAGACGGCGGTCCGCCTGAAGCTCAACATCACCGTGCTGATCCTCAACGACAACAGCTATGGCATGATCCGCTGGA
>CAZGVX010000110.1:0-4262 GCA_964529225.1 uncultured Sphingobium sp.
GCGATTTCGACCCGGCGTTTCTTGAGGTCCCGCCTGAAGTCATCCAGCTAACCCTCAGGGTCAACCAAAAATATTTCGTGCTGCGTGATGCGGACGGCAAGCTCGCCCCCGCGTTCATCTGCACCGCCAATATCGAGGCAAAGGACGGTGGTGCCGCCATCGTCGCCGGCAATGGCAAGGTGCTGGCCGCGCGCCTGAGCGATGCGCGCTTCTTCTGGGAGCAGGATCGCAAGACGCCGCTCGCCGAGCACGCCAGGAAGCTGGAACGGATCACCTTCCACGAGAAGCTCGGTACCGTCGCCGACAAGGTCGAGCGGGTCGCGAAGCTGGCCGAATGGCTGGCGACGCAGGGGATCGTGCCCGACTGTGACCCGGCGCTGGCGCGGCAGGCGGCGGAGCTGTGCAAGGCCGATCTGGTCACCGAGATGGTCGGCGAGTTCCCGGAATTGCAAGGGCTTATGGGCGGCTATTACGCCCGCGCCGAGGGCCTGCCGGACGAAGTCGCCGACGCCATCCGCGACCATTACAAGCCGGTCGGGCAAGGCGACGATGTGCCAACCGCGCCGGTGACGGTGGCCGTGAGCCTAGCGGACAAGCTGGATACGCTTTCGAATTTCTTTTATCACGACATGCGGCCTACGGGATCGCGGGATCCATTCGCGCTTCGCAGGGCCGCTATCGCGATCATTGAACTGATCCTGACGAATAGCGTCCGATGCTCGGCATGGCTTCTCGCATTCAAGGGGATGGACGGAGAAGGTACGGCCGAGAAAGTAATGTCACGGCTAGTTTTCGAGTTCCTAATCGACCGCCTCAAGGTCCAGCAGCGTGAAGCCGGTGTCCGCCACGACCTCATCGACGCGGTGTTCGCGCTCGGCGGCGAGGACGATCTCGTCCGGCTGCTCGCGCGGGTGAAGGCGTTGCAGGGCTTTATCGAGACCGAGGACGGCGCCAATCTCCTCGCCGGATACCGCCGCGCGGCGAATATCCTCAAGAAGGAGGGCTTCGAGGGCAACACCGAACCTGCCGCGCCGGTATCCGTCATCTCCGACCTTGGCGAGGAGGATAGCGGTGCCGCGATCACCGATTCCGATGTCGCCGCCGCGATCCGCGCGCATGAAGCGAACGCGCCCCTGCCCGCCTCCGCCAGCTACCAGCTCGAACCTGCCGAAGCCGCGCTCGCCAGCGCGCTCGACACCGCCGACCCCGCTGTCGACGCCGCGATCGCCGCCGAGGACTTCGCCGCCGCGATGGCCGCGCTCGCCGCGCTGCGCGCGCCGATCGACGCCTTCTTCGAGAGCGTGACCGTCAATGATGCCGATCCCGCCAAGCGCCATTCACGCTTAACACAATTGACGCGCATTCGTGCTGCAATGCACAAAGTTGCGGACTTTTCACGGATCGAAGGCTAAACACCGGCGCGACGTTCACGCATCGCCCTGCAACCAACCGAGCGGAAAGAGACTTTCAGCCATGACTCGTTACGTATATCGTTTCGGCGGCGGCGCCGATGATGGCGCAAAGGCCGGGATCAGCGGCGACAAGACCCTGCTGGGCGGCAAGGGCGCGAATCTCGACGGCATGGCCTCCATCGGCCTGCCGGTGCCGCCGGGCTTCACCATAACCACCGAGATGTGCACCCGCTATTATGCGGATGGCGAAACCTATCCCGAGAGCCTCCGGGCCGAGGTGGCGGACGGTCTGGCGCATATCGAGGCGGTGACCGGCAAGCGGTTTGGCGATGCCGCCGATCCCCTGCTCGTCTCGGTCCGTTCGGGCGCGCGCGTCTCCATGCCCGGCATGATGGACACCGTCCTCAATCTGGGCCTCAACGACCAGACCGTCGAGGGGCTGGCGAGCGTCTCGGCCGACCCGCGCTTCGCCTGGGACAGCTATCGCCGTTTCATCCAGATGTATTCGGACGTGGTGCTCGAACTCGATCATGCCGCATTCGAGGAAGCCCTGGAGATCGCCAAGGAGGACAAGGGCTATTATCTCGATACCGAGATGCTGGCCGATGACTGGCGCGCTCTTGTGGGCAAGTACAAGGCGCTGGTCGAACAGCAATGGGGCAAGCCCTTCCCGCAGGATGTGCACGATCAGTTGTGGGGCGCGATCGGCGCGGTTTTCGGGAGCTGGGAGTCGGACCGGGCCAAGGTCTATCGCCGCCTCAACCACATCCCCTCCGAATGGGGCACGGCGGTCAACGTGCAGGCGATGGTGTTCGGCAACATGGGCGAAACATCGGCCACCGGTGTCGCCTTCACGCGCGATCCCTCCACTGGAGAAAACGCCTATTATGGCGAGTTCCTCATCAACGCACAGGGCGAGGACGTCGTGGCGGGCATCCGCACGCCGCAATATCTGACCAGGGCCGCACGCGAGAAGGCAGGCGCGAAAGCGCCGAGCATGGAGGAGGCGCTGCCGGAAACCTATGCCGAACTGGCGAAGGTTTTCGACATCCTTGAGCGCCACTATCGCGACATGCAGGACATCGAGTTCACGGTGCAGCAGGGCAAGCTGTGGATGCTTCAGACGCGCTCGGGCAAGCGCACCGCCAAGGCCGCACTCAAGATGGCGGTCGACATGGCGCATGAAGGACTGATCAGCGAGGAAGAGGCGGTCGCCCGCGTCGATCCGGCCGCGCTTGACCAGCTTCTCCATCCCACGCTCGATCCCAAGGCGCCGCGCGACGTGCTGACCAAGGGCCTGCCCGCTTCGCCGGGGGCCGCATCCGGCCAGATCGTTTTCGACGCCGACGCCGCCGAACGGCTCAATGAGCTGGGCGAGGCGGTGATCCTGGTCCGCATCGAGACTTCGCCCGAGGACATTCACGGCATGCACGCCGCCAAGGGCATATTGACCGCGCGCGGCGGCATGACCAGCCACGCCGCCGTGGTGGCGCGCGGCATGGGCCGCCCCTGCGTCTCGGGCGCGGGGAGCCTTTCGATCGACTCGGCCAATCGCGTTCTCAAGATTGGCGACCGGGCGTTGAGGGACGGTGACATCATCACCATTGATGGCGCGACCGGCGAAGTGATGGCTGGCGAGGTGCCGACCGTGCTGCCGGAACTGGCCGGGGATTTCGGCACCCTCATGGTCTGGGCCGACAAGGTCCGCCGCCTCAAGGTGCGCGCCAATGCGGAGACGCCGCTGGACTGCCGTACCGCCCGCGACTTCGGCGCCGAGGGCGTCGGCCTGTGCCGCACAGAGCATATGTTCTTCGATGCCGCGCGCATCACCGCCGTGCGTCAGATGATCCTGGCGGACAGCGAGGCTGGCCGCCGCGAGGCGCTCGCGCGGCTGCTGCCCGAACAGCGCAAAGACTTTGCGGAGATCTTCGAGGTGATGGCGGGCCTGCCGGTCACCATCCGGCTGCTCGATCCCCCGCTGCATGAGTTCCTGCCGCATGGCGACGGCGAGTTCGCCGAGGTGGCGGAAGCGGCCGGCGTCGGCATTGACGCGCTCAAGCGCCGCGCCGCCGAACTGCACGAGTTCAACCCGATGCTCGGCCATCGCGGTTGCCGTCTCGGCGTCACCTATCCCGAAATCTACGAGATGCAGGCGCGCGCCATCTTTGAGGCCGCGATCGACGTGGCGGTCGCCTCCGGCGAGGCGCCAATCCCCGAGGTCATGATCCCGCTGGTCGCCACCAGGCGCGAACTTGATCTCATGAAGGCCATTGTCGACCGGACGGCCGAGGCGGTGTTCGCCGAAAAGGGCCGCAAGGTCGAGTATCTCGTTGGCACCATGATCGAGCTGCCGCGCGCCGCGCTGAAGGCGGACGAGATCGCCGAGGTGGGCGAGTTCTTTTCCTTCGGCACCAACGATCTCACACAGACGACCATCGGCATCAGTCGCGACGACGCGGGTCGGTTCCTCACCGCCTATGTCGACAAGGGGATTTTCCCGCGCGACCCGTTCGTCAGCCTGGACATAGAGGGCGTGGGTCAGCTCATCGAACTGGCGGCCGAACGTGGCCGCAGGACGCGACCCGACATCAAGCTCGGCATCTGCGGCGAACATGGCGGTGATCCGGCCAGCATCGCCTTCTGCGAGGCGACCGGGCTCGATTATGTGTCCGCCTCCCCCTATCGCGTGCCGATCGCCCGACTCGCAGCTGCGCAGGCGGCGCTCGCCAGGAAGGGCTGAGTTTGCTATATTGGGGGTTGCCAGATGGGGCGGCCCCCACTATCAGCCCCCCTCTCACGCACCCGTAGCTCAGCTGGATAGAGCATCAGACTACGAATCTGAGGGTCGGA
>CAZGVX010000111.1:0-4058 GCA_964529225.1 uncultured Sphingobium sp.
TGGCGGAAGAGGTGGGATTCGAACCCACGGACGGGTTGCCCCGTCGCCGGTTTTCAAGACCGGTTCCTTAAACCACTCGGACACTCTTCCTTACCCATCGGGGGCTTGCCGCCTTCGACTGAGCCCTATCAGGCCATTTTGCAACACCGCCCGCCATTGCGCTAGTCCAGCGGCGCGACAGGCGGCAAGGAAAAAGGCGCAGACGATGGCGGGAGGGGTTTCGTTTGCCCCGACCCCTGTGCAAAAGAGAGCCATGGCAAGGAAAGGTTCAGGCGCACGGCGGGTGCGACAGGCGCTGGTCGCGGCGATGCTCCTCGCCGTCAATCCAGCGGCAGGCCAACCGTCTGGCGGCGTCGGCGAGCCCCCGGCGCCAGGCCCGGCCGCCGAGAGCAGTTTCAGCGCCTATCTCGCCACCGTCCGCGCCAAGGCCATTGCTGCCGGGATCGGCGCGTCGACCATCGACGAGGCCTTTGCCGGCCTCACGCCGAGCGACCGGGTGATCGAACTCGATCAGGGTGCGCCGACACCCGCCAATGCGCCGATCCCTGACTTCGAGCCCTATCGCCAGCGCCATGTGAGCCCGAGCCTCATCGCGCGGGGGCGCGCCGAGTGGACGGCCAACCGCCCGATGCTCCAGGCCATCGAACGCAGCACCGGCGTGCCCGAATCGATCATGGTGGCGATCTATGGCCATGAGACAAGCTATGGCAGTTTCACGGGCGATTTCGATCTCGTCCGCTCGCTGGCAACGCTTGCCTGGGAGGGGCGGCGGCGGGCGCTGTTCGAGCCGGAGCTGATCGCGGCGCTCAGGATTCTCGATCGCGGTGTGCCACGCGCCTCGCTGGTTGGCAGCTATGCGGGCGCAACAGGCTATCCCCAGTTTTTGCCAAGCGTCTATCTGCGCGTGGCGCGGGACGGCGATGGCGACGGCAGGACCGACATCTGGCGGAGCGAGCCCGACGCACTTGCCTCCATCGCGCAGTATTTCGTCGATGCCGGTTGGCGACCGGGCCAGCCCTGGGGCGTGGCGGTCGTCCTGCCGTCCTCACTGGATCGCGCCGCCATTGCCAGCCGCACCGCGCCGACGCGCTGCCCCCGCGTATTCGCGCGCCACAGCCGCTGGTTGAGCTGGGCTGAGTGGCGCGCGCTGGGCGTCGCGCCCGCAGGCGGCAGGGTCCTGGCCGACGACATGATGGCAACCCTGCTCGAGCCGGACGGGCCCGGACGCACGGCCTATCTTCTCACCAGCAATTACCGCGTGATGCTCGATTATAATTGTTCCAATTTCTACGCTTTGTCGGTGGGGTTGCTGGCTGATGCTGTCGAGAACTGAATTGCTGCCACTTGTCGTGCTGTTGTCGCTGGCGGGTGGGGCGCATGCGGCGGAACCCGCCGCTGGCGATCCGGCACCCTATCTCGGCGAGCCCTATGTGATCGACAAGGTGCCCTATCATCCCGCCGAGACGGGCATGACTGACGAAACCGGCTATGCGGGCGTGATCCCGGACTCGCGCAGCGGCATCCAGACCGTGCTCGGCGAGGTGTATGCCTCCGATGCGGTGGTCGCGGCGCACAAGACGCTGCCCCTGCCAAGCTATGCGGAGGTGACCGCGCTGGCGACGGGACGGACCATCGTCGTGCGGGTCAGCGACCGGGGACCGCTCGCCAACGACAGGATCATCGACCTCAGCTGCGGCGCGGCGCGTCAGCTCGGCCTTGCGGGCAGCATGCCGGTGGCTGTGCGGGTGCGGCGGGTAAACCCGCCCGAGCCTGAGCGCGGTGCGCTGCGTTCCGGCCAGGCGGTGGCGGAGCGGCTTGCCACGCCAGAGCCGCTGCTGGCGGTGCTGCGCAAGCGTCTGCCAATGGCGCCCCGAAGCGGTCTCGGGCCTGCCGAGGCCTGCGGTGTGGCTGAAACGTCCCCGGTTCCGGCAGCGCCGAAAACGGTGGCGGTGCCCGCAAAGCCGACCCCGGTCCCTCCGGCTTCTCCGCCGAAGCCGGTCGCCAGTCCGGTGGCCGTCGCCAGCACAGCGCCCGTCGCCAAGCCGGCGCCGCCGCCAAGCCGTACGACCGATGATGACGGCTTCATCATCGAGCACGGCGATGGCGGGAAGTCGGTGCCCACCACGGTCCGGCGGAGCGAAGCCGTCCCGGCGCCGGTCAAGCCGCAATCGTCGCCCTATGCGGTGCAGGTCGCCGCGCTGACCGACAGCAGTGCCGCCGCGGCGCTGGCCCGTCGCCTGGGTGGCCATGTGGAGCGCAGCGGCAGGCTATCGCGCGTGCGTCTCGGCCCCTATGCGGACGAAAGCGCGGCGCGTCGGGCGCTGGCCCGCGTCCATGCCAAGGGATATCCCGCCGCCCGCCTCGTCCGCAACGACTGACCTCAAGCCCCAGAAGAAGGCTCCATGATCCCATTCAACACGCGCGTTTTCTGTCTGCTTCTCGGCGGCCTCAGCCTGCCTGCCGCCGCCGTCGCACTGGAGGCGCCGCCCTATGAGTCGGAGGCGCCGGTCGCCTATATGGTCGATCTGTCATCGGGCAAGGTGCTGTTCGACAAGGCGTCCGACCGCCTGATTCCGCCTGCGTCCATGGCCAAGATGATGACGGCGCATGTCGCCTTCCGCCTGATCCAGCAGGGCAAGCTCAGGCTCGATACGATGTTCACAGTGCGCCCGGAGACATGGGAGAAATGGCACGGACCGGCCGCTGGCTCGACCATGTTCCTCAGTCCCAATGAAAAAGTCTCGGTCGCCAATCTGCTGCACGGCATCGTGACCCTGTCGGGCAATGACGCCTGCGTGGTGCTGGCCGAAGGGATCGCGGGAACCGAGCCGGCCTTTGTCCAGATGATGAATGCAGAGGCAAAGCGCATGGGCCTCAGGCACAGCCGGTTCGGCACATCGAACGGTTGGCCGGACGAGGGCTATACGCAGGTCACCGCCCGCGATCTTGCAACCATCGCCCGCGCGACGATCGAGGAGACGCCGGAGCTTTACCGGCAGTTCTACGCCAGCCCCTCCTTTACCTGGGGGCGGACAATGGGCGGTGCGGATATCACGCAGACAAACCGCAACCCGATCCTGGGCAAGGTGATCGGTGCAGACGGCCTCAAGACCGGCCATACCGAGGAAGCCGGCTATGGCTTCACGGGATCGGCGGAGCAGAAAGGGCGCCGCCTGATCATGGTCGTGGCCGGGCTCACCTCCTTCAACGGCAGGATCAAGGAATCGGTTCGGTTCATGGACTGGGGCTTTCGCGCCTGGCGCGCCGTGCCGCTGTTCCGCAAGGGCGCGACGGTTGAAACCGCGCAGGTGCAGGGCGGCACAGCCCTGACCGTTCCGCTTGTCGCGCCGCATAACCTTGCCGTGACGCTGCCTGCGGCGGCTTCGGACTCTGTCAGGGTGAGTGTGGTCTATGACGGACCGATAAAGGCGCCGCTCGCCAAGGGGCAGCACATCGCGGATCTGGTCGTGCGCACCGCCGACGGGGACACCCAGACCATGCCGCTCTCGGCGGGCGCGGCGGTGGGCGAGGCTGGCTTCCTCGGGCGGATCTGGAACGGTTTCAGGTCGCTGTTCGGATGAGCGCGGCAACGCGGGCGCGGGGGCGCTTCATTAGCTTCGAGGGCGGCGAGGGGACCGGCAAGACGACGCAGGCGCGCCTCTTGCACGCGGCGTTGCTGGCGCGCGGTGTCGATGTCGTGCTGACCCGGGAACCGGGCGGCACCGAGGGCGGCGAGGCCATCCGCGACCTCCTGCTGTCGGGTGCGGGCGACCGCTGGTCGAGCCGCGCCGAGGCGCTTCTGTTCGCGGCCGCGCGGGCCAATCATGTTCGCCTGCTCATCGGACCGGCGTTGGCGCAGGGGCGCTGGGTGATCTGCGACCGCTACATTGATTCGAGCCGCGCCTATCAGGGCGGCGCCGGGCTGATCGCGGATGAGGACATCATGACGCTCCACCGGATCGGCAGCCGTGACCTCATGCCTGACCGCACGGTTCTGCTCTCCATGCCCCTCAGCGTCGCGGACGCCCGCATGCGCGCGCGCGACGGCACGGCGACAG
>CAZGVX010000112.1:0-3991 GCA_964529225.1 uncultured Sphingobium sp.
CGACGATCAGGCGCTCATAGGTGGCGAGCACTGCCCGGTTGATCGGGTCCCATTCATAGCGGCTGGCCTCCGCCTGGGCGGCGGCGGCGTGGGCGGCGCGGAGCGCCGGGTCGGCGATGTAGGCGGCGAGGCGGTCAGCGAAGGCGTCGGCGTCGTCCGGCGGGCAGAGAAAGCCGTTGACGCCGTCCGCTATGATGCTGGCGCTGCCGGTGGCGCGGGCGGCCACGACCGGCACGCCTGACGCCATCGCTTCGAGGCTTACATTGCCGAAGGACTCCGTTGTCGACGGGTTGAGGAGGATGTCCATGCCCGCGACAGCGCGCGCCAGCGCCTCGTCTCGCTGAAAGCCTATGAAAACCCCGCCTGGTATGCGCGCCTCGAACGCTGCACGGGCCGGGCCGTCGCCGATCACGAGGGCGCGATGCGGGACGCCGCGCGCGCGCAGACGGGCGAGCGCCTCGCCGAATATGTCGAGGCCCTTTTCAAGCACGAGGCGGCCCAGAAAGCCGATCGCAACCTCGTCGTCGGCAATGCCGAGGCCGCGCCGCCAGTCCTGATCGCGGCGGCCGGTGTTGAACAGGGCACCGTCGATGCCGCGGGACCAGATCGCGATGTCGCTGTTCATCCGCTCCGCCCGCAGCACATCGGCAAAGCTCTCCGACGGCGCGAGCAGCGCATCGCAGCGGCGGTAAAGGCGCCGCTGGAGCGCGACAACCGCAGGCTCCAGGACGCCGAGGCCGTAGTAGCGCATATAGGTCTCGAACCGGGTATGGACGCTCGCAACCACCGGCAGGCCGTGCGCTCTCCCCCATTTGACGGCGGCATGGCCACCGGGATCGGGCGCGGAGATATGCACGATATCGGGCGCGAACGCGGCCAGGTCGCGCCCCGCGGCTTTTCCGAGGCCGAGGCACAGGCGATATTCCGGCCGCCCCGGAACCGGCACGCTTGGCAGGCTGACGAGATCGCCGGTCGGCGCGAAGGCGGGCTCGGCCACGGTCGGCGAATAGACGCGCACCGCGCAACCCTGTCGCATGAGATAGCCCACCAGCATGTTGAGCGCACGATTGGCGCCGTCGCGCACATAGTTATAGTTGCCGCTGAACAGGGCGATGCGCGGAGAGCGTGGCGTCATCGACCGGGCGTATAGCAAGTGCCGACCGCGTGACAAGGCTGGCAATGGCCGGACATGTAACGATCTGCTAAGGCGAGCCAATGACCACAAGCGAACCAGTTGTCGATGCGCTGCTCGTGGGGCAACCCGCCTTCATCGCGCCCGGCGTGCTGAGCGCCATGGGCAAGGCGCCCGTGGCCGGAAGGGTTGGGATCGGCTGGACCGGCCTCGATGGCGACGCGGTGGCCGATCCCGTCAATCATGGCGGGCATGACAAGGCGATCCATCTCTATCCGCACGATCATTATGGCTGGTGGCGGCAGCGTATCGGCCCGCATCCGTTGCTCGACCGGCCCGGCGCCTTCGGTGAAAATCTTGTGGTGGGTGGTCTTGTCGACGCGGATGTCTGCCTCGGCGACCGATTTACGCTGGGTTCGGCGGTGCTCGAGGTAAGTCACGGTCGCCAGCCATGCAGCAAGCTCAACCATCGTTTTGGTCGGCCGGATATTCTTGCGACGATCGTGTCGACGGGGAGGGCGGGTTGGTATTTCCGCGTGATTCGAACTGGCGAGGCCGCGGCAGGCGACCGGCTGGCACTGATCGAGCGGCCGCTGCCCGAATGGCCGATGGCGCGTGTGTTTGATCTGCTCATTGCGGGCGGGCACAGGCGCGAACCGGACGCTGTGCGGGCGCTTGGCGCGCTTCCGGTGCTGGCCGGGGCATGGCGCGACCGGGCGAGCAGGCTTGTCGGCTGAGCCGCCATCCCGTAGGGCTGGAGGCCCTGCCGTCATCCGCTGTTAAGGAGAGGCCCGATAAGCCCCGCGCCCATGACCCGCTATCGGCGCCTGTCCGCGCTTCTCCTCCTCGCTCTTCTGCCCCTCCAGTCGATCGGGACAGGGGCGCCCGCCTTTGCCGAGGCTCCGGCGAGCAAGCCCGTCGAACGTCCTTGGCTGTATCAGAACAGCGACGTTCCGATGGATCCGGCGTGGCTGTTCGGCGTCCTGCCCAACGGCCTGCGTTACGGGATCAGGCGCAATCGCGTCCCGCCGGGGCAGGTGTCCATCCGGGTCCGCATGGATGTGGGATCGCTGATGGAGCGTCCCGACGAGGGGGGCTATGCCCATTTCATCGAGCATCTGAGCTTTCGCGGCTCGCGCGAAGTGGCCGATGGCGAGGCCAAGCGAATCTGGCAGCGGCTCGGCGCGACATTCGGCTCGGACAGCAATGCGCAGACGTCGCCGACCGGAACCAGCTATGCCCTTGACCTGCCGAGCGCGACCGATGCGAGCCTCAGTGAGAGCTTCAAGATATTGGCGGGCATGATGGCCGCGCCCAACATCGTGCCGGCTGCCGTCGAAGCCGAGCGATCGGTCATCATGGCCGAGCGGCGCGAGGGCTTGAGCCCCCAGATGCGCGTCGGCGATGCCGTGCGGGCGCTCTACTTTGCCGGTCAGCCCCTCGCCAGGGGCAATCCCATCGGCACGCCCGAAACGCTCGGCAAGGCGAGCGCCGCCTCTCTCAAGGCGTTTCACGATCGCTGGTATCGGCCAGAGCGGGCGGTGATCGCCGTTTCGGGCGATGCGGACCCCGCGCTCGTCGAACAGCTCATCAAACGCTACTTCGGTCCCTGGGCTGTCAAAGGGCCACCCACCCCCGATCCCGACTTTGGCAGGCCGGATCCCAAAGCGTCCGCCAGCAAGGTGATCGTGGAGCCCAATTCGCCGGTGTCGGTCGGGCTTGCCTGGCTCCGGCCGTGGCGACCCCATGCCGATACGATCCGCTATAATCAAGACAAGCTGATCGGTCTTCTCGCGCTTCAGCTCATCAACCGGCGGCTCGAGGAAGCGGCGCGGGGCGGCGCCAAATTCGTCACCGCCAATGTCGACCAGCAGGATGTGAGCCGTTCCGTGGTCGCGAGCTTCGCCTCGATCACGCCGCTCGGCGGTGACTGGCGCGGCGCACTCCATGACGTGCGCGCCATCATCGCCGATGCCGTCACCACGCCGCCCAGCCAGGCGGATATCGACCGCGAGTACGCCTCGGCGGAGGCAGGCTATGCGATCACCGCGCAGAACAGCGACACCGAGGCGAGCGCCGTGCAGGCGGACACGCTGATCGCAGCGGTCGATATTCGCGAGACGACTGTCTCGCCGCAGGTCGCGCTCGACATTTTCCGCTCAATCAAGGCCCAGATCACGCCCGCGCGCATGTTCGCCGCGACCAAGGCAATGTTCAGCGGGACGCGGCGCGGGGTGCTGACGTTGCAACAACCCGTTTCCGGTGCAGATCAGGCGCTGGCTTCCGCGCTGGCTGCCCCTGTGGCACCGGCGAAGGACGTGCGGCTTGCGGGTGCGCTCATCAACATGGACTCGCTGCCCAAGCTGCCTGCCCCGGGTGAGGTTGTGAACCGCACGCCAATCGGCGCGCTCAAGGTGGAGCAGGTCACTTTTGCCAATGGCGTGAAACTGCTGCTTTTTGCCAATGCCGCCGAGCAGGAGAAAGTGCGGATACAGGTGCGGTTCGGCCGTGGCGAACAAAGCTTTGCTCCAGGCGTCGACGGTGCCCTGTGGGCTGCGCCCTATGTGCTGACGGCAAACGGTGTCGCCAATCTCGATCAGCGCGCAGTCGACCAGATCACCAATGGCCGCCGCATTGGCTTCAATTTCGAGGTTGCGGACAACGCCTTCATCTGGTCGGCGGTCAGCCGCGAGGAGGATTATCGCGATCAGCTCAAACTTTTTGCGCTCAAGATTGCGCAGCCGCGCTGGGACGCCCGGCCCGTGGAGCGGATCAAGGCCGTGCTGACCGCCGCCGAGAGCGCCAGCACAGCCTCGCCCAATGCGGTGCTGAACCGTTATCTCAACTGGCTGCTGCGGG
>CAZGVX010000113.1:0-3671 GCA_964529225.1 uncultured Sphingobium sp.
CGGGATAGGGGCGATAGGCGCTGCCGGTCCATTCCCACACATCGCCGAACATCTGGCTCGGAACAGCCATGTCCGCCTGCGGGCTTGGCCCACCCGGCACACCCGGCACACCCGGCCCACCCGGCGCGCGCGGACGGCAAGGCGCGGCCGCATCCAGAAAATTGCCGGTGGTCGCATCCAGCGGCGCTGCGGCGGATTCCCACTCGGCCTCGGTGGGCAGCCGCGCGCCAGCCCAGCTGGCATAGGCGTCCGCCTCGTAAAGACTGATGTGCGTGACCGGCTCGGCGGGATCGACCGCCTCCCGGCCTGACAGGGTGAACCGGGTCCAGCCACCGCTGCCGTCGGGTGCCCAGTAGAGCGGCGCCGCAACGCTGTCCGACTGGACCCAGGCCCAGCCATCCGACAGCCATAACGCCGGGTTGCGATAGCCGCCGTCCGCCATGAACTCCAGCCACTCGCCATTGGTGACGGGGCGATCTGCAAGGGCATGGGGATGCAGCAGAACGGCATGGCGTGGCCCTTCGCAGTCGAATGCAAAGCCGTCGCCCGCCCTGTGGCCGATCTCGACCTCGCCGGTGCGACCCTCGATCCAGCGCAGCGGGTCCGGCGTGCGGGCCGGTCGTGCCCGTGGTCCACGTGGCCAGAGCCCCGGCTGGAGCGGATTTTGCGCGAACAGGTGGAGAATGTCGGTCAACAGCAGCTCCTGATGCTGCTGCTCATGGTGCAGGCCGAGGGTGACAAGCGCGCGCGCCTCGACGCTCAGCGCCCCCAGCGCGCCGGTCAGCGCCCGGTCGACATGGGCGCGATAGGCGAGCACGTCGGCCAGCGAGGGGCGGGTGAGCAGCCCCCGGCGCGGCCGCTGGTGGCGCGGACCCTCAGCCTCGTAATAGCTGTTGAACAGATAGGCGAAGCGGGTGTCGAACGGCCGGTATCCCGGCACATGGTCGCGCAGCACGAATGTCTCGAAAAACCAGGTGGTGTGCGCCAGATGCCACTTCGCGGGCGAGGCGTCGGGCATCGACTGCGCGGTCGCATCCGCGTCGGACAGGTTGGCGGCCAGATGCTCGCTCAGCGTCCGCACCCGCCCGTAAAGTGCGTCGAGCTCGGACGCGCCGGTCTTTGTCATGATGGGATCGCGCACGGCGTTGCCCCTCTCTCGGTCAGCCAGGCGAACGTCGCGGCGTTGCCCTATCATACGCCCCAGTTCGCGGAACGATCCCTCGGCGTTACATGTTCCTACTATGTTCTAAGTCTATGACCGTTTCGTGACAGCGGCCGATTATCGCGAGGCGCCGGGCACCCATTTCACGTCGGCGCGCCCGCCATCGTTCAACGCGCGCGCGAGCACGAACAGGAGGTCCGACAGCCGGTTGAGATAGCGCAGGGCGTCTGGGTTTATGGCGGCGCTCGCGGCCGCGTGAACGGCGCTGCGTTCGGCCCGGCGGACGATGGCGCGGGCGAGGTGCACGGCGGCGGCCGCTGCCGTGCCGCCCGGCAGGATGAAGCTGTCGAGCGGGCTCAGCGCCGCGTTCAGCCGGTCGATTTCTCCTTCCAGCCGGTCAACCTGGGAGGCGATGATCCGCAGCGCCCACTCCGGGTCCGGCGTGTCGCCGATGGGGGTGGCGAGGTCGGCGCCGAGATCGAACAGATCGTTCTGGATTGAGCGCAGCAGCGCGGCTGCGTCATCCCCGCCAAGCGACGCGACCGCCACACCGATCGCGCTGTTCGCTTCGTCGACATCGCCGATCGCGGCCATGCGCGGGGCGTCCTTGGGCGAGCGTGACCCGTCGACGAGGCCGGTGGTGCCGTCGTCGCCGGTGCGTGTGTAGATTTTGTTGAGCTTGACCAAGCGGTTGCCCGCTTATCTTCCGCTGTTGAGGAGAAGCAGCAGCGCCACGAACAGCACTGCCACCGCCTGAAACATGATGCGTGCCATCATCATCTTGTTCTGGCGCAGGCTCGACTCGCTCGGACCGCTGTCGGTGCTGTTCAGTTCCGCCTCGGTCGTCTTCAGAAAGGTGATGATGCCGCGCACCAGCGCCACGACCGTCGCAACGGCGGCGGCGACGATGAGGAGGACGAGGAAAGTGTTCATGGCCGCAATCTAGGGATTGTCGGGCCGGATTCCAAACGGAAAGCGCAACGCTCGCCATTCTGACAGCAACCGCGCCGGGTCTGCGCCCGCTGCCCTGAGGTCGGCGAGGGCGAGCCCGCCCGATCGCTTGGCGAGGCGCTGTCCACCCGCATCGACCAGCAGCGCGTGAAAGCGGTAGGCGGGGGTCGGCAGCCCGAGCAGCGCCTGGATCAACCGATGGACGTGCGTCGCCTCGCTGAGGTCGTGCCCGCGCAGGACATGGGTTATGCCCATCCCGGCATCGTCCATGGTGGCGCACAGATGATAGCTGCCCGGCGCGTCCTTGCGGGACAGGACGACGTCGCCGAAGGGCGCGGGTTCGGCCACCACGACGCCCCTGTCCATGTCCGTCCATGCCAGCGGCCCGGCCCGCCGGATCGCCTCGGCCATGTCGAGCCGCCAGCAGTGCGGGTCTCCGCTGGCGATGCGCCCTGCGCGCTCGGCATCGGTCAGGTGGCGGCAGGTACCGGGGTAAGCCCTGTCTCCTGAAAAACTTTCGTCCGGGCCGTGCGGCGCCGATGCGCTTGCAGCGATCTGGCGGGCGATGTCCGCCCTCGTGCAGAAACAGGGATAGGCAAGTCCTTCCGCCACCAGCCGCGCCACCGCTGCCGCATAGCTCTCCAGCCGCTCCGACTGGCGCACCGGCCGCCCGTCCCAGTCGAGCCCCAGCCAGGCGAGGTCCGCCATGATAGCATCGACATGCGCGGGCCGGGATCGCGACCCGTCGATATCCTCGATGCGCAGGCGAAATGCGCCGCCCGCCGCGCGCGCCATGTCGTGCGCCAGCATCGCGGACCAGCCATGGCCGACATGGAGGGCCCCGGTGGGGCTCGGCGCGAAGCGCGTGGCAAAAAAGCTGTGCATTACGCGGGTCCATGCCTTGCAGGCGGGGATTCTGTCATGGCACTGTCATGGTGATCGGAGTAAGGAACGGCCCGAACGGAGCAAATGGAACGGCGATTTAGTCCATGTACCATCCAGACCGAATACGTCACCCGGACAATTGCCCCGCGCTGGTGCTCAACGCGGACTACACCCCTCTCAGCTATTATCCCCTGAGCCTCTGGCCCTGGCAAACCGCCATCAAGGCGGTTTTTTTGGATCGGGTGGACATCGTTGCGAGCTATGAGCGGATGGTCCATTCGCCCAGCTTCGACATGCAGATCCCCTCGGTGATCGCGCTCAAGCAGTTTGTGAAGCCGTCCGAGCACCCCGCTTTCACGCGCTTCAACCTGTTCCTGCGCGACAGGTTCAGCTGTCAATATTGCGGCGCGACGAGCGACCTCACCTTCGATCATGTCGTGCCGCGCCGTGCGGGCGGACGCACGACGTGGGAGAATGTCTCGACCGCCTGCAGCCCCTGCAACCTGCGCAAGGGCGGGCGCACCCCGCGCGAGGCGGGGATGAAGCTGCGTGAGCAGCCGATCCGCCCGACGACATGGCAGCTTCAGGACCATGGCCGCGCCTTCCCGCCCAATTACCTCCACGAAAGCTGGCACGACTGGCTTTATTGGGATGTCGAACTGCTGGCGTGAGG
>CAZGVX010000114.1:0-3535 GCA_964529225.1 uncultured Sphingobium sp.
CCGCCGCCCGCGTCCCGCCAACGCGCGATCTGGCTGGCGCTGTTCAGCACCGGACGCGCAGGGCATGCGCGCGCCACAGCCATATCCTCCTCGCGCACGCCGTGGAGCACCGAAAGTCCCGCTCCATCGAGATACGGCACGAGCGTGAGCGCCTCGGCCCAGGTCGCCACGAAGAAATCACGGCAGCCCGCGCGCCTGAGGTGCCGCATGACTTCCACAGCGCCAAGCCCATAGCCATCGGCCTTGATCGCTGCGCCGCAGCCCGCGCCCGGATTGCGGTTCTGCAGCCAGCGCCAGTTATGCGCGAGCGCGTCCGGGTCCAGATGAAGGCGCAGCGGCGGAGGTGGCGGCGTGGTCATGCGCCATGGCGCTATCAGGCCGTGCCGGCATAGTCACCCCTGTCGGTCAGACCCCAGACCGCGACCACCAGCGCCACCGCGACAACCGCCATTGTGTACCAGAGGCCAGCATAGGGGTCGCCTGTGACGGCCACGATATAGCTCGAAATGAGCGGCAGGAAGCCGCCGAAATAGCCCGTGCCGATATGATAGGGGATGGACAGCGAACTGTAGCGGATCGCCGGCGGGAACATCTCCGCCAGCAGGGCCGCCACCGGGCCGTAGGTCATGCCAGAAAGGGCCGACAGCACGAGGAGGCCCGCCATGATGAGCGCGATCTGTCCGGGCGCCGGTCTGACCTTCTCAAAATTGTAGCCAGCCGACTCCAGTGCGGGCCTGACGTCTTCGACAGCGCGGACGTCATAGACCCTGGCGCCGATCGTCAGCGTCGGCGCGGCGCTGTTCTCGCCGCTGCCCGCAGCGTCGGCCCTGGCAACCCGATAGGAAACACCGAGCCTGGCCAGTTCACCCAGCATCTCACCGCAGAAGCTGCTTTGCCGGGTCGCCGTCGCATCGAACGGACAGCGATCGGCGAGAACGACCACTGGCGCCCGGCTGGCAGCTTCGCTGAGGCCGGGATTGGCTGCATGCCCGATCAGCCAGAAGACCGGAAACAGGAGCAGCAATGTCAGCGCATAGCCGACCACCACCGGCTTCTTGCGTCCGATCTTGTCCGAGACGTGGCCAAAGAGGACGAAGAAGCCCATACCGAGCGCGGCGGACACGCCGACGATCACTTCGGCCCATGTGTCCTCGACCCGCATCGGCCCCTTGAGGAAGCCCAGGGCGGTAAACATCGCCGTGTACCAGATCACGGTAAGCCCGGCGGCAACACCGAACAGCGCCACGAAAATGCGCTTTTTGTTGCCGGGGAAGGAGAAGCTCTCGGCAATCGGATTGCGGCTCAGTTCACCCTCGGCCTGCATCGCCTTGAACACGGGGCTTTCGGACAGCTTCATGCGCATCCACAGCGAGATGCCAAGCAGCGCGAGGGAAAGGAGGAACGGCACCCGCCATGCCCAGTCCCGCCACATCTCGGCCGGGAACACCGCCTTGCAGCCCAGCACCACCACAAGGCTCAGGACAAATCCGCCGACGACGCTCGCTTGGATATAGCCCGAATAATATCCCGCCCGATGCCCCGGCGCATGCTCGACGACATAGACCGCCGCACCGCCATATTCACCGCCCAGCGCCAGCCCCTGAAGGACGCGCAGCAGGATGACGATGATCGGCGCCGCGATGCCGATCGTCTCCGCCGATGGAATCAGGCCCACCCCGGCGGTTGCGATCCCCATCAGCGTCACGGTCATCAGGAAAGTGGCCTTGCGCCCGAGCCGGTCGCCGAGAAACCCGAACAGGACCGCGCCAAGTGGCCGGAACCCGAAGCCTACCGCGAAACCTGCCCAGACCAGCAGCGTCTGGAGAACGACATTGTCGGCGGGGAAGAAGGTGCTGCCGATGATCGCGGCAAGCGTGCCGTAGATGAAGAAATCATACCATTCGAAAACCGTGCCCGCCGACGAGGCAAGAATGACAAGCCGCATGTCCGCGCGGCTCGCCTCGCCCCCATGCGCCACCGTCGATGCCATCCGCCCTCTCCCCATCCCTCACCCGTCGCTGTGCAGCCTCAGGCGGCCGATGACAAGAGTCTCCGGCGGCGCTCAGGCGAGTTCGAGAATGATCGCATCCACCGCCAGACTGTCGCCGATCTTGGCGTTCACCGACTTGACCGTGCCGGTCTTTTCGGCGCGCAGGATGTTCTCCATCTTCATCGCCTCGATGACCGCGAGCGGCTGGCCGGCCTGCACCGCATCACCCTCGGCCACCTGAAGCTGGACCAGCAGGCCCGGCATAGGCGCGATAAGATATCTGGAGAGGTCCGGCGGCACCTTGTCGATCATATGCGCCGCAAGCGGGGCAACATGGCCGGGCAGAACACGCACATTGTGGCTTGCGCCGCGCATTGTCAGCCGGAAGCCCGAGCGGATCGGGGCGATGCGGACCGCGAGCGTCTCGGCCTCATCCTCGCCAAAGCCCGCTTCGACGATACGGTCGCCCGGCGTGTATTCGAGCGCCATATCAAGCACGGCACCGTCAACGCTCACCTCGTCGCCGTCGATTTCGACCATGTGGAGCGCGTCGCCAATGCGGACCTGCCACTCACCCGGCGGCGGCAGCCGGTTGCCCAGTTGCCCGTCAATGCGACGCGCCCGGTCCGCCTGCGCCATCGCGGCAAAGGCGGCGATCGCGGCGAGTTTCTCCGACAGGCCCTCGGCCATCGCCGCACCATGGAAGCCTTCCGGGAACTCCTCCGCGATGAAGCCGGTGGTGAGGCGCCCGTCGCGGAACCGTTCATGCTGCATGAGCGCCGAAAGGAAGTCGATATTATGGCCCAGCCCCTCGATCTCGAACCGGTCGAGCGCGTCGATCTGCCGGTCGATGGCGCCGAGCCGCGTCGGCGCCCATGTGACGAGCTTGGCGATCATCGGGTCGTAGAACATGCTGACCTCGCCGCCCTCGGTAACGCCATCGTCGACGCGGGTGATGCCGTCCTCGTCCTCCACCGCTTCGGGCGGGGTATAGCGCGCGAGCCGCCCGGTTGACGGAAGGAAACCGCGATAGGGGTCCTCGGCATAGACGCGGTTCTCGACCGACCAGCCGTTGAGCTGCACATCGGCCTGGCCGAACGCCAGCTTCTCGCCGTTCGCCACGCGGATCATCTGCTCGACAAGGTCGATGCCGGTGATCATCTCGGTGACGGGATGCTCGACCTGGAGACGGGTATTCATCTCGAGAAAGTAGAAGCCGTCGCCGGTGGTGTCCGCGCCCGACACGATCAGCTCGACCGTGCCCGCGCTGAAATAGCCGACCGCGCGGGCGAGCGCGACGCACTGCTCACCCATCTTGCGGCGCATTTCCGGGCTAACGAAGGGCGACGGTGCTTCCTCGACGACCTTCTGGTGGCGCCGCTGGATCGAGCATTCGCGCTCGTTGAGATAGACGATATTGCCGTGCTGGTCGCCGAGGATCTGGATCTCGATATGGCGCGGGCTCTCGATGAACTTCTCGATGAAGACGCGGTCATCGCCGAACGACGCGAGGCCCTCGCGCTTGGTCGCCTCGAAGCCTTCGCG
>CAZGVX010000115.1:0-3512 GCA_964529225.1 uncultured Sphingobium sp.
CCGAAGAAGTTCACCAAGCAGATCGCCTTCAACGTGATCCCGCACATCGACGTTTTCCTGGATGACGGTTACACCAAGGAAGAATGGAAGATGGTGGTCGAGACCAAGAAGATCCTCGATCCGAAGGTCAAGGTCACCGCGACCTGTGTCCGCGTGCCGGTCTTCGTTGGCCATTCCGAGGCGATCAATATCGAGTTCGAGAATGAGATCAGCGCCGAGGAGGCCCAGAATATCCTGCGCGAGGCGCCCGGCGTGATGCTCGTCGACAAGCGCGAGGATGGCGGTTACGTGACCCCGGTCGAATGCGTCGGCGAATATGCCACCTATGTGAGCCGCGTGCGGGAGGACCCCACGGTCGACAACGGCCTGGCTCTCTGGTGCGTGTCCGACAATCTGCGCAAGGGCGCGGCGCTCAATGCTGTGCAGATCGCGGAACTGCTTGGCCGCCGACACCTGAAAAAGGGGTGATGGGGGCGCAGTCCACCCCGATCACTCCATTATTGGCAGTGCCGCGTCGGCGCCGGTACGGGGTTTCGGCTTCTTCAGAAGGAGAAGGAACGGGAGCATGCACAGGCAGACGAACATCATCACGTAAAAGTCGTTCAGATAGGCGATCATCGCGGCCTGCTGGTTCACCAGTCCGTCGATGGTTGCCAGCGCGGTGTCGCCATCCGCACCAAGGGTGGTGAGAAGGCCGGGATCGGCTGGCAGGCGGTTGGCGGTCACCTGCGACGCCAGATCGGCGTGGCTCACCTGGATGTTGCGGGCAAGCAGCACCGTCATCACCGAAATCCCGATCGAAGAGCCGACGTTGCGCGCCAGATTGAAAAGGCCAGCTGCGTCGGTTCGATAGGCGGGCGGCAGCGTTGCGAAGCTCAGCACGTTCAACGGCACGAATACAAGTCCCAGGCCGAGACCCTGAACAAAGCCGCTGAGCACGAACGGTCGCCAATCCATCTCGACCGTCCAGCCCGTCATCATCCAAAGCGACAGGGCGGTGATCGCGAAACCCGATCCGACCAGCAGTCTTGGGTCTACCCGGCTGGCGATACGGCCCGCGATGAACATGGTTATGAGGACACCGATGCCACGGGTGGCGAGCAACTCGCCTGTCTGCACCACGGAATAGCCGTAGAGATTCTGCATCAGGGGCGGCAGGAGCGCCATGACGGATACCGTGGTGGCCCCCACGATCACCATGAAGCCAGCGCCGGTGGTCAGATTGCGGTCGGCCAGCATCGGCAGCGGAAAGAGAGGTTTGTCGGTAGTGGCATTATGAATGCAGAACGCCCACCCGGCTGCGATCATGACGCCGAGATAGATCCAGCTTTCTGTCGAGCTGAACCAGTCGACGGTCTGACCACGGTCGAGCAGCAGCTGAAGCCCCCCCAGCGCAACCGCCACCAGAAACCAGCCGAAGGCGTCGAACCGTCGCGCCTGGGTCGGCATGCGTGGCAACAGGAACCAGAGCGCCGCAAGACACAGCAAACCGATGGGCACGTTCACGAAGAATACCCACCGCCAGTCCAGATTCTCGGTGAGATAGCCGCCAAGGACAGGGCCGGCGATGGGGCCGATCATCACCCCCATGCCATAGACCGACATGGCCTTGGGGTGCTGGGAGGGTCGGTTGATGTCGAGCATGACCGACTGGACGAGCGGGCCGAGGAAAGCGCCAGCGATGCCCTGCAGTGTCCTGAAAAACACCATCATGCCAAGGTTCGGCGCCAGCCCGCAAAGCGCGGACGCGACAGTGAAGGTCAGCACCGAAAACAGCAGGAGATTGCGCGCGCCGAAGGTGGACGACAGCCAGCCCGTCGCCGGCATCACCACGGCCGAGGCCAGAATGTAGCTGGTGAGAACCCAGGTGACGCTTTCCTGCGTCGCGCCGAGCGCGGCCTCCATATGGGGAAGCGCGACATTGGCGATCGTCGTATCCAGTATCTGCATGACCATGCCGGTCATGACGGCCGCTGTCAGCAGGCCCTTTCTGGCGCCGACCTCAACCTCCGGCCGGTCATGCGCCGGGACTGCGTCAGTCGCGCCCGCCATCGAACCTGACCGTCACATTGGCGCTCTGGCCCGCAATGAGCGGGCGCCTGGAATGCTCGTCTATGGCAATGCGGACCGGGACGCGCTGCGTCACCTTGACCCAGTTGCCGGTGGCGTTCTGCGGCGGAAGAACGGAAAACTGGGAACCTGTGCCTGCGCCCATGCTTTCCACATGGCCTTTCAGGCTGAGCCCTGAATAAGCGTCCAACGTGACCGTAGCCCGCTGACCCGTGCGCATTTTGTCGAGGTCGGTTTCCTTGAAGTTGGCCTCGATCCAGCTGTGGTCGTTTGCAACGATGCTCAGGGCCGGCAGGCCGGTGATCAGCATCTGACCAACCAGCAGGCGGGAGGTCTGGCTGACCCGACCTGAAACAGGCGCCCTCACTATCGTGCGTTGCAGATCGAGCGCGGCCTTTGCCCGTTCCGCCCTGGCCTCGGCGATGGCGGGATTGACGCCGGGCACCTGCGCGCCGGTGGCGAGTGCAGCCTGCGCCTTGGCGGCGTCCGCTTCGGCATTGCCGAGCGTCTGACGGGCGATGGCAAGCGCGTGCTCGGCCTCGTCAAAGCTGGCGCGGGTGGTGAAGCCCTGCGCGAGCAAGGCCCGCTGCCGCGCCATGGACTGCTCTGCGAAACGCAGATCCGCGCGCGCGCCCTCGATATCAACGCCTGTGGTGCGGAAATCGGTTCTGAGTTTCGCAACTTCGACCTGGGCATCGGCCAGTTTGGCATCCGCCTGCTGGACCGCGACGCGATAGGGCTCGGGATCAATGACAAACAGCACATCACCGCGGTTCACGAGCTGGTTTTCGCGCACGCGCACGTCGACGATCCGGCCGTTGACGTCGCTACCGACCGAAACAATGTCCTTCTTCACATAGGCATTGTCGGTGCTGACGGTCCGGCCGCTGGTGAGATAGGCATAAGCGCCGCCTGCCACGATGAGCACTGGCACCAGCGCCATCAGCGCGCGGGTGCGCCAGGGCGCGTGGCGCCCCTCCGCCACGCTGGTCTGCTCCAGGATCGAGCGGGTTTCGGTGCGCTCGCTTTTGTCGAACTGGGGGTCAGCCTCTGCCATGGTCCGCGTTCCTTGATACCGGGCCGATATCGCCAGCCAGATTCTGGCGAATTCGTTCAAGCTGCATGATGAGTTCTGTCTGCTCTTCGTCGGAAAAGCCGGCGAAAGCCTCCGCCGACAGGCTTTTGACCTTGTCCCTCATGCTTGCAACGAAAGGCATCGCCGCTTCCGTGAGGTAAAGTTGCCAGGCTCGCCGATCATCGGGGTCGCGCCGACGCTCGATCATGCCGGCCTGTTCCAGCCGATCGACCATCCGGCATGTCGTGATCGGCTCGACGTCGAGAAATTCCGCAAGTGCGCCCTGGTTCATCCCAGGGAACCTGTTGACGACCCCGAGGACGCGCCATTGCTGGCCGGTCGCGCCATAATCGCGCGCATGGCCGTC
>CAZGVX010000116.1:0-3446 GCA_964529225.1 uncultured Sphingobium sp.
GCTGATCGGCTCCTTGGCGATCTTCATCACCTTGCGGACCTTTTCGAGCGGCATGGAGAGCCGCTCGGCCATTTCCTCTGGCGTGGGCTCGCGGCCCTGCTCATGGAGGAACTGGCGGCTGGTGCGCACCAGCTTGTTGATCGTCTCGATCATGTGCACGGGGATGCGGATGGTGCGCGCCTGATCCGCGATCGAGCGGGTGATCGCCTGCCGGATCCACCAGGTCGCATAGGTGCTGAACTTGTAGCCGCGGCGATACTCGAACTTGTCGACCGCCTTCATGAGGCCGATATTGCCCTCCTGGATGAGGTCCAGGAACTGAAGGCCGCGATTGGTATATTTCTTGGCGATGGAAATGACGAGCCTGAGGTTGGCCTCCACCATCTCCTTCTTCGCGATGCGCGCCTCGCGCTCGCCCTTCTGCACCATGTTGACGATGCGGCGGAATTCCGAGAGCGAGGTGCCGGTGGCCTGCGCAATGTCGCCGACCTCGCGCCGGATGCGGTCGACCGACGCGGCCTCCGCATTGACAAAGTTGGTCCATTTCTTGTCGATCTTGCCGACGCGCTCCAGCCAGCCCTCGTCAAGCTCGTGATTGACGTAATTGTCGAGGAAATCCTTGCGGTTGACCTTGTGCCGCTCAGCAAGGCGCAGCATCTGACCGCCAAGCGCGGTAAGGCGCCGGTTGAGCGCATAGAGCTGGTCGACGAGAAACTCGATCTTCTGCTGATGAAACTGGACGCTCTCGACCTCGGCGGTCAGATCCTCGCGCAGCTTCTGGTAAAGGTCTTCCTTGGCCTTCGGCAACTCCTCGCCGATGCCGAGCGCAGTGAGCCGGGCTTGCTGAACACGGGTGAACTGCTCGAACAGATCCTGGATACGCGCAAACTTGGCGAGCGCATCGGGCTTGAGGAGCTCCTCCATCGCCGCGAGCGAAAGGGTGTTGTCCTCCTCGTCATCCGTTTCCTGACGCGGCGCGCGGCGCTCGACCATCGAGTCCTCGTCATCCTCGTCGGCTGAGGCCTCCTCGACCTCTTCCTCCTCCTTGTAGGAGGGGCCGGCCGTCTTCTCGCTGATCTCGCCGTCGTCGTCGCCTTCGCCCTCCTCGAGATTTTCAGGCGCCGGGTCCTTGGAGAGCATGGCATCGAGATCAAGGATCTCGCGCAGCTGCATCTGACCGTCGTTCAGCGCCTGCGACCAGTCGATGATGGCGTTGAAAGTGGTCGGGCTCTCGCACAGACCCAGGATCATCGTGTCGCGGCCCGCCTCGATGCGCTTGGCGATGGCGATCTCGCCCTCGCGGCTGAGAAGCTCGACGGCGCCCATCTCACGCAGATACATGCGAACGGGATCGTCGGTGCGGTCGACCGTTTCCTTCTTCTTTTCGCCGACATTGCCGCCCGAGCCGTCATCCTCCTCGCCGCCGTCGATGGAATCGACTTCCGCTTCGGGCTGCTCCTCGCCTTCCTCGGCGGCTTCGTCATGTTCGACGATGTTGACGCCCATGTCGTTGAGCGCGGACATCACATCCTCGATCTGTTCGGACGACATCTGATCCTGCGGCAGGGCGTTGTTCAGCTCGTCATAGGTGATGTAGCCGCGCTTCTTGGCGCGGGCGATGAGCTTCTTGACCGACGCTTCGTTGAGATCGAGCAGGGGCGCATCGCCGCCTTCGTCGCCACCCGTATCGCCGCCGTTCACGCCCTTGGTCACCTTGCTCGTCATCTAGTTTCCGTTCCTTACGCCGCCGCCAGGCCGTCCGGGTTCGCCTTCAGTTCACTAATCCGCTGCTCGTCCCGGCGCTTGCTTTCCAGCAGCCGGTCGCGCTCGCCGATCAGCCGTTCATATTCGCCGCCCTCAAGCGAGTGCGCATAGAGTCGCGCGTCGAGAGCCGCAAGCCTTGCCGAATAATCCTGCAAACGAACGAGCAACTCGATGACCTCAACCAGATCGGTTTCGGCTTCAATATGTTCCGCGTGCCGATGATAGAACGTAAAGCCGAGGTCATGGTTAAGGTCGCGCCGTTCGGTTTGGCCGATTTCCATCTGCAATATGGCCTCGAGCGCGTCCTCTTCAAGCGCCGGACGCTCATAGGAGGCGTTGACGAGAATATTTCGCCATTCGGCAAACTGCGCGCTCGGCATGTGCAGCGCGTCGAGCTGCTCGCGGTGCGTGTAAAGGATGCGCGGCCGTCGCGAGACGCCCAGCAGGACGGCGCGCAACGTCTGGCGCTGAAGCCGCTCGGCCATGCCAAGCAACGTGCCGGAGGCGCTCTCGCGGGTTGCGGCGATGGACCGCCGGAGGCCCGAAAGCTCCCGCCGTCGCCATCCCCAGCCGAAGTCCTCGAAGAACCTGTCCTGAAGCTGCTTGGTATATTCGCCGCGCACCAGCGGATCGGCGATCGCGGCGACACGCTCGTTCAGGCGCGCCTTGAGGCCCGCGCGCTGCTCGGGCGTCGCGGTGTCGGCCGCGGATACCTCGTGGCGCCAGAGCCGCTCGACCAGCGGCTGTGCCGAGGTGAACAGGGGCTCGATGGCCGCGCGCCCGCCCGAGCGGACGAGATCGTCAGGATCGAGGCCAGGGGGGAGGGTGACAATCGAGAGGCTCTGGCCTGGGCGCAGCATCGGCAGGGCGCGCAGCATCGCCCGGTCCGCAGCCCGCTGCCCGGCGCTGTCGCCGTCGAAGCAGAGAAGGGGGCAGTCAGCCAGCGACCACAGCCGCTCGATCTGCGCCTCGGTGAGCGCGGTGCCGAGCGGCGCCACCACCTCCTCGATGCCGGCCTGCGCGAGCGCGATGGCGTCCATATAGCCTTCGACAACGATCACCCGTCCAGCCTTGCGCGCCGGCCCTGCCGCCTGGTCGAGGTTGAACAGCGTTCGCCCCTTGTCGAACAGCGGCGTGTCGGGGGAATTCAGATATTTGGGCTCGCCCTGACCCAGCACGCGCCCGCCAAAGGCGATGACGCGCCCCCGGGCGTCGCGGATCGGGATCATTAGCCGCCCGCGAAAGCGGTCATAGGTGTCGCGCGCCTTTTGTTTCCCGCCCTCCGGCTTTGGCGCATCCTCCGGCCGAATGAGGAGGCCAGCTTCAACGAGCAGCGGCTCGCCGAAGGCCTTTAGCGCCGCCTTGAGGCTGCCGCGCGAATCGGGTGCAAGGCCGAAGCCGAAGCGTTCGCGCGTCGCGGCGCTGATCCCGCGCCGGTCGAGATAGGCCCGCGCCTCCGCGCCGCCGAGGCCCTGAAGCTGCTCGACGAAATAGGCCTGCGCGGCCGCCATGACGTCGTGGAGGGTCCGGGCTGCCTCGGCCTTGCGCGCCGCCTGCGGGTCGGGCGCTGGCATCGCGATGCCAGCCGCGTCGGCCAGTTCCTTGACGGCGTCGATGAAGGGCAGGCCGCGCTGATCGGTCATCCAGCGGATCGCGTCGCCATGGGCGCCGCAGCCGAAGCA
>CAZGVX010000117.1:0-3424 GCA_964529225.1 uncultured Sphingobium sp.
CCTGGACCTGCCCCGGCCGCCGCACCCGGTTGACCTCGCGTAGCCGGGCCGCATTAACCGCCCTTTAGCCATTTTCCGTCATCCCCCGATGGGCGAGACCGTCGCCTTTACGGGGGAATTCCGTGCAATCGACCGACCATAGCGCCGACATCGCCATCATCGGCGCCGGGCCGGCGGGGCTCACCGCCGCCTATCTTCTCACCAAGCAGGGTTACCGCGTCACCGTCATCGAGAAGGACCCGCATTATGTCGGCGGGATCAGCCGGACGGTCGAGCATGACGGCTTCCGTTTTGACATTGGCGGGCACCGCTTCTTTTCCAAGGCGAAGGAAGTGGTCGACCTGTGGAACGAGATCCTGCCGCACGATTTCATTCAGCGCCCGCGCATGAGCCGCATCTATTATGAGGGGAAGTTCTACTCCTATCCCCTGCGTGCGTTCGAGGCGCTTGGCAATCTCGGCCTTTTTCGTTCGACCCTGTGCATGGCGAGCTTCGCCAAGGCCAAGCTGTTCCCCAACCGCCACGTCAAATCCTTTCAGGACTGGACGGTGAACGCCTTCGGCCACCGGCTGTTTTCGATCTTTTTCAAGACCTACACCGAAAAGGTCTGGGGGATGCCGTGCGACGAGATGTCGGCGGACTGGGCGGCGCAGCGGATCAAGGGCCTCAATCTCGGCGCAGCGGTGCTCGACGGTCTGAAGCGCAGCCTCGGCCTCAACAGGCGCCCCAATGACGGGATGCAGGCCAAGACACTTCTGGAGAGCTTCCGCTATCCGCGCCTCGGCCCCGGCATGATGTGGGAGGCCGCGCGCGACCACGTCGTGAATGGCGGCAACACCGTGCTGATGGGCCATGCGCTGAAACAGCTGATTCGCGATCAGGTGACGGGGCGCTGGCGCGTTTCGGCGACGCGGGCGGACGGCACCGCCATCACCATCGACGCCGCGCATGTCATCAGCTCCGCGCCGATGCGCGAACTGGCGGGCCGCATTCACCCGCTGCCGCGCGCGCTCAATGCCGCGCTCGACCTCAAATATCGCGATTTTCTTACTGTCGCGCTGATGATCCGGGCCGAGGATCTGTTCCCCGACAACTGGATCTACATCCACGACAGCAAGGTGAAGGTCGGCCGCATCCAGAATTTCCGCAGCTGGTCGCCCGAGATGGTGCCCGACCAGTCGATCGCTTGCGTCGGCCTCGAATATTTCTGCTTCGAAGGCGACGGCCTGTGGGCCGCGAGCGACGCCGACCTCGTCGCGCTGGCGACGAAGGAGATGGCGATCCTCGGCCTCTGCCGGGAAGATCAGGTGACAGGCGGCGTCGTCGTCCGGCAGGAAAAGGCCTATCCTGTCTATGACGATGCCTATGCCGCCAATGTGTGCGAACTGCGCGAGGAGCTGGAGGCGGAGTATCCGACCCTCCACCTTGTCGGGCGCAACGGCATGCACCGCTACAACAATCAGGACCATGCGATGATGACCGCGATGCTGACCGTGCGCAACATTGCGGCGGGCGCGCGCATCTACGACACATGGGCGGTCAACGAGGACGCCGAATATCACGAGGCGGGCGAGGAAGGCCAGTATAGCGGTCGCGAGGGCGAGCGCGCCGCGCTGGCGAGTGAACGGCTGGTGCCGGGCCGGATCGCGCCGCGCGCGGCGTGATGCGGGCAGGGCGATGGGCATCCTCCTGACCGGGCGCGTCCGGCTGATCGTCGTCGCGATCTGGTTCGTGACGGCGGCAATTCTGGTCTGGCTGGCGCGCGATATCATCGCGCACGATAAATTCCGCGATCCTGACGATGCGTTGCGCCTGGTTCAGGTGCGCGACTGGCTGGCCGGCCAGGGGTGGTTCGACGTCACCCAGTATAGGATCCATCCGTCTGCTGGCGTGCCTATGCACTGGAGCCGCCTCGTCGACGTGCCGATTGGCGCGTTCATTCTGTTCTTTGGCCTCGTCATGGAGCCGGGTCTCGCCGAGCGGCTGGCGTGCGTCGCGGTGCCGCTGCTGACGCTGCTCGGCCTGTTTCTGGCGGTCGACATGCTTTCACGCCGTGCCACGGGTGATGCGCGGCTGTCGGTCATCGCGGCGATCATGCTCGCGATGGCGATGGGCGTCATGCTTCAGTTTCTGCCGATGCGCATCGACCATCATGGCTGGCAGATCCTGCTCGACGTGATCGCGGCGGTGCTCATCCTTGGCGCGCGCGCGGGGCGGCGGGCCGAGGCCATGCTCGCCGGGCTTGTCATGGCCATGTCGCTGACCATCGCGCTGGAGGGGCTGCCGCTCGCGGTGACGATGGCGGCCGTGCTGGCGCTGGACCTTCTGCGGGGCCGCGATGACGGCGGCAGGTTGAGCGACTATCTGATCGGCCTCACCGGCGGGGCGGGCGCGCTCATGCTGGCGACGCTTGGCTGGGCGCGGGCCCAGGCGCTCTGGTGCGACGCGATGTCGCCCGCCTATCTGTTGCCGATGGGCGTCTCCACGGGCGTTTACATTTTGGCCGGGCGTTTGATCCCGCCGATGCCGAGACTCGTCGCCGCGGCGCTGGCGGGCGGTGCGACCTTCCTGTTCCATAGCCCGCAATGCGCGGCGGGCCCCTTCGCCTGGATGGACCCGGTGGTCTATCGCGACTGGTATCGTTCGATCGGTGAGGGCATGCCGGTCTGGACGCAGCCGCTCGACGTGGCCCTGCTCGTCCTGATCCCCTCGCTGGTGGGTCTTGGCGGCGCGCTCGCGGCCTTTGTCCTCACGCCGGAGCGGCGCGAGCCATGGCTCACGCTGATCCTCCTGCAACTGGGCGCACTGATGGTCTCCCTGACGGTGATCCGCGCCATGGGCGTGGCCCATGCGCTCGCGCTGCCGGGTGCCGCGTGGCTGTTCGTCATGCTGTTCCGGGCGGTCATGCGCCTGCCGCGCGCATTCCTCAGGGTGCCGCTTGCGGTGGCGAGCATCGTCGTAACGCCCATCGGCGCGGTCGGCGCGGCCAATGCGGTGCTGGTGCCGTCGGAGGCGGGCAACACCAAGCCGGGCGAGCCCGCGCCGCGACTTGCGTGCAGCACCTATGCGGGCACGCGCGGGCTTGACGCACTGCCGCCGGCCATATTGTTCGCGCCGATCGACATTGGCTCGCACCTGCTCGTCTATACCCGTCACAGCGTGGTCGGCACCGGGCATCACCGCAATCAGGCGGGAATCAGGGCTGTCGTCGAGGCTTTCGCGGCCGACCCGGACAAGGCGCGGACCATCATCCTGGCGACCGGCGCGCGCTATGTCCCCTTCTGTCTCGGTGACAATGAGCTGAAGAGCTACGTCAAGGCGAACCCGAAGGGGTTGATGGCGATGCTGGCCAGCAACCGGCCGCCAGCCTGGCTCAAGCGCGTGCCTATGCGATCGGGCGAAACGATCCGGGTTTACAAGGTTA
>CAZGVX010000118.1:0-3054 GCA_964529225.1 uncultured Sphingobium sp.
GCGGTCATGCCGGTTTCGCGCTGCGGCACCTTGTCCATGTCGAGCCGGATGCCAACCCCGCCCTTCGATGCCATTTCGACCGACGAACTGGTGAGCCCGGCCGCGCCCATATCCTGAATGGCGACGATGGCGTCGGACGCCATCAGCTCCAGGCACGCCTCGATCAGCAGCTTCTCGGTGAAGGGATCGCCGACCTGAACGGTCGGGCGCTTTTCCTCGGCGTCCTCGCCAAAGTCCGCGCTCGCCATCGTCGCGCCATGGATGCCGTCGCGCCCGGTCTTGGAGCCGACATAGACGATCGGGTTGCCCACGCCTGACGCCGCCGAGTAGAAAATCCTGTCCTGCTCGGCGATGCCGACCGTCATGGCGTTGACGAGAATATTGCCGTCATAGGCGGGGTGGAAGTTGACCTCGCCGCCCACGGTTGGCACGCCGACGCAATTGCCGTAGCCGCCGATGCCGTGGATCACGCCGGCAATGAGGTGCCGCATGCGCGGATGATCCGGCCGTCCGAACCTCAGCGCGTTCATGTTGGCGACGGGGCGCGCACCCATGGTGAAAACGTCGCGCAGGATGCCGCCGACACCCGTCGCGGCGCCCTGATAGGGTTCGATGTAGCTCGGATGGTTGTGGCTCTCCATCTTGAAGATGGCGGCGAGCTTGCTGCCGTCCGGCCCCTCCCCGATGTCAATGACGCCCGCATTCTCGCCCGGCCCGCAGATCACCCAGGGCGCCTCGGTCGGCAGCTTCCTGAGGTGGATGCGGCTCGACTTGTAGGAGCAGTGCTCCGACCACATGACCGAGAAGATACCAAGTTCGGTGAGGTTCGGCTCGCGTCCCAGGGCGGCCAGCACGCGGCCATATTCCTCATCGGTCAGGCCGTGCTGGGCGACGATCTCGGGCGTGATGGCGGTGCTGTCGGTCTGGCTCATGGGCGCGCTCTTAAGCCGCCCGGGCGGCAAAGAAAAGGCCGGCCCCGTCGCCGGGACCGGCCGGTTGGATCGGCATCAACGGGTGAGCGGCATCAGCCCTTGCACGACTGCCCGTTATAGGTGACCGTCTCGCCCGAGCCCTCGAGCGTTTTCGTGCCGTCGGCCGAGGTGAAGGGCTGGCCGGGCTCCGCCGCCTTCAGCACCGTCACCGGGCCCTGCTTTTCGGTCTTGAAGTTCGCGGTCTTTTCATCGGTCATGAAATCGACGTAGATCAGGCTGTTGTCCTTGCAGCGATAGCTGTGGCTTTCCTTCAGCATCGGCGGCAGCTCAGCCTTGGGCGCGTTCTTGAGCTCCTCGGCCATAGGATCGCCGATGGTCTCGTTGATGGTTTCGGAGGAAGACCCGTTGCAGGCGGAAAGCGCGGCGAGTCCGGCGAGGGAGAGGATGAGGCTGTGTCGCATAGCGTCGCCCTTATTTGCATCGGTGCGGCTGGCGTCAACCGCGTTTTGCTGCATCGCGGTGAAAAATGACTCCTTCCTGCCCTTTCGCATATGGCTTGACCCGCGTTGACAGGCCGGTCAATGCTCATGGCCCATGGCCAGCCATACCGATCCCGAAAACTTGAGCTTCGAAGAGGCCCTCTCCCGGCTCGAGGCGATCGTCCAGCAGCTCGAGCGTGGCGACGTCCCGCTTGAGCGGTCGATCGACCTCTATTCGGAGGGCGACCGGCTGCGCGCGCAATGTCAGCAGCGGCTTGAGGCTGCGCAGGCGCGGATCGAGGCCATCGTTGCCGGTCCCGATGGTGCGGCAGCCGCCACCCGTCCCTTTGATGCGCGCTGAGCGGCGGACGTGACCGCCACCGTCGCACTGCCCCTGGAAGCCGCCATGCGGTCCATGGCGAGCGCCATCGACCGGGAGTTTGAACGGCTGCTGGCCCGACCGGACGACAGCCGGGGCAGACTCTATGATGCCATGCGCCACGCCACCATCGGCGGCGGCAAGCGGCTGCGCCCGCTGCTGGTCAAGGCCAGCGCCGATCTGTTCAAGGTGGACGAGGCCGCATCGCTGCGGGTCGGGCTCGCGGCCGAGTGCATCCACGCCTATTCACTCGTCCATGACGATCTGCCGGCCATGGACGATGACGACATGCGACGCGGCAAGCCCTCTGTGCATATCGCCTTTGACGAGGCGACGGCGATCCTGGCCGGCGACTGCCTGCACGACCTTGCCTTTGCGGTGCTCGCCGACCCCGCCACCCATGCCGACCCCTTCGTGCGGTGCGAGCTGGTCGCTGCGCTGGCGAGCGCGAGCGGCCCCTCCGGCATGGCCGGCGGGCAGATGATGGATCTCGCCGCCGAGGGCATGACGCTCGACCTGCCGACCATCACCCGGCTGCAGCAGCTCAAGACCGGCGCGCTCATCGGCTTCTGCGTCGAGGCGGGCGCGATCCTCGCCCGCGTCTCCGCCGGTGCGCGCACGCACCTTCACGGCTATGCGCGCGATCTGGGTCTGGCGTTCCAGATCGCCGACGACCTGATGGATGTCGACGGCGATCCGGCCCTCGCGGGCAAGACGCTTGGCAAGGACGCGGCGCAGGGCAAGGCGACCTTCGTTTCGCTGATGGGGATCGAGCGCGCGCGCGCGCAGGCCAGCCTGCTGATAGATCAGGCCAAGGCGCATCTGCGCAGCTATGGCGCGGAGGCGGACCTGCTGCGGCAGATCGCGGACTTTGCCGTGGCGCGCGACAGATAGGGGCGGCAATGCGACAGGGAAGCCATCGGCCATGACGACAGACGAACGCATCGGCGTTTATCCCGGCACCTTCGACCCGGTGACCCTGGGCCATATGGACATCATCCGGCGCGGCGCCAAGCTGGTCGACCGGCTGGTGATCGGCGTGACGACCAATCCGTCCAAATCCCCGATGTTCTCGCTCGATGAACGGCTCGCCATGGTTCGCCGGGAGTGCGCCGACGTGCAGGATGCCCGCATCGACGTCGTCGCCTTTGATTCGCTCCTCATGCACTTCGCGGAAGCACAGGGTGCCTCGGTCATCGTGCGCGGCCTGCGCGCGGTCGCGGATTTCGAATATGAGTATCAGATGGCGGGCATGAACCAGCAG
>CAZGVX010000119.1:0-2605 GCA_964529225.1 uncultured Sphingobium sp.
CCGCCCTGCGTCCGGCTCCTACCCAGCCGCCTTCCCGACGCGATCACGATGATCCAGATTGATCGGAAACCGCTCTAACCGGCTGAGATGCGCTCAGCCCGGCAGGTGCGCGCCCAGCATGATGAAGGGCTGATCGGCGTCCGCCACGATCATGCCGCCGCCTTGCGCTTCGGTCAGTGCGCGACACATGGTCGCGGCGACTGTGCGGGACGAAATCGCCGCGGGATCCAGCTCCCCGGTTAGAGCCTTGCGGATGTCGGCATCGAGCAACAGCCGTGGGCCCTCGCCGCGCACCGCTAGGTCAATGCCCCCGGCGCCAGCCTCAAGGGCGATCGCAAGATTTCCGCCGCGCGGCAGCGATTCGCCAACGATGAGCGCGAGATTGAGCAGCACTTTGGCAGGCGAACGCGCCAGGCTGTCGGGCTGCACCATCCACTCGATCACGAGTTTGCCGCTCGAGAACATGCCCTCCACGGCTTCCTTGAGTTCGTGGAACGGCAGGCTCTCGCCATAGCCGCTGGCCGATCCGAAGGCGAGCCGATAGAATTTGAGCTTGCGCGCGGAGACTCGGGCGCTGTCGCCTAGGAGCGTCAGGCACTGCTCGCGCATCGACGGGTCCGTCTCGTCCGCGAGCAGTTCGAGGCCGTTGTTGAGCGCGCCGACCGGGTTCAGGAGGTCGTGACACAGGCGCGAGCAGAGCAGACTGGCGAAATCAATGCTGGTGGCGTCGGCCATTGCGCCTGATCCCCTTATTCCACTGTTCCGTCGTTCATGGCCCCTGAGCCGCCACGATGCAAGGCGAGAAGGTCAATCGGCGATGTTCACCGCCGCAGGATCGAACCGGCCCTGGATGCCGCCGTTGGCAACCGCGCGCCAGTAGTCGAACGATCCGCCATCGCCGGAGGCGATGATCCAGAGCCAGCCATTGCCCTCCGCGGCGGCAGCATCCGCGGGCGAGGGCCGCACGTCGCCCGCCGGATGGCTATGATAGCAACCGGCGATCGGCGCCCCGCCCGTCCGTGCACGGCGATGCGCCGCGATCAGCACAGCCGGGTCGATTTCGAAGGATCGTTCGGGATCGGCGGCGACATTTCGGGCGGGCAGCGCATCGACAATGCAACCATCCGTGTTGGCAAGCAGCAGTCCGCAGCATTCATGCGGTCCGGCCTCGCGCGCGGCCGCCGCGATCCTTTCGATCACCGCCCTTGATATGATCGTCGGCATCGCCACATCCATAGGCGATGGGTTCGGGGGATACCAGTTTCGAGGCGTTGGTGAGCGACGCGCAGGCCGGGATGCGTCTCGACCGCGCTCTGGCGGCGCTATTGCCCGAATTGTCGCGCGAGCGGATCAAGGCCCTGATCCTGTCCGGCCAGGTGCGCAGCGCCGATGGTCGTCCTGCCAGTGATCCCTCGGCCAAGGTGCAGACAGAAGCGCGGTTCCTGCTGACCCTGCCTCCGCCCGAGCCGAGCGCAGCCATCGCCCAGCCGATTGGCCTCAAGATCGTGCACGAGGATGAGCATCTGGTCGTCATCGACAAGGTGGCTGGCATGGTCGTGCATCCCGCTGCGGGCAATCTCGAGGGCACGCTCGTCAACGCGCTGCTTGCCCATTGCGAAGGGCAGCTTTCCGGCATCGGCGGGGTGGCGCGGCCGGGCATTGTCCACCGCATCGACAAGGACACGTCCGGTCTGCTCGTGGTCGCCAAGACCGACCGGGCGCATGAGGGGCTGGCGCGCCAGTTCAAGGATCACAGCGTTCGCAGACACTATCTGGCGCTGACCATCGACGTGCCCGCCCAGCCTGCTGGAACGGTGCGGACATGGATTGGGCGATCCGACAGCGACCGGCGCAAAATGGCGGTGCAGCCGGAGGGGCGGGGCAAGCACGCCGTAACACACTGGCGGACGGCGAGGCGGCTCGACAATGCCGCCATGGTCGAGTGCCGGCTCGAGACGGGGCGAACGCATCAGGTCCGGGTCCATATGGCGCATATCGGCCATCCGCTGCTCGGCGACCCGCTCTATGCGCGCGGGCATAACCGCCACAGGGAACTTCTCAAGTCGCTGGGTTTTCATCGTCAGGCGCTTCATGCCGCAACGTTGGGCTTCATTCACCCGGTCGATGGCAGTGATCTGGATTTTTCCAGTCCCTTGCCTGATGACATGCAGCTTCTGTTCACCCATCTTAGTGCATGACAGGTCGCGACGATCAGCGATCGCTCGTTTCAGGGAAGTTTCTCCATCATGGCCCGCAGCAACGTTCCCACGACCATCCCTGCGCTTGGCGGCGACGCCTCGCTCAATCGATATCTCGCCGAAATCCGCAAGTTCCCGCTGCTGACGCCGGAGCAGGAATATATGCTGGCCAAGCGTTATCAGGAACATGGTGATCCGGAGGCGGCGGCGCAACTGGTAACGTCGCATCTGCGCCTCGTCGCCAAGATCGCCATGGGCTATCGCGGCTACGGCTTGCCGGTCAGCGAACTGATCTCCGAGGGCAATATCGGCCTCATGCAGGGCGTGAAGAAATTCGAGCCGGATCGCGGCTTTCGCCTCGCGACCTATGCGATGTGGTGGATCAGGGCGTCGATCCAGGAGTTCAT
>CAZGVX010000120.1:0-2390 GCA_964529225.1 uncultured Sphingobium sp.
ATGTGATTTTGTAGCGGGCAATGGACCGAGCAATAGGGCACACCGCATTGCGAGCAGCGCGCCGCCTGATCCTCCGCGCCGGGGACGCCATATTCGCCGTAGATTTCGCCAAAATCGCGCGCGCGCGTTTCCGCCTCCCGCTTTGACGGATAGGCCTGACCCCGCGTCACAAACTTCAGCATTGGGTTCTCACCCATGACGCCACGCTCCCATGCATTTGTGGATGGCGGGGCGGTAAGCCGCCTTTACAGCCGTGTCACATGGATTCCGACATAATGGACAGCATTGATGCCATATCTTCTGGCGCAAACTGGATTGACTGCTCGGCGCGCGTAACAATGTCTTCAATAAAGGACCATGTCGGACCTTTCAGAGTCCGAGCCACAGAAGTGCCGCCACGCCAGCGGCGATGCGATACCAGGCGAAGGGGGCGAAGCCCTGGCGCGTCACAACCGCCAGAAACGCTTTCACCACCGCGACCGCCACGACGAAACTGACGACAAAGCCGATGGCGATAAGGCCGTAATCGGACGGCAGTATCTCGTCCCTGTGCTGGACAAGCTGGAGCGCGGTCGCCCCGACAAGGGTCGGCATGGCAAGAAAGAAGCTGAACTCGGCGGCGGTGCGCCGGTCCACGCCAAAGGCCATGGCGCCGAGGATCGTCGCGCCCGAGCGGCTGACGCCCGGAATCATCGCGATGCACTGGACGAGACCGACGAGGATCGCCGTCATCAGCCCGACATTGGCGACGCCGTGCAGTTCCTTCGGTTTGGCGAGACGCTCGACGATCAGGATCGCGACGCCGCCGATGATGAGCGCCCAGGCGACCACCCGCCCGTTTTCAAGCAAAGCCTCGATATGATCCTTGAGCGCGAAGCCGATGATGGCGGCGGGCAGAAAGGCGACGAGCACGTTGCGCACGAACCGGACGCTGTTGTCCTCCCACTTCAGAAGGCCCAGCCCCACCGCCCAGAAGGTGCGCCAGTAGAGCACGACGATGGCGAGGATGGCGCCGGGCTGGATCGCGATGTTGAACACCGCCCAGCGCCCCGCATCATAGCCCAGAAGCTCGGTCGCGAGAATGAGGTGGCCGGTCGAAGAGACCGGCAGGAACTCGGTCAGCCCCTCGACGATGCCAAGGACTATGGCGGTGGACGTCGTGTCCATGGCGGCGGCTCCTGGAGGTTGGGAGAGAAGGAGAGGCGGATCAGGCGCTGGCGCGCGTGCCGAAGCGGCCATGCTTGCGGTAGCGCACAAGCCATTCCGACGCTGCTGCGGCCATGGGGGTCGGCCGGATGCCGAAGACCTCGAGGCCCGGCGCGCCCGGCTCGGCCACATTATCGCGCTGGAGCATCGCCAACTGGTCGGCGGTGATCGGCGCGCCCGGCGCCCAGCCGGTCAACGTCGCCATCAGCCCGGCGACCGCGTCCGGCATGTCGATAAAGGTTGGTGCGCAGCCGATCTGATCGGCGAGCCAGCGGTTGATCTCGGCCATGGTCATGATGTCCGGGCCGACGAGCGTATAGGTTTTTCCGGCATGGGGCGCTGGCTGGTCGACCGCGTCGGCCATGGCGCGCGCGACGTCCGCGACGAAGACAGGCTGGAACTTCGTCGCGCCCCGGATGACGGGTACGATCGGCAGCGACCGGATGAGATTGGCAAAGCGGTTGGTGAACTGGTCGTCACGGCCGAAAATCAGCGAGGGGCGGAAGATGGTGGCCGCCGGCACCGCGTTCAGCACCGCCGCCTCGCCCTCGGCCTTGCTGCGGCCATAGGCGGACGGGCTCGCAAGGTCGGCGCCGAGCGCGGACATATGGACAAGCGTGCCGATCCCGGCCGCCGCCGCCGCCTCGGCGACATGGCGCGCGCCGCGCGCCTGCACCGCGGCGAAGTCACCTTTGAGGATGCCGACGAGATTGACCGCGGCATCCGCGCCGGTCAACGCCCTGGCAACGCTGTCCGGCCGGGTGATGTCGGCCGCGACGAACTGCGTCTGCCCCAGTTTGCCGAGCGCCTTGACGGCATAGGCGCGCGAGGGGTGCCGCTCGGCGATCCGCACGCGCCAGCCGCGCTGGAACAGTGCCTGCGCCAGTGCGCGGCCGACGAAGCCGCCGCCGCCGAAGATTGTCACGATCCTGCCGTTCATCGCTGCCTCGTCATGCACATTGTTGCGGGGGGCCGTGGGCGCCCCTCGGGCCATCCTTGCCCCAGCATCGGGCGCAAGACAACCGCGAAGCGGGCCGCAAAGCCGGGCGGCAAAGGCGGATGGCGCCTTTTGGGGGCGGGTATGGCGGCGGCGATTGACAAGCAGGGAGAGCAGGGGCTAAGCGCGCCCCCTACCCCGTGCCCAGATGGCGGAATTGGTAGACGCACCAGCTTCAGGTGCTGGC
>CAZGVX010000121.1:0-2357 GCA_964529225.1 uncultured Sphingobium sp.
CCGGGCCGGAGATCATGAAGCTGACGAGATCGGCGAAGAAGGGGCGCTCGCTGTGGACGGCGTAGAAGCCCTCGGCCTGCTCCTTGGTCATCTGGATGCGCTTGGAGGCGACGACGCGCAGGCCCGCTTCCTCCAGCATCTTGGTGACGGCGCCGGTCAGGTTGCGGCGAGTCGCGTCGGGCTTGATGATCGAGAAGGTGCGCGTAACGGCCATGGGAAACTCCAGCGAAATCGGTTGTTATGGGAATGAAGGTCGCCGCGCCCTCTAGCGGGGGCGGGGGGCGGGATCAAGGGTGGGGTAACGCCTTCAGCGATCTATTAAGAACGACGGCCAGCCAATAGAGGCAACAATTCAAAAACGAGTCCTAATAGCACGCCAACAATGATGGAGCGCCCAACCAGCCACCAGTCGCCGTAAAGGAAGGAAAGTATCACTCCTACCAACAATCCCATTGTTGCGCCGCCACCTGTTGCTGTCGGTCGGTCAGGCCGGCCGACGAAGAAAAAAGCAGCACACGCGATCAGGCCAAGAATCCACCACATACCTCTGCCTCCCAAGTGAACGCCTACGCGGGATCACAGCCCCTCGCGCCATTTGCCGCCATCCTGCTTCCAGAAATGCGGTTCGACATCCTCGCGCTTGGCGAGGTCGCGCCACGCCGTCCGTGCGCCCTCGATCGTCCCGGCATCGAAAAAGAAAAAGGCGCGGGCGAACCCAAGCGCCTGCTCGCGGAAATCGCCATCGGCTAGCGCGATGTGGGACGCGCCGTTCACCGGCTCGCATGTGGGCGAAAGGAGGATGGGCTGCACCTCCGGCTTTTCCGCGTCCGCATGGTCATGCGCGAGGAAGCTTGTCGGCCCGGCGTCCCACAGCTTCGCGGAAATCGCATCGAGCCGCGCACGCTCGGCCGCGACGACCAGCAGCCGCTCGCCCGCCGCCAGCACGCGGGTAGCGATGCTGGGGAGGACAAGCTCGACCGGATCGCGGGAGAGTTGGTAGAAGTCGACGCGCATGGGAGAGGTTTATCTTGCCTCGAACATGTCCGCCACGAAGCGATCAAGCAGCCGCACACCATAGCCGGTGGCGCCCTTGTCCCACAAAGTGCCGGGCTTGTCGGCCCAGACCATCCCGGCGATGTCGAGATGCGCCCAGGCGACGCCGTCCTCGACGAACCGCTTGATGAACTGCGCGGCAGTGATCGAACCGCCATAGCGCGTGCCCATATTCTTCATGTCGGCGATCGGGCTGTCGATCATCTTGTCATAAGCGTCGCCGAGCGGCATCCGCCACAGCTTCTCGCCGACAGCCTCGCCCGCCGCCGTCAGCTTCGCGGCCAGTTCGTCGTCATTGGCGAATAGGCCGCCATATTGGTCCGCGAGACTGATCATCATCGCGCCGGTCAGCGTCGCAAGATCGACGACGGTCTTCGGCTGGAAGGTCTTCTGCGTCCACCAGATCGCGTCCGCGAGGACGAGGCGCCCCTCCGCGTCGGTATTGAGCACCTCGACCGTCTGGCCCGACATGGTGGTGACGATGTCGCCGGGGCGCTGCGCATTGCCGTCGGGCATGTTCTCGACGAGGCCGCAGACGCCGACGACATGCGCCTTGGCCTTGCGCGAGGCGAGCAGCATCATCGCGCCCGCGACCGCGCCCGCGCCGCCCATGTCGAACTTCATGTCCTCCATCCCCGCGCCGGGTTTGAGCGAAATGCCGCCAGTGTCGAAGGTGACGCCCTTGCCGACGAGGGCAAGCGGCGTCGCCTCGGCGCCACCCGTGCCGTCCCACCGCAGCGCGAGGAGGCGGGGCGGGCGCACCGACCCTTGCGCGACGCCGAGGAGGGCGCCCATGCCGAGCGCGGCCATGTCCTTCTCGTCAAGCACGCTCACCTCGATGCCGAGATCGGCGAGGGGACGGCAGCGTTCGACGAAGCTTTCGGGGTAGAGGATGTTGCCCGGCTCTGCGACCAGGGTGCGGCTAAAGGCGACGGCAGCGGCGGCCGCATTGCTCGTGGCAAGCGCGTCGGCGCAGTCCTCAGCCGTCACGAGGGTGATTGTCGCCAGGGTCGGCTTCGATTTCTCCGGCTGCTTTGTGCGATAGCTGTCGATTCGCCACGCGCGCAGCGCGGCGCCGAGCGCGATTGCGCCAAGCGCATCCGCGCCAAGGCTATCGCCCATCATCGCGACTTGGCGGACGCCCGAGGTCAGCAGCCTGGCGGATATCGTCGCGCCCGCTTTCTCAAGGTCGGCGGACGTACCCGCGCCCGTGCCAAGCAGAGCTACCCGGATCGTCTGTCCGCCCTCTGACACGAACAGGTCGAGCCAGCCGCCCGCCTCCCCAGCGAAGCGCGCGCTCTGTG
>CAZGVX010000122.1:0-2301 GCA_964529225.1 uncultured Sphingobium sp.
CCGCAACGATCGACGCCTGCCTGTCCGCCTACATCGTCGAACCTGACCCCATCTGGGTGGAGGAGGCGTGGCGGGCGATGGACTGGTTCCTTGGCCGGAACGATCTCGGCACGCCGCTCACCATCGACGGCGAAACCCTGTGCTGCGATGGGCTCACCGCCACGGGGGTCAATCTCAACATGGGCGCGGAATCCGTGCTGGCGCTGCAGAGCGCACGGCACGGGGTGGCCGAACTGGAAAAGCGGCACGGCGCGCAGCCTGCCCTTTCTGTGGTAGGCCGCGCATAAATCTCCTTTGACCCAGATGCTTACCCTGAATAAGCAGGCCCTCCCCGCAACAGCCGGAGGCGGCTCCACAGTGCCCATTTTCCGACGTGTCGAAGAGCGGTTGACGGCGGACCCGGCGCGGGTCGTGGTCCGGCCTTTTCATCTGTCCTGGCAGGCGCAGGGGCTCGTCTCCAGTCGCGCCGCGCGCCTTGTCGACGACATTCTCGCCATGGACGATGCCGCCGTGGAAGCGGGCCTGCGCTCCGTCCTCGCGGACTTCGCGCAGCGCCACTGGCAGATCGAGCGGGTGTTCGACACCCGCTTCGCTCAGGTCTCCGCCGAACTGAAGCTCGACGCCGCGGATGTGTCGCGCGAGCGACAGCTCCTCATCGGCGCCTATTTCTGCCACGAATACAGCTTTGCCTCGGCCGCCTACATGAACCCGTCGATCGTGCCCCACCCCGACCAGTCGGGGCTGGCGAAAGGGTCCGTGCGCTTCGTCATGTCGCTGAGGGCGGTCGGCGAGGGCCACATCAGTTCGATCGCCTTTCGCGAGGGAATCATCGGGCCCGGCGACCATTTCCAGCTCCAGCCGGAGCCGCGGATCGCCACCGCGACGACGGCCCTTTCGCAGCAATCCGGCCCCGATTCATCGGTCATGGTGCAGCGCGACGTCGACAGCACCCTGTCCGGCACCGTGATCTTCCCGGTCACGCCCGCCCAGGCCAACGGCCTCGAGGATCTGCGCCTGACGCATTTCCTGCATGACAATGGCGACTTCGAGTGGATTGGCACCTACACCGCCTATAGCGGCAGTGCGATCCGGTCGGAGCTGCTGCGCACGTCCGATTTCCACCGGTTCCAGCTTGACCCGCTCGACGGTTCGGCCGCCGTGAACAAGGGCATGGCGCTCTTCCCGCGCACGATCGACGGCGCATACCACATGATCGGGCGGCAGGACGGCAAGAACCTCTACCTTCTCCGGTCGGACGCGCTCAGCGAATGGTCCGGCGGGGTCCGCATCCTGGAGCCTCGATATCCCTGGGAGTTCATCCAGATCGGCAATTGCGGCGCACCGATCGAGCTTGACGATGGCTGGCTCCTCCTCACCCACGGCGTCGGGCCGATGCGCAAATATGCGATCGGCGCCGTCCTGCTCGACAAGAACGATCCCGCAAAAGTGCTCGCCCGGACGCCGGAGCCCCTGCTCGCAGCGGCGGAGCACGACAGGGAGGGCTATGTGCCCAATGTCGTCTATACCTGCGGCGCGATGTGCATCGGTGAGGAGCTGTTCATCCCTTATGGGCTGGCCGACAGCACGGTCGCCTTTGCCTTCGCCAATGTGGGGGACATCCTTGCCCGGATGAGCTGAGCGGGCGTCAGAGGTCCGGCAACGGCTGCGCGGCGAAGCCCCAGCCGGCGAGGTTGCGGGCGGTCGCCCGCTCCAATAGCTGATCACGGTCGGCGATGGTCCAGGGATGGGCGCTCGCCATGTCGTCTAGCTCGTCCCATGCGACCGGCACCGCGACGGGCGCCCCGGCCCGCGCCCTGACCGCATAGGGAAGGATTGCGGTGCTGCCCCGCTGGTTGCGCAGATAATCGATGAAGATGCGACCCTTTCGCTTCGCTTTGCTCATCGTGGCCACGAAGCGGTCCGGTTCGGCAGCGCTCAGCGCCTCTGCGAAGCGGTGCGAGAAACCCTTGTGCGCATTCCAGTCGTGGCCGGGCGTCAGAGGCGCCACGACATGCACCCCCTTGCCGCCGGACAGCATGGCATAGCTCACAACGCCCAGATCGGCGAGGTGGCGGCGTATGTCGGCCGCCGCCCTGCGCACCGCCGCAAAATCCAGCCCCTCGTCGGGATCGAGATCGAAAATCATGCGGTCGGGATGCTCGATGTCGCTCGCCCGGCTGGCCCAGCCGTGAAATTCGATGGTTCCCATCTGGACGCATTCGAGGAGGCCCGCCGCGTCCCCGACGAACAGATATTCCTCAACGCTGCCGTCCTTTTCGGTGATCGGCACATGGTGGACAT
>CAZGVX010000123.1:0-2282 GCA_964529225.1 uncultured Sphingobium sp.
GATGCGATCACGGCCAAGGCGGTGCTGAACGGCACGTTCGTCGCGCCGCGCGTTACCTATGCCGTGCAAGCCCGGCGCGCAGGGTTCGGCGCCACGCGCATCGAGGGACTTGACGTGTCGGGCAGCGCCACCCTCGACGACGAACAATGGCGCATTCCCGTGCATGGGCGCACGCGCCGGATCAGCGGGGTGAACGCCAGCGTAGAGCCGCTGCTCGCCAATGTCCGGCTCGACGGCGACCTCGCCTATTCCAGGGGGCGGCTGCTCTCCGACAATATCCGGCTGCGCTCCGACCGGATCGACGCCACCGCGATCGTCGTCGCGGACATGAACAGGGCGCTCTACACAGGCGGGCTGAAGGGGCGGATCAACGGCTATCAGGTCGAGAGCATCGGCAGCTTCAACCTCCTCACCGATGTCGACCTGAAGTCCGGCCAAAACGGCTATTTCAGGCTGGGCGGCAGGGTGACGGCGCGCTCGACCCGGCTCACCAACGACAGCATAAAGAGCTTCCTCGGCGGCAATGCCCTGATTGTCGCCGATGTCGGCTATGACAGCAACGGAGTCGCCAGCCTTGATCGCCTGAATATCGCCGCCCCCGACTTCCGACTGAGCGGCGGACGGGGCCGCTATGGCGCGGACGGGACGATCCGCTTCGCCGCCCATGGCGATTCCGACCGCTATGGTCCGCTCGACGTCTCCGCAACCGGCAGCGTCAGCCGCCCCGTTCTGAGGATTGCCGCGGCGCGCCCCGACATGGGCGCCGGATTGGCCAATGTCGTCGCCACGATCAGGGGAAACAATGGCGCCTATGCCGTGCTGGCGACTGGCGAAACGGATTACGGCCCGTTCAACGCCGATGTGTCGGTTGCGACGGGCGATGGGCCGCTCAGGATCGACATCCGCCCGGGCACCAGCTTTTCGGGCGTTGGCCTCAGCGGCCGGATCGAGCAGACCCGCGCAGGGCCATTTTCGGGCATCCTGCGCGCCGCAGGCTCGGGTATTGACGGCCGCATCGCCCTGTCGAGCTTCGCGGGCAAGCAGCGCGTGCTGGTCGACGCGACAGCCAATCAGACGAGCCTGCCGGGCAAGCTCGGCTTCTCGGCCGACCGGGCAATCATCAAGGCCGATGCCGTGCTCTATGACCGGCCGCAAATCGCTGCGGACGTGCAGCTCGCGGGTGTGCGTTCGGGCGCGCTGTATGTTGCGATTGCCCGCGCGCGGGTCGATTATCGCGGCGGACGCGGGCGGGCGCAAATACTGGTCGAGGGCCGCACCCGCTACCCCTTCCGCGTCGCGGCCAATGCGCGGCTCGATCCGGCATTATGGCGCGTTGCGCTGAGAGGCAGGGTCAACGGCATCGACATCGCGACCCGCGCACCGATGCGCATCGTCCCGACCGGGAACGCGTATCGGCTCGATCCCGCCACGCTCTTGGTGGACAAGGGCACGCTGATGATTGCCGGCCGCTATGGCGGCGCGCGCGCGCTCCACGCCCGGCTCGACGGGGTGGACCTCTCGATCGCCAATCCTTTCGCGCCCGGCCTTGGCCTTGGCGGCAAGGCGAGCGGCAGCATAGACTATGCGCAGGGCAGCGCCACGGCCTTCCCGGTGGCCGACGCGCGCCTGTTGATCGACGACTTCACCCGCTCGAGCCTCGCCGCCGTATCCGAGCCGGTGGATATTCAGCTCGTGGCTACGCTCGGCCCGGAAGGCGGGCGCGGCAATGCGCTGATCCGCCGCAGGGGCGCCGCCATCGGCCGCATGCAGGCCGCGCTGACTCCGCTGCCGCCGGGCGCCGGAAGCTGGTCGACGCGCCTGCTCGCCGCGCCCCTCTCCGGCGGAGTGCGCTACAACGGCCCCGCCGATGCGCTGTTTTCCCTTGCGGCGCTGCCTGACCAGAGCCTCAAAGGTCCGATCGGCGTGGCCGCCGACTTCACCGGACGGGTGAGCGCGCCTCGGCTTGCGGGCGTGGTCAAGGCCAACCGGCTGACCTACGAAAACGCGCAATATGGCACGCGCATGACCGACATGGCGCTGAGCGGCCGCTTCACCAATGACAGGTTGCAGGTCGAGCGGCTGACGGCGCGCGCGAGGCGCGGCACGGTGAGCGCGCAGGGCTTCGTCTCGCTGAGCGCGGCGGAAGGCTTCCCGGTGCAGCTCGGCATCGACCTCGACAACGCGCAGCTTGCCACCGGGCAGGACCTGTCCGCACGGGCAAGCGGCCAGATCCGCATCGTCAACGGGCCGGGTCAGCCGCCAACGATCAGCGGGCGCATCAC
>CAZGVX010000124.1:0-2263 GCA_964529225.1 uncultured Sphingobium sp.
TGGTGCCGGCTGCAGGGATCGAACCCGCGGCCCCCTGATTACAAATCAGGTGCTCTACCATCTGAGCTAAGCCGGCCCGTGCTTCGGCTCTATCCTCAAACCACCCCGAACGTCCAGCCTTCGGTGCGGGCGATCCGCTCGGTTAGCGCGGGCGGCTGCCATAGGCCGGTGTCGCCATGAACATGCCGCAACCAGGCGGCGGTGAGGATCGCGTCGGTCGCATGATCGGTATAGGCTGACAGCTGGCGATGTGCTGCACTGCCGACGGCCGCAAGCGCCGCGTCCAGGGTCACCGCGTCGCGGATCTTGGTACGTCCTTTTGGGCGACCAGCGGCGCGCGCGGCAAGACTGGTGTAGATCTCGACGATGAGCGAGCCTGCGCCGGGAGAGGCGCGCCCGTCAAACGGCCAGACAGGCACCCGGCCGCGCAACATGTTGAGGAGGCGCATGCCCGCAAAGCTCGCCTTGGCGACCTGCGCCGCGCCAATGGCATCGAACACGGTTGAAGGCTTGCCGCCGCCACCTGCATTATACAGCGCCTCGCAGGCGCGCAGGTGCATATAGTCCGCCTTAACGCCGTCGGCCGCGCCGAAATAGAAATGCTGGCGGTGGTGGGTTTCGAGGAAAGAGGCGGCGCCGAGGTCGGGTTCGTTCGTGCAGAGCCGGTCGACATAAGCCCAGAAGCCGGGGGCGTCGTGGGGGACATGCGCCTCGCCAGGCAGATAGGCGCCGCGTTCGACGCGTGGCGGGGCAAAGCTGAAATCAAAGCCGAACAGCGTCGATTCGTGGGCCGCTTGCTGTTCGACCCATCGCCCGACGGCCTCGCGTGACCAATATCTGCCTTCGGGTTCAATGAGTTCCGGCGCGTTGCTATCGCCCCGGCACAGGGCGACCGCAATGCCCGGATGGCGGTAGCCCTTGGCTCCCGACCAGTCGACTGCGACGAAGGCCGCGAAGCGTCCGCTCATCCGTCCCGGTTGCGCGCGCGCATCTCGTCCCACCAGGCCATGCGCTCGGCAACGCGCTTTTCATGTCCCCGGTCGGTCGGGCGATAGAAGGTCTGTGCAGACATTTCCTCAGGCCAGTAGTTCGCCCCCGAGAAACCGCCCTCAGAGTCATGGTCATAGGCGTAGTTCTTGCCATAGCCTATGTCCTTCATGAGCTTGGTCGGGGCGTTGAGGATGTTGGCGGGAGGCATCAGCGATCCGGTCTCCTTCGCCGAGCGCCAGGCGGCTTTCTGCGCTACATAGGCCGCATTCGACTTGGGCGCGGTGGCGAGATAGAGGCAGGCCTGCACGATCGCCAGTTCCCCTTCGGGCGGCCCGAGGAATTCGTAGGCATCCTTGGCGGCGAGGGACTGGACGAGCGCCTGCGGATCGGCGAGGCCGATATCCTCGCTGGCGAACCGCACGAGGCGGCGCAGCACGTACAGCGGCTCTTCGCCAGCCACCAGCATCCGGGCAAGATAGTAGAGCGCCGCCTGCGGGTCCGAGCCGCGCAGGCTCTTGTGAAGCGCCGAAATGAGGTTGTAGTGACCCTCCCGGTCCTTGTCATAGACGGGCATCCGGCGGTGGAGCAGGGCGGCAAGTCCGGCGGGATCGAGCGGCCCGGTTCCCCCGATGGTGGCGAGCGTCTCGATCTGATTGAGCAGGAACCGCCCGTCGCCGTCCGCCGAGGCAATGAGCGCCGCGCGCGCCTCCGGTGTGAGCGGAAGGCTCATGCCGGTGATGGCTTCCGCCCGCGCGATCAGTTGTTCCAGGGCGGCCTCATCAAGTCGTTTGAGGATGAGCACCTGCGCGCGGGAGAGCAGAGCGGCGTTCAGCTCGAAACTCGGGTTTTCCGTCGTGGCGCCCACGAGGATGACGGTGCCATCCTCCACATAAGGCAGGAAACCGTCCTGTTGCGCCCGGTTGAAGCGGTGGATCTCATCGACGAAGAGGAGGGTGCGCCTGCCGGTCCGGGCATGGTCGCGCGCGGCCTGAAACGCCTTCTTGAGGTCGGCAACGCCGGAGAACACCGCCGATATCGGCTCGAAACGAAGTCCAACCGCATCCGCGAGCAGGCGTGCGATGCTGGTCTTGCCGGTGCCGGGCGGTCCCCAGAGGATCATCGAGGAGAGCCGCCGGGCCGCAACCATGCGGCCGATCGGACCATCCGCGCCGGTCAGATGTTCCTGTCCAATGACCTCGCCCAGGTCGCGGGGGCGCAGCCGGTCGGCGAGCGGCGCCTCGGGCGAGGGGGCTAGGATGTCGTCCGGTGCGAA
>CAZGVX010000125.1:0-2221 GCA_964529225.1 uncultured Sphingobium sp.
ATCAGCCTTCCCGATTGGGAACCTCCAACGGGACGACCGTGACCGACACAAAAATCCGCTGTATGCCCGCCGGGGCTTTCCCAAAATATGTTCCCGAAATATGAGTCCCGAAATTCGCTGTTTGAGATGGGATAACGGGACTCATGCTGGTTGGTTATGCGCGTGTCTCGACCTCCGACCAGGACCTGACGCTACAAACCGATGCGCTGACCAAGGCTGGCTGTGAAAAGCTGTTCACCGACAAGGTGAGCGGCGCGAAGCTGAACCGTCCCGGTCTGACCGAAGCTCTCAATTTCGTGCGGGCCGGTGACACGCTGGTGATATGGAAGCTCGATCGCCTTGGCCGATCGATCGGGGGCCTGATCGAACTGGCGGCGGACTTGTCCGCTCGGAAGATTGATTTCCGGTCCCTGACGGACGGGTTCGACACGGCAACCCCATCGGGCCGTCTGCTGTTCCATATCCTCGCTTCTGTCGCGGAGATGGAGCGCGAACTGATAAAGGAACGGACGATTGCCGGTTTGGCAGCGGCACGGGCCAAGGGCGGCACGGGCGGAGGCCGCAAGTCGGTCATGACGCCTGACATGCTCGATACCGCCCGCAAGCTGCTCAAGGCTGGCGACAAACCGGCGAAGGTCGCGAAGCTGCTCCAGGTCGGCCGTTCTACCTTCTATCGCCACTTCCCTGCGGCCGAGCGCGAACCCGGCTAACCGGCGTCAGAAGATCGTCGCGTAGTAGGATTGCTCGAACCGGCCACGGCTGATCCGGGCCATGCGCTCGATGCGTTCCGGCACCGGGGGCGGGCGACGGTTCCGGGCCGGTCTTGCGTCGGTGCGGGCTAACAGCACGAGATTGGCAATGGCCGCGCCCAACAGAAACTCTTCTTCGGCACCGCGCAGTCCGCGAAGGTGCAGGCGGGTCAGCCCTCGCTTGCCTTTGGCATCGGCGAACACCCGCTCGACACCCCGGCGCAGCCGCATCGACCGCTTGAATAGCGGCGTCTGCATCTCGCCGCGCACCATCTCACGCACGTCCTCATATTCGCTGTGCGTGACCGACCTGTTGCTGCCTGCGGTGCATTTCCGTTTGAGGTGACAGGCGCGGCAATCGGCAGGACTGGCGCTGTATCGGAGAAAGCCCGCCCGACGATCGGCACCGCGAAAGGGCAGTATCTTCCCAGCGGGGCAGACATAGCGGTCCTGCTCCCGCTCATAGCGGAAGGCTTCGCGGGGGAATTTGCCCTTGGTCTGTTCGGATCGTTCCAGCACCGGGATATGCGGGATGGTGCCGCGATCGGTGACGAACGCCAGGAACGCAGCGCTGCCATAGGCGGTGTCGGCCGCGACACGCTTTGGCCGATAGCCGAACCGATTGTCGGCCCGTGCCAGCATGGTCCGCCCCGCATCGACTTCCGCGGCGAAGCGGGCGGGACTGGCCTCCACGTCGATCGCCACCCCTCCCGGCGTGTCAATCAGGACATTGAAGGCATAGCCGAACCGGCCCCGCGCCGTGCGCGCCGACCATGCCGACGCCGGATCGGTGCGTGACACCTCGGCCGGTTTGCCACGCGGTACGCCATGTTCCTGCGGTGGAGCATTGGCCTGATCCGCCAGCCATTCACAAACCGGGCGGGGAAGCCGGGGCGCGGCCATGTCGGCGTCCCGCATCTTGCGCTGCCAGCTCGCATCGGCCGCGACGAACGATGCATCGATTGCGGCATCCTTGTGGGCGATCAGCCCCGCATCGGCGCAGCGCCGCACCGTCTGCTCGAACAGGATGCGGAAGATGCTAGCATCGCGGAAGCGGCCATGCCGGTTCTTGCTAAACGTCGAGTGGTGCGGCACCGGCGCGTTGAGCGGCAATCGGCAGAACCAGCGATAGGCGAGGTTGAAGCGGACTTCCTCACACAGACGGCGCTCCGACGTGATGCCATAGAGGCGAGCGATCAGCGCCATGCGGACCAGCAATTCAGGCGCGATCGAGGGACGCCCACGGCAACTGTAGTGCGGCGCGAGCGCATCGCGCAGTTCACCCAGGTCGATCAGCCCGTCTATCCTGTGCAGCATATGATCGGCGGGGATCATCGCTCCCAGCGCCCGCCAGCTTGCGCCCTTGCCGCCTCGCTGTTGCTCACCCATCATGGCCGCTGCTCCCGATGTGTCGAAGCAGGGAACCCGTTAGGAACGCGATCGGATCACCCGGCCTTTTTTCAACAGCCCCG
>CAZGVX010000126.1:0-2102 GCA_964529225.1 uncultured Sphingobium sp.
CATGAGTTTGGCGAAAACCACATCGTGCGGGATCGGACGGCGCGGATCGGCGAGAGAGTCCGCGACCTTTGCCCGGAACTAAACGTTATAGGCCGTCTTGTCCTTCGACGATTCAAACTCGGACTTGATGGGCGAATATTTGGTCATGAGATTTCGCTTATACCGAAGTTTGGCGGGGTCGGGAAGGGTGAGAGCGGACGGCAGCCGCTACTGCTATTGTTTTGGCGGGGTTTGCTGCATAAACGTTGACCTGCGTTTGTTCTCCCGCCAAGAAACGCTGAATGGGCGAACAAGAACATGATTTGGACGCTGCGCTGATCGCAGACGTGGCGGTTGGCCCTACTGAGGCAGGGGATTCGCCTGAATCAGTGGCAAGATTCATTCCACCTGATGTCCTGCGGTGCTATGAGGTGTTTTCGTACCGAAACGCCGCTCTCATTCTCGCGGAAGCGCATCCGGCCGAATTTGCCGAATTGATAGCAGCATTGCGCAGTTTCCGGTTAACGCGCGACATTATCGCCAAGGCAGGCGGAAACGAATCCGAAATTCCAAAGTCATTTTCCAAGCTGCTTCGTCCTAAGGGGTGGCACGAAACAACTATTCAGGCTGACTTGCTTGTGAAGCTGCTTTGGCGCGAAGCTGCAGTCAGCGCGCGAGGCAAAGTAGTCAGCACAAAAATGTCTCGCGAGCATACGAAGGCGCGATTTCTCGATGGCCACAAAGTCGACTACGTCAAAGGTCGCGTGGCCTTCGATCTTGAATGGAACAGCAAAGACCAGACTTTTGATCGTGACCTATATGCTATGAATGCGTTCAGTCAGTGCGGAGTGATTGACGTAGGCGTGTTGCTGACACGTAGCGCGGCTTTGAACGACGTGTTTCGGGAAATGGGGCTTATGTCGAAATATGGCGCTTCAACAACGTGGATGGGAAAGTTACTTTATCGGCTGAATGCTGGCCGAAACGGTAGCTGCCCTGTTCTTGCAATCGGTATTAAGCCGGAGTGCATTCAGGAGGATCAGCCATGACTTTGGATGCCGGGCTGGATTTTGCCAAGGCGACGCGTGGAGCGAAGTTTAAGACTATCCTCGCAGACCCGCCGTGGAGGTTTGCAAATCGTACTGGCAAAATGGCACCAGAGCATCGTCGATTGTCGCGATATGGCACTATGGATCTGGAAGACATTTGCGCACTCCCCGTTGAAGGTGTAGCTGACAGCCCATGCCATCTTTACTTATGGGTGCCAAATGCGTTGCTTCCTGACGGACTTAAAGTAATGACTGCATGGGGTTTTGAATATAAATCAAATTTAGTTTGGCATAAAATTCGCAAGGACGGCGGTTCAGATGGCCGCGGCGTTGGATTTTACTTCCGAAATGTGACAGAGCTTTGCCTTTTTGGTATTCGAGGCAAGAATGCGCGAACGCTCGCGGCGGGCCGTCGACAAGTGAACTTGCTAGGTACACAAAAGCGCGAGCATAGCCGCAAGCCCGATGAGTTCTATGATATTGTTGAAGCTTGCTCGCCGGGGCCACGGTTGGAAATGTTTGCACGTGGCCAGCACGAAGGGTGGACCAGTTGGGGCAACCAGGCCGAAAAGTATGAAATTGGCTGGGAAACCTATGCCAACAACTCGCGCCGGGATCGATCGGGAGTGTGGCCCGAAGCAGCGGAATAGGCCGTCACTCCGTCGCCTCTGCCTTTTTGCGCCGTCCGCGTTTCGGTTCCTCGGCGGCGATCTTGACCTGTTCCCCGGATGAACGCGCCTCCAGCAACGGCCCCAGATACCTCCCGGTGTAGCTGCGCGGTTCCTTGACCACCTGTTCCGGTGTGCCCTCAGCGACGATCTCGCCGCCCTTCGTGCCGCCCTCCGGCCCGAGGTCGATGATCCAGTCCGCCGTCTTGATGACGTCGAGATTATGCTCGATCACGACGACGCTGTTGCCCTGCTCGACGAGGGCGTGGAGCACCTCCAGCAGCTTTCTCACATCCTCGAAATGGAGGCCGGTGGTCGGCTCGTCCAGGATGTAGAGCGTGTTGCCGGTGGCGCGGCGGGAGAGTTCCTTGGCGAGCTTCACCCGCTGCGCCTCGCCGCCCGACAG
>CAZGVX010000127.1:0-2051 GCA_964529225.1 uncultured Sphingobium sp.
GCGCGCGGTCGCGGATTTCGAATATGAGTATCAGATGGCGGGCATGAACCAGCAGCTGAATGACCGCATCGAGACCGTATTCTTGATGGCCGATGTCTCGCTGCAGCCGATCGCATCGCGCCTCGTCAAGGAGATCGCGCTGTTCGGCGGGGAAATCGCGCCGTTCGTGACACCCGCTGTGCGGGAGGATATGGTGGCGCGCATCGCCGAGCGCGGCAAGGTCAGCGCCGGTTAAGCCATCCCAAGGCAGGGAGACGGACGATCATTTTATTCATGAGGCACCGATGCAGCTTTTGACGCCACGCCTGATGGCCACGCTTGCCGGACTGGCGCTGGCCTGGACCGCCCCGGCGCTCGCCCAGCAGGCCAAACAGGACCCGGCGGCGGAGGCCCAGCGCGCCGCCAAGGCGGAACGCGATGCCAAGGCCCTGCGGGAGGAGGCGGCGCGCAGCGACGTTTCCAGGCTGACGGCGATGGTGCCGGTCGACCCCGCGAATGTGTGGGTTCTGCGCCTGTCCAACGGCGCAACCGTCCGCATCCAGCTGCGGCCCGATATCGCGCCCAGCCATGTCGAGCGGGTCAAGACCCTGACCCGCCAGCATTTCTATGACGGCCTCGTCTTTCATCGCGTGATCGACGGCTTCATGGCGCAGGGCGGCGATCCCAAGGGCGACGGCACCGGCGGGTCGGCCATGCCCGACCTCAAGGCCGAATTCACCTGGATGCCGCATATGCGCGGCACCGTCGCAATGGCCCGGTCGGCGGACAATGACAGCGCCAACAGCCAGTTCTTCATCATGTTCATGCCGCGCCCGCAGCTCGACCACCATTACACCGTGCTCGGCCGCGTGATTGCCGGCATGGACGGGGTCGATGCCATCGCGCGGGGCGAACCGCCCGCGAACCCGACGAAAATCCTGAGCGCCAGCATCGAGGGCGATCAGGCGTCGGCAGCCGCACCGCCGGCCGCCATCCCGCCGCCAGCCAGCTGAGGACGCAAGCTGGCCGCACGCGGATGCGAGTCGACGCCTTTGATTTTGTGCTGCCGCCCGAGCGTATCGCCCTGAGGCCCGCTCGCCCCCGCGACAGCGCGCGCCTGCTGCACGTGGGCGGCGACGGACAGTTCGGCGATCATGGCGTCATGGCCCTGCCCCGGCTGCTCCGGTCCGGCGACTGTCTGGTGTTCAACGATACGCGGGTCATTCCCGCCCAGCTGGAAGGGCGGCGCGGGGAGGCCTGCGTCGGCGCAACGCTGCATCGGCGCCTCGGCCCGCGCCGCTGGGCCGCCTTTGTGCGCAATGCGCGGCGGGTGCGGACAGGCGATGTGATCGACTTCGGGCACGGCGTCAGCGCCATGTCGGCAGGACGCGATGCCGACGGCGCGGTGGTGCTGGACTTTGCGGGCGAAACGCCGGTGGAACAGTTGCTCGAACGCGCGGGCCATATGCCGCTGCCGCCCTATATCGCGGGCAAGCGCGCGGTGGATGCCGCCGACCGCGAGGATTATCAGACTCTTTTCGCGGCGGAGCCGGGCGCGGTCGCCGCGCCAACCGCTGCGCTGCACTTCACGCCGCGGCTGATGGCGGCGCTCGCGGATGCCGGCATCGGCCACGCCATCGTGACGCTGCACGTCGGCGCCGGCACGTTCCTGCCGGTCAAAGTCGACGATACCGAGGCGCACCGCATGCATGCCGAATGGGGCCGCATCGGCACGGATGTAGCGGACAGGCTGAACGCCGTCCGGGCGACGGGCGGACGGATCATCGCCGTCGGCACGACGAGCCTTCGGATATTGGAAAGCGCGACAGACGCCGAGGGGCGCATTGCGCCCTTCGCCGACGAGACCCGCATTTTCATCACGCCCGGCTATCGTTTCCGGGCGGTGGACGGCCTCATGACCAATTTCCATCTGCCTCGTTCGACCTTGTTCATGCTGGTGAGCGCGCTGATGGGATTGGAAAAAATGCAAGCCGCCTATGCCCATGCGATAGCGAGCGGCTATCGCTTCTACAGCTATGGGGACGCCAGCCTGCTGCTGCCATAAAGAGCAG
>CAZGVX010000128.1:0-1824 GCA_964529225.1 uncultured Sphingobium sp.
GTGCCCTCGCGGCACGGCGTGCACTGGCCGCAGCTCTCATGCTTGTAGAAGTAGGACAGGCGCGAGATGGCGCGGACGATGTCGGTCGACTTGTCCATGACGATGACCGCCGCCGTGCCAAGGCCGGAGCCGAGCGCGCGCAGGCCGTCAAAATCCATCGGCGCGTCCATTATCTGCGCCGCTGGCACGAGCGGCACGGACGAACCGCCGGGGATGACGGCAAGGAGATTGTCCCACCCGCCGCGAATGCCGCCGCAATGCCGGTCGATCAGTTCCTTGAACGGGATGCTCATCGCCTCCTCGACCACGCAAGGCTTGTTCACATGGCCGCTGATCTGGAAAAGCTTGGTGCCTCGGTTGTTCTCACGACCGATCCCCGCGAACCAGCTTGCCCCGCGCCGCAGGATGGTCGGCGCGACCGCGATGCTCTCCACATTGTTGACGGTGGTGGGGCAGCCATAAAGGCCCGCGCCCGCCGGAAAGGGCGGCTTCAGGCGCGGCTGGCCCTTCTTGCCTTCCAGGCTCTCGATCTGCGCTGTTTCCTCGCCGCAGATATATGCGCCCGCGCCGCGATGCGCGAACACGTCGAAATCATAGCCGGAGCCGCAGGCGTTCTTGCCCAGAAACCCCTTGGCATAGGCCTGCTCTATCGCGGCAAAGAGGACCTTTGCCTCGTAGATGAACTCGCCGCGGATGTAGATATAGGCCGCGCGCGCGCCCATGGCGAAACCGGCGACCAGCGCGCCCTCGATCAGCTTGTGCGGATCATGGCGGATGATCTCGCGGTCCTTGCAACTGCCGGGTTCCGACTCGTCGGCGTTGATGACGAGGAAGCTGGGGCGGCCGTCCTTGGATTCCTTGGGCATGAAGCTCCACTTCATGCCGGTCGGGAAGCCCGCGCCGCCGCGCCCGCGAAGCCCGGAGTCCTTCATCGTCTGGATAATCGTGTCACGACCCAGCGCCAGCAGCGCCCTGGTATTGTCCCAGTCGCCGCGCATGATCGCCGCGTCCACGCCCCAGTCCTGGAAGCCATAGACGTTGGTGAAGATGCGGTCCTTGTCGGCCAGCGGTCCGACGAAGGGCGGCGGTGGCGGCGCTGCGGGTGTCTCGTCAGCCATTACCACTGACCCCTGTAGTCATGATTTGCGGAAACCATCTCTTTGAGGCTGGTCGCGCCCCCCTCGGGGCAGCTCGTCTGGCGCTCGATCTGCGGGCCGATTTTCGGCTGCCTGCCCGCCGCGAGATCGTCGAGGATCGCCGTCATAGTATCGAACGTCAGATCCTCGTAATTGTCGTCGTTGATCTGGACCATCGGCGCGTTGGCGCAGGCGCCGAGGCACTCGACCTCGGTCAGGGTGAACAGGCCGTCGGCGGTCGTCCCGCCCTTGTGCAGCCCCCTGGCCTTGCAGGCGGCCATGACATCATCCGACCCGCGCAGCATGCAGGGCGTCGTGCCGCAGACCTGCACATGGAAGCGGCCGACCGGCGCGAGGTTGTACATGGTGTAGAAGGTCGCGACTTCGTACACGCGCATATAGGCTATGCCGAGCTGATCGGCGATGAATTCCATCACCGGCACGGGCAGCCACCCTTGCGTGTTCGTCTCCGCCCCCACCTGCCGCTGGGCAAGGTCGAGGAGCGGCATCACCGCCGACTGCTGGCGCCCCTCGGGATAGCGCGCGATGACCTTCTTCGCCTGCTCCGCGTTCTCGGCTGTCCAGGCGAACGCACCCCAGCGGGCGCGGGTTTCGGCTTCGTCAGGGATATGGGGCGCGTCAGCCATTAACGGATGAACTCCACGCGAGAGCATTTGTCGCCCTCGAA
>CAZGVX010000129.1:0-1713 GCA_964529225.1 uncultured Sphingobium sp.
AGCGGGTGGACCCCAGGAAAGGACGAAATCCATGTTCGAGAAATGGCGCATCAGCGAGCATATGGAAGTGGCCGACTGCAACGGCCGTCATGTCGGCACGGTCGACGAGATCGACGGCGACGACATCAAGCTGACCCGGAGCGATTCGTCCGATGGGCAGCACCACCGCATCCCCGTCGACGCTGTCGACCGGATCGAGGATAATCGCGTTTATCTCAAGGAAGGCACGCCGCTGCCCACCACCGGCATAACGGGCGAGACCGCCATGGCCGGCGAGAGCGCGTCGGGCGGATTTTCGAGCCAGCAGGACATGACCGGGGGTCAGCAGACGACCGGCGCGGGCTATGGCTCCAGCCAGACCCTCGGTTCCGGGACGAATGCAGCCGACAACGATGCGCCGTTCGGCACCAGCGGCAATGGCACCGGCTTTGGCGGCTCCGGCGCGGCCAACTGACAGCCGCTCGCGACCCGCAGACCCTTTACAAGACAGAGCCCCGGTGATGCCGCGCATCGCCGGGGTTTTGCCTGTCGCGGCTATTTCCAGAACCAGCGGGGCAGGAGCCCGCGATCCTTCCGGTTGCGCCACATCTGCACATACAGCCATATGCCGGACACGCTGAAGAAGATCAGTGCCAGGCCCGACGCGATGCTGATCGCGACGCCGATCGGGCCGAAGCTCTCCCCGGAATGGAGATGATGCAGCAGCCCGACGATGCTGACGCCGCCCGGCGGCTTGGGCCGACAGTTCATCGTTTCGGGACAGACGAAGCCCTCCGGCACCTGCGGCGGCGGCGCCGAAGGCGCAACCAGCGGCACGACGTGGCTCAGCACGCCCGTCACGGCGATCCACAGCATGAAAAACCCGAAAAATACCGCCAGCCAGCGATGCCATTTGCGCATATGCGTCAGTCTCCCTTGCAAACTGTCCCTGCGCCTTCGTGCAGGACAGCGCGCGGGAAGCAAGCGCGTTTCGGGTCGCAAAGTGTAATCGCGCGCTCATGCCGCGACCTTTCGGCTGAACGCCGCTATGGCGCCGAGCGCCGCGGCGAGCGGGCCGGGCGCCGAGTAAAAGGGGGAGTGGTCGGCCGCCAGGGTGATGACCGGGTCGCACGGCAGCAGCGCGCGCATCCCCCGCTGCGCCGAGAGCGGGATCGCGCGATCCTTGTCGCACTCGACATAGGCGCGCGGCACCCGCCCGAACCGCTCCGGCGTCAGCGTGACCGGCGTCGCCAGCGCCCAGTGCGGCTCGGGCGTAAAATGCCCCGCCGCGCGATCGCACCAGTTGAGCGCGGTCGCGTTGCACAGCAGGTCGCAGGCCCCCGGCCCAAGGCGGGAGGCCTTGCCCGCCATCGGGCCATCGGCCTCCGGCACCAGGAGCCGCGCGGTTCCGGCACATTCGGGGTAGCGGGCGACAAGATCGCGCGCCGCGCAGCCGTCCGGCAACAGAACGCCCGCGACATAGACAAGCATCGCCACCGCGTCGGGCACCGCCTCGGCCACGGCGCTGGCGATGTGGCCGCCCCGGCTGTGACCGACAAGGATGACCGGCTCCGGCGCCGCACTGGCGAGCGATGCGACATGGTCGATCCAGTCGACGAGCGTCAGCGTGGCGAGCGGCGTCCGGTCCGTGCCCATCCCCGGCAGCTCGACCGCGTGCGCGCCATGGCCCGCCTCGGCGAGGAGCGGCATCACCCGCTCCCACGCCCAGGCGCC
>CAZGVX010000130.1:0-1674 GCA_964529225.1 uncultured Sphingobium sp.
TCGTCGTTGATCGTGAAGCTGGGCGTCTTCTCGTTGTGGAAGGGGCAGCAGGCCTTGTGCTCGCGCCCGGCCTTGGTCACCTTGATCGTGCGGCCGATCAGGGCGGAGAGGGTTGTGCGCGCACGGACCTCGTCAAGGAACTGGGGCGAAAGACTCATGGGGTCCGAGACTATGCCCGAAGGGCGGGCGTCAGGCCAGTGCCGCCTTCACAAGGCCGCTGGCCTTCGCCATGTCGATGACGGTGCCGTGCCGTTCCTTGAGCACGGCCATCACCCGGCCCATGTCTTTGACCGACGACGCGCCGATCTCCGCCTTGATCGTCTCGATCGCGGCGGTGGTTTCGGCATCGGTCAGCTGCTTGGGCAGGAACCCTTCGATCACGGCAAGCTCGGCTGCTTCGGCGGCGGCAAGTTCGGGCCGGTTGCCCTGCTCGTACATGGCGATCGACTCGCGGCGCTGCTTGACCATCTTCTGAAGCACATCGACCACTGTCGCGTCGTCATCGGGGACGCTGGAGGCCGTGCGCAACTCGATGTCGCGATCCTTGAGCTTGGCGAGGATCAGGCGCACGGCCGCAAGCCGTTCCTTCTCGCCCGCCTTCATCGCCGCAACCTGTGCGGCCTTAATCTCGTCGCGAATCATGGCGGCGCGCTCCCCCCTATCCAGAACCAGTCAATCGGAAAGCGGTGATGATAGCGCGCGCCCGCTGCAATTCATAGATTGACCGGCAACGGCGGCGGGCCTATCGACCCGGCCGTTTAGCCTGTGCATGGTGCAGGCCTCCGAACCATGAAGGAATCCGATGATGGCTGACGCCACTTACCCCGCCGTGCCCAAAGGATGCACGGGGGTATTGGTGCTGGCGGACGGAAGCGTCGTGTTCGGCCGGGGGTTCGGCGCGGCGGGCGAGGCGGTGGGCGAGCTGTGCTTTCACACCGCCATGACCGGCTATCAGGAGATCATGACCGACCCGAGCTTTGCCGGCCAGATCATCAACTTCACCTTTCCCCATATCGGCAATGTCGGCACCAATGCCGAGGATGTCGAGGCGGACAAGCCCTGGGCTCTGGGCTGCATCGTGCGGCAGGACGTGACCGCGCCCAGCAATTTCCGCAACGCCGAACATTTCGACGCCTGGCTCCAGCGGAGCGGCCGCATCGGGCTGGCGGGGGTCGACACGCGGGCGCTCACCCGGATGATCCGGGAGAAGGGCGCGCCCAATGCCGTGATTGCGCACGATCCGGAGGGGGACTTCGACCTCGCCGAACTGCACCGGATGGCGAACGCGTGGCCGGGCCTTGAAGGCATGGACCTTGCCATCGAGGTCACGGGCGAGGAACGCTGCTGGGATGGCGGGCCGTGGCGGCTGGGGTTCGGCTATGAGGCGGCGGGCGAGGGCGAGCGCCCGCATGTGGTGGCGATAGACTATGGCGCCAAGCACAACATCTTCCGCAACCTCGTCCGCGCGGGTGCCAGGGTGACGGTCCTGCCCGCGCAGGCGACGTTCGAGGCGATCATGGCGCTGAAGCCCGCTGGCGTGTTCCTCTCCAACGGTCCCGGCGATCCGGCCGCAACGGGCGAATATGCCGTGCCGGTAATCCGGGCGCTGCTCGACGCGGACGTGCCCTTGTTCGGCATTTGCCTCGGCCATCAGATGCTGGCGCTGGCGGCGGG
>CAZGVX010000131.1:0-1616 GCA_964529225.1 uncultured Sphingobium sp.
TTGCGGGCATGGGCCGACTGGCGCGGCAGCGGCTCGTCAATCAGGCGGTGGGCGACCTCGTGCGCGACGGCACCGTGCATGCGCTGGCGATCAGGGCGACCGCGCCGGGGGAGTGAGGAGATGCAACTATGAGCGCTTCCAATTTGCTCCGCACGATAGACAAAATGGACTATCGGCAAGTGGAGAGAACGGTTCAAAGATCGATAGAGGATCGAGGTTACGTTGTACACGACGCCAACATTGTTTTTGGTATTAACTGCCCAAATATTGATCTTATTGTTTATAACACGAAACGCGCTGTCTATGTTCAGGTTAAGGGCAGCATGAGTTCAGCGTCGCGTGATCATGTGGTGGTTAACGGATCTCCATGGACAGAAGGCCAATTATGGCGCGGCGAGCCGGTCTTTAATCGTGTTCCTGGGTTCGTGGCATCCGTGATTGCAATTTTACATCGCACTCGAAGTGGACAAGGACACATCTATTTAGCCTCCCCCGAGACACTCGAACAGAAACTGGTGCCACGCGCTCAGGAGTGGGCAAGAACTCCAAAGCGGAACGGCAGTGTCCGGTCACTCGGGTTTCGCAAGGAGTTGCCGGAAGCCATGCTAGTGGAGCATCTTGAGGCATGGGGGTTGCTTGGAGAACCGATACCGAAAATCTAATGCACCCGCCCGAAATCCGCCTTGGCGTCGTCCTGCCCCATTTCGATGATCGAGCGGCGGATCGCGCGGGTCCGGGCGAAGGCGTCGAACAACGTCTCGCCATCGCCGTTGCGGATCGCCTTCTGCATGGCATTGAGGTCCTCGGTCAGGCGCTGCATGATCTCCAGCACCGCCTCGCGGTTGTTCAGGAACACGTCGCGCCACATCGTCGGATCGGACGCGGCGATGCGGGTGAAGTCGCGAAAGCCGCCCGCCGAATATTTGATCACCTCGCCGCGCGTGACTTGTTCCAAGTCCGACGCGGTGCCGACGATGGTATAGGCGATGAGATGCGGCACATGGCTGGTGACGGCGAGCACGAGATCGTGATGCGCGGGCGTCATCTCCTCGACCTCGGCGCCGAAGCCCTCCCACAGCGCCCGCACCCGTGCCGTCGCGTGATCCGGCGTGTCGGCGAGCGGCGTCAGGATGCACCAGCGGCCCCTGAACAGGCTGGCAAAGCCGGACTCCGGCCCGCAATGCTCTGTCCCCGCGACCGGGTGGCCGGGCACGATGACCGCGCCGGGCAGGGCCGCGCGCAGCGCCTGCGCCACGCTTGCCTTGGCACCGCCCACGTCGCTGACGATGCATTCGGGCGGCAGATCGGCCGCGATCGCTTCGGCCGCGCGGCCCATCGCGCCGACCGGCACGCACAGCACGACCAGATCGGCGTCGATCACGCTCGCCCCCGCCGTGTCCGTCACATCGTCGCACAGGCCGATGCGCCGCGCCGTCTCGCGCACCTCAGCATCGGCGTCGTGGCCGGTGACGCGCGCGCCGGGCAAATAGGCCCTGACCGCGCGGCAGATGGAGGAGCCGATAAGACCGAGGCCGATGACGGTGATGCGCGTAAACGGCACCATCAGCGCGACGCCTCCGCCAGCGCGCGGATGCGCCCGGCGATGTCGCGCATGT
>CAZGVX010000132.1:0-1448 GCA_964529225.1 uncultured Sphingobium sp.
CTCCACATCTTCCGCCGGGGCAATGACGCGCGCAAGCGGGGCGCGATCAAGCTCGTCTACACGCTCGACCTGACGCTGGACCCGGCGGACGAGGCCGCGCTCCTCGCCGCCCATGCCGACGATCCGCACATCCGCCCGACGCCGGACATGCGCTACCACGCGCCTGTCACCGCCCCCGCGACCTACAAGGGCCCGCGCCCGGTCGTCATCGGCGCCGGTCCCTGCGGCGTCATGGCGGCGCTCACCCTCGCGCAGATGGGGTTCCGCCCCATCATCATCGAGCGCGGCAAGGCGGTTCGCGAGCGCACGAAGGACACATGGGGCCTGTGGCGCCGGGGCGTGCTCGACCCTGAATCCAACGCGCAGTTCGGCGAGGGCGGCGCCGGCACCTTCTCAGACGGCAAGCTCTACAGCCGGATCAAGGACCCGCGCCACCTCGGCCGCAAGGTGCTGGAGGAGTTCGTCAAGGCCGGGGCGCCCGACGACATATTGTGGGAGGCGCATCCGCATATCGGCACCTTTCGCCTTGTCACCATGGTCATCAACATCCGAGCGGAGGTCGAGCGGCTGGGCGGCGAATATCGCTTTGGCACGCGCGTCTCCGACTTCGAGATAGCGGAAGCGCCGGATTGCACGCGCCGCCTCGTCGGGCTCCACCTGTCGGACGGCACGCAGTTGGAGGCCAGCCACGTCATCCTGGCCGTGGGGCACAGCGCGCGCGACACGTTCCAGACGCTGCACGACCGGGGCGTGCATGTGGAGGCAAAGCCCTTCGCCATCGGGGTGCGCATCGAACATCCGCAAAGCTGGATCGACCGCGCGCGCTATGGCGCGGACGCGGGCAACAAGCTGCTCGGCGCGGCCGCCTATGCGCTGGCGCACAAGGCGTCGAACGGCCGCTCCGTCTATAGCTTCTGCATGTGTCCCGGCGGACGAGTCGTCGCGGCAACGAGCGAGCCGGGGCGCGTCGTCACCAACGGCATGAGCCAGTACAGCCGCGCCGAGTTCAACGCCAATTCCGGCCTCGTCGTCGATATCGCGCCGGAACGCGACTATCCGGGCGGGCCTCTCGCCGGCATCGCCTATCAGCGGCAGTGGGAGAGCCTCGCCTTTCAGGCGGGCGGCGGCGGCTATCGCGCGCCCGGCCAGCGCGTCGAGGACGTGCTCGCGCGGCGCGCCTCGACCCGTATCGGCGCGGTCGTGCCCAGCTATCAGCCGGGCGTGACACCGACCGACCTCGCCCTGTGCCTGCCGGATTTCGCCATGGACGCGATCCGCGAGGCGCTGCCGGTGTTCGGGCGGCAGATCGCGGGTTACGACCATCCCGACGCGATGCTGACCGGGGTGGAGACGCGGACCAGCTCGCCGGTGCGCATCACGCGGGGGCGGGACATGCAGAGCGTCAACACCGCCGGTCTCTATCCGGGCGGCGAGGGCGCGGGCTATGC
>CAZGVX010000133.1:0-1448 GCA_964529225.1 uncultured Sphingobium sp.
CTCGTCACCCAGCAGCCGCTGGGCGGCAAGGCGCAGTTCGGCGGCCAGAGGTTCGGTGAAATGGAGGTCTGGGCGCTCCAGGCCTATGGCGCCGCCTACACGCTTCAGGAAATGCTGACGGTGAAGTCGGACGACGTCGTCGGCCGCACCAAGGTCTATGAGGCGATCGTCAAGGGCGACGACACGTTCGAGGCGGGCATTCCCGAGAGCTTCAACGTGCTCGTCAAGGAAATGCGCTCGCTCGGCCTCAACGTCGAACTGGCGGCGCTGGAGGACCTCACCGACGAGAACGGCAACCCGATGGGCGAGCTGCCCGAGGCGGCGGAGTAAACTGGACGGTTGGGCGCGCTGCGCGGCGCGCCCTCCGCTTCACCCGAATTTCAGCCCTTTGATGGGGATTTGACAGATGAACGAACTGACCAATTTCGCCAATCCGATGCAAGCGAAGGCCGAGGTCTTCGACCAGATCCAGATCGGCATCGCCTCCCCCGAGCGCATCCGCTCCTGGTCCTTCGGCGAGATCAAGAAGCCCGAGACGATCAACTACCGCACGTTCAAGCCCGAGCGTGACGGCCTGTTCTGCGCGCGCATCTTCGGTCCGATCAAGGATTACGAGTGTCTGTGCGGCAAGTACAAGCGCATGAAGTATAAGGGCATCGTCTGCGAAAAGTGCGGCGTGGAAGTGACCGTCTCCAAGGTCCGCCGCGAGCGCATGGGCCATATCGAACTGGCCGCGCCGGTCGCGCACATCTGGTTCCTGAAGTCGCTGCCGAGCCGCATCGGCCTCCTCCTCGACATGCAGCTCAAGCAGCTCGAGCGCGTCCTCTATTTCGAGAGCTACATCGTCATCGAGCCGGGCCTGACCCCGCTGGAACGCTATCAGCTCCTGACTGAGGACGAGCTGATTGACGCGCAGGACGAATATGGCGAGGACGCCTTCACTGCCGGCATCGGCGCGGAGGCGGTCAAGCATATGCTGAACGCCCTCGACCTGGAGGGCGAAGCCCGCGCGCTCAAGGAAGAGCTCGCGGTCACCAAGTCCGAGCTGAAGCCCAAGAAGATCATCAAGCGGCTCAAGGTCGTCGAGAGCTTCATCGAATCCGGCAACCGCCCGGAATGGATGATCCTCGAGGTCGTGCCGGTCATCCCGCCGGAGCTGCGCCCGCTGGTGCCGCTCGACGGCGGCCGCTTCGCGACGTCGGACCTTAACGACCTCTACCGCCGCGTCATCAACCGCAACAACCGCCTGAAGCGCCTCATGGAGCTGCGCGCGCCCGACATTATCGTGCGCAACGAGAAGCGCATGCTGCAGGAAGCGGTCGACGCGCTGTTCGACAACGGCCGACGCGGCCGCATCATCACCGGCGCCAACAAGCGTCCGCTAAAGTCGCTCTCCGACATGCTGAAGGGCAAGCAGGGCCGCTTCCGCCAGAACCTGCTCGGCAAGC
>CAZGVX010000134.1:0-1433 GCA_964529225.1 uncultured Sphingobium sp.
TGAGCTGCTGGCGCGGCGCAGCAATCACCGTGGCGTCGATGATCTGTCCGCCTTGCGCCAGGTGTCCGCTCGCGCGCCGTCGTTCGTCGAACAGTGCGAAGAGCTTGCCGATCGCCCAGGCCTGCGCCAGTTGCTTGCGAAACAGCCAGTCCCGGTGTCGGGGCTCGTCAGGTTGGGGGTCAGCCCCGGAAATCGCACAAACGAGAGCCTGTCCCTGATTTGGAACTCCGCATGATCGTCAGACAGGTTCTACAATGCCTCCAACATCAAAACCTTGAACATCTGCACAGGGCTGTAGGAAGGCCTGGCCCCTGCAAGCCATCCGAGCACTTCAGCGCCGACTCCAGGCGGTAGCGGAACGGCTCGATGTCGATCACCTTGGTCAACGTCGCCAACGGCTCGCCGCCCTCGTTAGCCGTGCCAGATGCTCCATATTACCCCCACAAACAGCCTGCCGCGAACTCATCGCCGAACGCAGTGAATCGCTCAGCCGCGCTGAGCGCCAGAGGTTTTCGAGGCATTCAGCTAACCGCGACGCTATCTGGACCATGGATCGACCGGCATGGACCACTGCCGACGGTCATCGCATATGCGTAAGCAGGGCCTGTTTCGACCAGATCCGCTCGCGCGCACTCTTAGCCGTTGGGGCCGGGCATGGCCACAGCGGTCAGCGCATCATAAAAAAGATGTTCGCGCATGACACCATTGGCAAACAGCTCTCGGCACTCCGCAACAAGGCCTTCTACCTTGGCGGGCGCACCGCTGTGCTTGCTCTTGGCCCAGGCGGCGACCACTGTCGCATGCCTCGTCGCGTCGGCAATTGGCATGAAGGCGAGCTGATCGCCCAGCGGAGAGCGATCGTGGGCCGGCTTGACCACACGAAGCGAAACGCTGTCGCTGCGTCCGACGATCGCCTGCGCGCTCGTGCTGATGTTGCTGACTTTGTCGAACTTCGGTGTTAGCCCTTTGTCGCGATACATGCCAGTGAACAAATCCCATGCCGGACCGTCGAGAATAAATACATGCGGATACTGGACAAGTTCCTCCAGATTCACGTGGCTACGGTTTTCGGACAACGGATGACCGGCGCGCATCATCGCGTATGAGGACGGTTCGCAAAGAATTTCGGTGTCAACACCGGAATCGGGCGGCGGATTAACGACAAAGGTTATGAGGACGTCGACGGCGCCGGAGAGGATGGGCGCATTGCCCTCGTCCATGAATACGGTCTTCTGGACCACGCTTAAGTTCGGATGGCGAGCGTTCAGTCGCTCGATCGCTCTGGGAACAAGCGACCAGCTGAGCCCCTCCTGACATCCAACGATCAATTCGCCTCTCAACGACCGCTCCCTGCCGAAGCAGAAGAGTTCTTCTATCTCCAGCAATTCCTTGAGGATGGAATCGGCTCGCGCGAATAATCGCTGTCCATCGCG
>CAZGVX010000135.1:0-1419 GCA_964529225.1 uncultured Sphingobium sp.
GGCCGGTTCAAGTTTAGCGGTGCAAACGGCAGTCCCGAAGGGCGGCCTCCCGCGCGATGGCTGCCCAAAGCCGAGGCCGGGCAGACCACCGGCGCGCATAGTGCGGTTCCAGCCAAAAGCAAAGCACAATATCTTGCGGCGAAGAAAAGGGTTTCGACTTGAAACGTTTTTGCGACGCAATATGTCGAGGCCTCGATCATCATTGGGAGCCGAAGGATGAACGCATCGATCGATGTTCTTTTCCAGCCGTTTACGCTGGGCGATCTTGTGCTGAAGAATCGCATTGTCATGGCACCGATGACGAGGAATATGGCGCCGGGCGGTATACCGGGGCCGGACAACGCGGCCTATTATCGTCGCCGTGCCGAAGGCGAGGTCGGCCTCATCCTGTCCGAGGGCACGGTCGTCAATCGCCCGGCGTCGCGAAATGAGCCGAACATCCCCCTTTTTCATGGTGAGTCGGCATTGGCCGGATGGAAGAGCGTGATCGACGCAGTCCACGCAGCGGGCGGACGCATGGGGCCGCAAATCTGGCATACAGGTGCTACACGTGGTCAGGGAGGGTGGACGCCGGAGGCGGAGGTCGAAAGCCCCTCAGGCCTTCTCGCACCGGGTAACCCGCGTGGCAAGGCGATGAGCGAAGCCGATATTGCCGATACCATCGCGGCTTTTGCCGCCGCCGCCGGCGATGCCAAGGCACTGGGTTTCGACGTGGTCGAGCTTCACGGGGCGCACGGTTATCTCATTGACGAATTCTTCTGGCCCGGCACCAACCATCGCACTGACGAATGGGGTGGGGACTCGATCGAGGCTCGCAGCCGTTTTGCGGTGTCCGTCGTCAGCGCGGTGCGAAAAGCGGTCGGGCCGGGGTTCCCCGTCATCATCCGCGTCAGCCAGTGGAGGCAGCAGGATTACGCGTCGCGCCTTGCGGAAACGCCGGATGAAATGGCCCGCTGGCTGCAACCCCTGGTCGATGCCGGTGCCAGCATGATCCACGCCTCGCAACGGCGCTTCTGGGAGGCTGAGTTCCCGGAGGTGGACGGGGAGAAGGGGCTCAACTTTGCCGGTTGGGCAAAGAAGCTCACCGGCGTGCCAACCATCAGCGTCGGATCTGTCGGTCTTTCCAGCGACTTTTTCGGTGCGTTCGCCGGCGAGTCCTCCGTGCACGCGCCCCTCGACAGCTTGCTGGAGCGGCTGGGAAGAGACGAGTTCGACCTGATCGCCGTTGGCCGCGCATTGCTGAACGACGCATCATGGGTGCAGAAAATCGCGGCGGGCGATACGGAGCATCTCAGGGACTTCGACGCAGCGTCGCTGGCCGAACTGGTCTGACGTTCGGCCCCCTGCGGATGGGCTACTTGGAGAGCTCGACTTCCTCGAAGTCGAGCTCGACAGGCGTCGCGCGGCCGAAGATGGACA
>CAZGVX010000136.1:0-1387 GCA_964529225.1 uncultured Sphingobium sp.
GAGCGAAAAGGCGCCCGCCCGGTCAGCGGCGATCTCCGCCATGGTGCGGCCGGTGAGCACGCTGGTAAGGTGTTGCGCAACCAGCGCATCACCCGTCCCTGCGTGCGCATCGTCGATCTTGCGCAGGAGCCAGTTCTCCCGCTTCTCGCCGGGCCTGCCCTTCATCCGCACGAGCAGCCACTCGCCCCGCATTCGTTCCCCGTCCAGAGTGAAGTGCAGATGCCCCTTTTCAAGGTCAGCCGCGCTCTTTCCCTTGACCGGCGACCAGCTGCCACGATCTCAGAGCATGACCGTACCGCCGCCATATTCGCCCGGGGGGATGACCCCCTCGAATTCGGCATAGGCCACCGGATGATCCTCGGTGCGGACCGCGAGGCGCTTGTCATGCGGGTCCGCGCTCGGGCCTTTCGTCACAGCCCAGCTTTTAAGGACGCCCTCCACTTCCAGCCGGAAATCCCAGTGGAGCCGGGTCGCGGCATGCTGCTGGACGATGAAGCGGTTACCGTCCTCGCCCTTTGCGGGCCTGCCCTCGGGTTCCGATGTCCGGGTGAAATCCCGCTTCTCGTTATATTTGGCGAGCAGATCAGATGCGCTGTTGCTCGCCGCCGCTTTCGCCCGAGTGCGCGTCATTGGGGTCAGGCTCTTTTGCGCGGTCGAGAGCGGGTGGTCGCGGCACTGCTCCTGGCCGGCACTTTGGCTTTGGCTTTCGCCTTGCTTTGCGGTGCCGCCTTGCCACCGACCTCAACCGATTTCCGAAGCGCGGCCATGAGGTCGATGACATTACCGCCCTTGTTTGTTTCGGGCGCGTCGACATCCTCGAGAATGCGCTTCCCGCTCTTCTGCTTTGCCTCGATCAGCCGGTGAAGCGCATCGACATAGCGGTCATGAAAAGCTTCCGGCTTGAATGGAGCCGTCTTCTTCTCGATGAGAGTTGTGGCGAGGTCGAGCAGGTCCGCGTCTGGTTTGTCGTCGCCGATATCGCGGAAATAGCCCTGCGCCTTGTGCACTTCGTCGCCATAGCGCAGCACTTCGAGAACCAGCCCGCGCCCGCAGGGCTTCAGCGAGACGAGCTGCTCGCGTCCGCGCACCGAAAGCTGGCCCAGCGCGACTTTCTGCGCGGCCTTCAGGGCCTCGCGCAGCACGACATAGGCTTCCTCCGCCAGATCGTCGGCAGGCACGACGAAATAGGGCTTTTCGAAATAGAGCACGTCAATCTCGTGCGCACCGACGAACTGGACCAGTTCGAGCGTCTTGCGGCTTTCAATCTTCACTGCCTCGATTTCGGCGTCCTCCAGCAGCACATAATTGCCGCGCGTCACCTCGAAGCCCTTGATGATCTCGTCGGGATCGACCGGGCCGACGCCGGGCGCGGTCTTTTCGTAGCGGA
>CAZGVX010000137.1:0-1213 GCA_964529225.1 uncultured Sphingobium sp.
TCACACCGCCTAAGGACAGGTGCACTGCGATCATCGGGGGGAACAGGATGAGTTTGCTGGCGGACCTTGCCCGCGCCAAAACGGAAGAGGACGTCAAGGACGCCTATATCCGCGCGCTCGGCCTGAAATCCTATTTCAAGGGTCTGGTCGACATCCAGACCGAGGAAATCTGGTTCGAGGCCAAGGACGCCCCCACCCCCTCCATCCTGATGTTCGCACAGCTGATGTTCTACATCCGCGCGGCAAAGAAACGCGGCGAGGCGATACCGGCGTTCCTGTCCGTCATCGACAGGGAAAAGGCGGCGATCATGCCGACCGACAAAGCCCTGCCCCTGCTCGACGACAGGAGCATCGTCTGGCCGAAATCGGGATCACAGGCGAGCAAGGAACTGGCCGCGCAGATCGCCCCTTACGTGCAGGCGCATATCGTCGAATATACCATCGCGCATGATGAGGCCGCGTTCATCAAGGCGGCGAGGGACGCGATCCGTGAACGGCGGATCATCCGCACACCGATTACGCCCGACAATCTGCGCCAGGTGTTCGACCGCTGGGTCGACCTCATCGGTGCCGAGCTGGGCGTAACGGCGCAGGCGGACTATGCTGTCCTGTTCTTTGCCGACATCATGCATGACGGCACGAACGAGGCGATGACCAACCTGCCCGCGCGCCTGCTGATGACGGCGGCCGGGCCGACATTCCTGCTGAACGGCCAGACATATGAGCTGGCGACCAAGCGGGGATATGACAATTTCTGGGCGATCTATCACCGCCCGCCCGAGTTGAAGCATCGCCATTATCTGCTCGAACGGCGCGACAGCCTGCTCCCCGTCGACGAGCAGAAGTTCAAGGGTGCCTATTACACGCCGCTGCACATCGTCGACAAAGCCTATGACCAGTTGCGCGCGACGCTGGGCGACAACTGGCAGGACCGCTATCTGGTGTGGGACATGTGCGCAGGCGTCGGCAATCTGGAGGCCAAGCACAGCAATCTGCGCAACGTGTTCATGTCTACGCTCGATCAGGCGGATGTCACGATCATGAAGTCGAACCCGGCCTTCGCGGGAGCGGAGATTTTCCAATATGACTATCTGAACGACGATGTCACCGATTTCGGCGCGATTGATTACTCGCTGTCGAACAAGGTGCCGATGGCGCTGCGGCAGGCGATTGCCGATGCGCGCGAGGGCAAAAAGGGCGCGAAGCCGATCCT